>JBKJUK010000243.1:0-3981 GCA_046590705.1 Thermoanaerobaculia bacterium
CGCAGCGAGTAGTCGTCGACAATCGTAAGTATCGCTCCTGCAACCAACACACACGGAGCCCCGGAGGGGCGGCATCTCTTTAGCCACGGCCGTGAGGCCGTGGACCGCGCATCGCCACGATTCAAGAGCCCCGAAGGGGCGGCATCGCCACTTCCGTTCAACTGCCGTATCACTGTCATCCGACCATCAGGTTCGCGAATAGTTCTCGACGAATTGGCTTCAGCATGTTTATTGAAACAGCGACTCACCGTACTGAAGATTCTTTGCGCAATGATCGGCGAACATCACGCACAGACGAGCTTTCACGGAAGTCGCGATGCCGCCCCTCCGGGGCTCGGAATCATCGTCGTTACGATTCGAGACCCCAAGGCCTCACGGCCTGGGCTATTTCGATGCCGGGCCTCCGGCCCTCAAAGGCAGACCTCACACCGATATCCAGAAACCGTTCATTAGAAGGTGCATGCAGTGCGCGGTATCCAACGCAGAGTGGACTGCGACTGAGGAATCTACGCCGAGACGTCGCGCGCCATCATTCTCTGCGAGGCTTCTCGGCGTAGATACCTCGTACAATAGCCGCAGATCATCTCGCTCGAAAACACGCAATCCCTACCTTCATGTCCTTCCACCAAACACTAAAACGCCTAGTCGAACCCCACATACAGGAGCGCGGAAAAACCTACTACTTCGACGGACGGGTCGCGCTGATCACTACATCGTCGGAGATCATCAGTGCTCAGGTCCGGGGCACGGGGAAGTACGACGTCGTGCTGGTGCGATCGGGAGAGGTGCTGAACGTTTCATGCACCTGCAGGTACTTCGCGGACACCTCTGACTGTTGCAAGCACGTCTGGGCCACCGTCCTCGCTACCGGTGGTCAAGGACTGCTTCACGGCTTCGTACCTGTAGATTTCATCGCAGTGCACCCGGAGGAGAACAGAAAAAGGGCGCTCGAAAACAGAAGGGAGAGGGACTTCGAGAGGCCAACATACTGGAGATCCAATTTCAGGTCTCTTCAACCCCTCGAGAAAGCTCCCGAAAAGCCACTTCCTCCATCACTACGGATTTATTACGGAATCGATCGCGAACTCACTCTGTACGACGGCCTGACCGTTCGAGTATTCAGCCAGACCGATCTTCAGTCCGGGCGCGTCTCGAAGTTGCGCGACTTCACCCTGGACGTGGCGCAGCTTCATTTGCTTCCCGACGCTGCCGACCGGGAAATCCTGGGCCTGCTTCCGGTGCCGGAGCGAATCTCGTACTACTCGTACAGTCAACGAGCACGACGTACTCCAGCCATTTCGCAAATCAGCGCGGTGTCGGACTTCTTTCTCCCGCGGCTCGCGCGCACTGGAAGGCTGTATTTCAAGGACCGCGGCGAGACTGACCTTTCTCACCCTTTGCTGTGGGACGAAAATGAAGAGCCCTGGCGTTTCCTGCTCAAGATTCTGCCGACGCCCAAACTGTATCGCCTCGAGGGATACCTTCAGCGAGGCGGACAGTCAATGGATCTGCGCACCCCAACGCTTCTGCTGCCCGGCTTCGTGATTTCGAACGGGATCGTTTCGCGAGCCGACTACGGCGAAGCCTGGGCATGGGTTCCGCTGCTTCGCAGACTTCCTGCAAAAGCGATCGAAGTTCCCTTGACGGACGGCGACTCACTGATGGATGAGCTGCTGAACTCTCCAGTGGCAGCTCCACTCGAAGTGCCCGAGGAACTCAAATGGGAAGAGGTAGAACTTCCTGCGAAGCCGCACCTTCAACTCAGGCTCGCCGCATCCCGTGATCGCCTTTACGCCAACCTGTTCTTCGACTACGGAACTCTCCGCATTCCATTGGAAGAGACTGCATCGCGAGCGCGCGAAGGAAAGAGGGTGATCATTCGAGACCTCCCGCGCGAGCGCGAATCGAGTGCGCAACTCGAACCTCACTTGTCCCGGCTCGACTTTTCCGGGAAGAGGACCATTCGTCTCGAGCGCGCGCCGGCCCTCATCCGCACGTTCCTGGCCGAGGGCTGGACCGTGGATGGAGACGACGGCGCGTTTCGTTCTCACACCAAACTCGCTGCACGCGTTGCCTCCGGCGTCGACTGGTTCGAACTCGAAGGAGAAGCCTCCTACGGCGAAGAAAATGTCTCGTTGCCTCTCCTTCTCGCAGCAATCAAGAAACGTGAATCCTTCATTCGTCTCGACGACGGAAGCCTCGGGGTGATCCCCGAAGAATGGATCTCGAGGATGTCTCCATTGCTGAGTGTCGGCTCGAACCAGGATGGCTCGATTCGCTTCAACTCCAATCAGGCCATGCTTCTCGATGCAATGCTGGCGACTCGAGAGGAGATTTCATTCGATGATTCGTTCGCCTCGGTGCGCAAGCGTTTTCGCTCCGTAGAGCAATTGGAGCCCGCGAATGCTCCAAAGGGATTTCAAGGAACTCTGCGTCTATATCAGCAGCTCGGACTTTCGTGGTTCAACTTCCTTCGTGAGATCGGCTGCGGCGGCTGCCTGGCAGACGACATGGGACTCGGAAAGACCATTCAGGTCCTCGCGCTCCTCGAATCGCTGCGCAGTTCGCGAAAGAAGCGAGGCGGTGCGGCATCACTGGTGGTCATGCCGCGCTCGCTCATTTTCAACTGGAAGGAAGAGGCCAGCCGCTTCGCTCCCAAACTGCGGTTGCTCGACCACAGCTCGACTGAGAGGCAGAGGGCGGGCGTCTCCTTCGAGAAATACGACGTAGTGCTGACGACCTACGGAACCGTACGACGCGACATCGAGCATCTCGTGGAGACCGAGTTCGAGTATGTGATTCTCGACGAAGCCCAGGCCATCAAGAACCCGGCAAGTCTCTCCGCGAAAGCGGTCCGGCTGCTCCGCGCACGCCACAGACTCGCCCTGAGTGGAACCCCGATCGAGAATCACCTGGGCGAACTCTGGAGTCTTTTCGAGTTTCTCAACCCGGGGATGTTCGGCTCCTCGAAGGCTTTCAGCACGCGCGGACTAGCCGCGGCGGCCGCCGGCAGCGAAACACGAGTCGCACTTGCCAAAGCACTCCGGCCCTTCATTCTCAGGCGTACCAAAGAGCAGGTTGCGCCCGAGCTTCCTGCCAAACTGGAACAGACTCTCTACTGCGAACTGGGTGCTGATGAACGTAAACAGTACGACGAGCTTCGGAAGTACTACCGTGCCTCGCTGCTGAGTAAAATCGAAGAGAGCGGGATGCAGAAGTCCAAAATGCATGTCCTCGAAGCGCTTCTGAGACTACGACAGGCAGCCTGTCATCCAGGGCTGATCAATCGCCACCAGATCAGTAATTCAAGCGCCAAGCTCGATAACCTCTTCGCTGAACTCGACACCGTGCTCGAGGGCGGACACAAAGCGCTGGTGTTCTCGCAGTTTACCAGCCTGCTGTCGATTGTCAGGCAGAGTCTGGACGCACGGAAAATTCGCTATGCATACCTGGATGGCTCGAGCAAAGACCGGCAGGAGCAGGTCCGCGATTTCCAGAGTGACTCGGGTCCGGAGATCTTTCTGATCAGCCTGAAAGCAGGTGGACTCGGCCTGAATCTCACGGCCGCTGATTACGTTTTCCTGCTGGATCCATGGTGGAATCCGGCGGTGGAAGCGCAGGCCGTCGACCGCGCGCATCGACTCGGCCAGAATAAGCCTGTGTTCGCATTTCGACTCGTGACGCGCGACACCGTCGAGGAGAAGATTCTCGAACTTCAGAAAAGCAAACGGGACCTTGCCGACTCCATCATCAATGCCGACAATAGCCTGCTGCGCGATCTCAAGCTGGACGATCTGGAGCAGCTACTCAGCTGAAGTCTGAACAGGGCGCCAGTGCGGACCATGAACGTCATTCCGAAGGAGCACGCCGCGCTCGGTATCGAGCAGAGAGAGCTGCGACTGAGGAATCTACGCACAAGGTTCGCGCTCAATATTTACAGCGCGGTCCCTGTGCGTAGATTCCTCGCACCCACCCATCCCG
>JBKJUK010000305.1:0-10235 GCA_046590705.1 Thermoanaerobaculia bacterium
GAGCAGGTCGCGGAAATGGACCTCGATCCTGCACGTACCAGCGCTTCCACTGTGTTGATGAGCGTTCCAGCGGTATCAATGATGTCATCGACGATCACCACATTCCTGCCGTTCACGTCACCGATGATATTCATCACTTCGGTCTGATTGGCCGCGAAGCGGCGCTTGTCGATGATGGCCAGAGTGGCTCCGAGCCGTTTCGCGTAGGCCCGGGCCCTTTCCACACCGCCGGCATCCGGGGCGACGATGGTGAGGTCGGTCATATTCATCGCGGTGAGATGCTTGATGATCACCGGTGCCGCGAAAAGATGATCCACAGGAATGTTGAAGAATCCCTGAATCTGTGGCGCATGCAGATCGATGGTGAGTACGCGATCGGCCCCGGCTGCCTGCAGTAGATCAGCGGCAAGCTTCGAAGTGATGGGAACGCGTGGCTTGTCTTTTCTGTCCTGGCGAGCGTAGCCGTAATACGGAAGTACCGCCGTTACGCGACTCGCAGATGAGCGCTTGAACGCGTCGAGCATGATGAGGAGCTCGAGCAAATTGTCATTGACCGGCGGACAGGTCGGTTGAATGATGAAGACGTCCGCACCACGAACATTCTCATCAATCTGCACGTAATTCTCGCCATCAGAAAAGTTGTAGAGGGCGACTTTTCCAGGTTCGGTACCGAGAATTGAGCAGATCTCCGTACCGAGCGTCGGATGAGCTCGTCCGGAGAAGACTTTTAGCGGGCCATACATCTTCTTTCTGGTCACGGAGCGCTCGACGGCGGGATTATACAAAGCACGAGGCTTTCGTGCGCAGAAACTTTGCACTTCAGCGAAATGTTTCTGGTAAGCGAGGTCGGCACGAGGTCACTTCTTACGAAACGAAGCCGTTTCGATTAGAATCCCGCCGCTCACCTTCCAGTGGGCCCATAGCTCAGCTGGATAGAGTGCCGGTTTCCGAAACCGTAGGTCGTAGGTTCGAATCCTACTGGGCGCACCAACTTCCTTCACCTGCGATGGCCCCGCGAAATGCGGGCTAGAATGGGCTGCATGGAGAACCCTTCCCGCCGCGTGATCGTGAGCGCCAGCGACAAGACCATCCGCGGCTTCACCACGCTCGCGCTCCTCTACGGCGGATTCGATGTGAGGCCACTCACGGCTGAAGAGGTCAGCGTCGAACCCGCGCTCTCCGACGCCATTCTCGTACTCGACTATCAGACAGCGCGCGATTTCACGAGCGATCCGGCCTTGAGAAAAAAGACCATCGTCCTGGCCAGCGCTTCTGAGCAGCAGGCTCTGAACGAAATGGAGGGCGAACCCTGGTTTTCGCTTCTGAGACTTCCGCCGGATGCGCAGGCACTGGTGGCAATGGTCAGACGATGTGCGGGGATCGCGGAGGTTATTACTCCTGCGCAGCCGCTCGTAGAGCGGGATCAGCCTGCGGATACGGCAGTGGTGCCTGCGAACAGAAAGGTCCAGGTCAAGCCAGCCGCCTCACGCAAGGAAGCAGCTAAGCCCGCGCAGAAACGCACCACGCCGAAGCGTCTTCGATGAGCAACCTGACCCGGTAACAGACGACTTGGATTCCACCAGAAGTCATCCCGAGCCCCGAACCGCTCTGCGCGGCGACTGAGAAAAAGAAACAGGATCGCTGTGCATCAGCAGGAGCGCCGTCATTCCGAGCGGCGGGATGGGTGGGTGCGAGGAATCTACGCACAGGGACCGCGCTGTAAATATTGAGCGCGAACCTTGTGCGTAGATTCCTCAGTCGCAATCCTGTCTGCGCTCGCCATCGAGCGCGGCGCGCTCCTTCGGAATGACGTTGCTGCTCACCGGCCCTGTACGAACGATCCTGCCTACTTTTTTACTTCATCGTTCTGCGTTCTGAGTTCTGCGTTCATCAGCCGCACCAACAACCCCCAAAAAATAAAATCAGGCGAAGCTGGCCACCGCGTCCTCTTCACTTTCGTGAACCTCGAACATAGGCAGCACCCGAGTCAGGTGCAGTGTGTGACGAACGCGATCGTGCGGCTGCAGGAGCTTGAGTGAGGCGCCGAAGCGTTCGGAAATCTTACGGCTCTGCACCAGTTCACCGAGGCCCATGCTGTCGATCGAATCGACTTTGGCCAGGTTCAGGAGAATCTTCTTATGGTCCAGCGCAAGAAGCTGGTTGATGACTTCAGAGAGAAGTTCGTCGCCAACACCTGCGACCAGTCTTCCCTCGAAATCGACTACGACGACATCGCCTTCTTTTCTTACATCTACATGCATAGTGTGGCGGATCATACAACGACGGAAACAGCTTGTCAGCCGGATACACCGGGCCGGGGGCCGGGGGCTGGGGGCCGAAGTAGAGGAAACGGCATACACACGCTCACATGCGCGACGTCATTTCGATGAGCGCGAGAAGGGTTGCTGGCGCGAGGTTGTCCCCGCACACCGAGTCTGCGAGGAACGGAGATTCCCCTTCGCGGTTTCGGCTGCGGATCAATTGCGACCCAGGCGAATACAGGAAGGACGACCCGAATGCGAACGTAAGTGCCGTTCGCTCCTACTCCGGCCCCCAGACCCCGGCCTGCCGTCAGATCCCCGTGACGCGAATGACCTCTTCGAAGGTCGTGGAACCCTCGGCGAGTTTTCTCAGTGCCGACTGCCGCAGAGTTCGCATCCCTCGCTTGACCGCCATTTCCTTGATCTTCACGAAATCATCGGCACGATCGATGGCATCTCGGATGGAGCTGTCGACCGGCAGCAGCTCGAAAATCCCTGTGCGCCCGTAGTAGCCCGTGGTCCTGCAGCGGATGCAGCCACCTCCTTCCTTGACGATGATCCGCTTGCCCTGGGGAGCCTGAAGGTTGAGCATCCCCGCTTCTTCCACCGTGAGTGGACGATTCTGCTTGCAGTCCTCGCAGATCTTTCGCAGAAGCCGCTGGGCCATTGTGCCTATGAGAGTCGATGAAATCAGAAAGGGCTGAATGCCGAGGTCGAGCAGACGTGTCACGGACGAGGCCGCGTCATTAGTATGCAGCGTCGAGAAGACCAGATGGCCTGTGAGTGCGGCCTGCACAGCGTTCTGTGCAGTCTCGGCATCGCGAATTTCTCCGACCATGATGATATCGGGGTCCTGTCGAAGAATGGTCCTGAGCGCCGAGGCGAAGGTGATGCCGATCTTGTTCTGCACGGCGGTCTGATTGAAATCGTCGTAGACCATCTCCACAGGGTCTTCGATGGTCACGATGTTGATCTCGGGGGTGTAGAGAAACTTCAGTGCAGAGTAAAGCGTGACGGTCTTTCCCGAACCTGTCGGACCGGTGACCAGAATGATTCCGTGCGGACGCTTGATCCATTCGCCGAAGGTTCGAAGTTCGTCCTCGTAGAAGCCGAGACCTGAGAGATCGCGGATCAGGATGTCCGGATCAAAGATTCGCATGACTACTTTCTCGCCGAAGGCTGTGGGGAGCGTGGACACACGCAACTCGATTTCCTTACCTTCTCGCTCGGTCTTGATGCGGCCGTCCTGCGGTCGCCGTTTTTCAGCGATATCCATGCGGCACATAGTCTTGAGTCGCGAGGTCACAGCGAGATTCACGAGCTTCGGTACACGTTGAATCTCGTGCAGAACCCCGTCGATGCGGAAGCGGATCTGGGCGTACTCCCGCTTCGGCTCGATGTGAATGTCGGAGGCGCGGGAATCGTAAGCGTGCTGCAGCAGATAGTCGACGGCGTTGACCACATGCTGGTCACTGGTCTCGATGTCGGCGCCACTTTTGAGTTTTACATACTGTTCGAGATTTCCGAGATCGAAACCGCCCTTCAGATCACGTTCGGCTTTATTGACTGAGGCCCGGAAGCCGTAGAACTCGCTGATGACCTGCATGATGTCGGACTCGGCGGCCACCACCGGTTCGAGCTCGGACTGCACCATCATCCTGTACGAATCCAGGCCGGCCACATCGAATGGATTCACGACTGCGACGACGAGGCGGCCGTCGCGCATCTGGATGGGCATCATTTTGTGCTTGCGTGCGAAAGGGCGGGAGATCTTCTTCTCGATGAAATCGATGTCGAGCTTCAGTGGATCGATCTTGAAAAAGGGAAGATGAGCCTCTTCCGCAATCAGCCGCGCGAGTAGGAATTCGTCAATACGCGTTCCCTGACCGGAGGCATCAGTCAGATTGAGGGCCACGACCTCCTTGAAGAGGCTGGGTATCTCCTCTCCTCGGATTTTGGCGCGGCTCTGGGCCTTGAACTGACGGTCGAGATTCTCGAGTTCACCTCGCTGCTTATCGTCGATGAAGCCGGCGTTTCGAAGAAGGTCGCCTACATACGAAATTGTGATGTCGATCGACTTGCGCGACGGAACTGGAGTCGTGGTCACCGGTGAATTGTACGTGAGAGCGTTGAACTGCGGGCCGGGGGCCGGAGTCTGGGGGCCGGAGTGGAAGCGGAAACATCAAAAACTCGAATGTACTTTGCAGCTGCCTCTACCCCGGCCCCCGGCCCCCAGACCCCGGCCCGAATTCAATCAAGGAACTGCAGCATCAGGCCCTTCAGGTATTCACTCTCGTGGCAGAAGATCGACACCGGATGATCGCTGCCGGCGCCGAGCCTGCGGACGATCGATACCCTCCGACCCGCATCGATGGCGGAAGCGAGGACGATCTGCTGAAACGTTTCGGGACTGAGATGGCCGGAACATGAGAAGGTCAACATCCGGCCGCCTGACTTTACCGACTTCATGGCGAAAAGGTTGATGTCTTTGTATCCCCGTGCGGCGCGATCAATGTCACCTTTGGATTTGGCGAAAGCAGGCGGATCGCAGATCACGAGGTCGTCCCTGGTGCCTGCAGAGGCACGCTCGCGGAGATACTCGAAGACATCGGCAGCAGTGAACGACACCTTCGTCGATTGATTCAGCGCATGATTTCTACGCGCCAGCTCGAGCGCCGGTGCAGAGATGTCGACTTCACTGATCTCTGTCGCGCCTCCTGCGGCGGCGTAAACGCCGAATGCGCCGCTGTAGCAGAACAGATTCAGCACGCTCTTTCCACGTGCCTCGTTTCGTACGAGTTGTCGATTGTCGCGTTGATCGAGGAAGAATCCTGTCTTCTGAGCGCCTTTGAGGCTGACCACGAAACGAAGATGATTCTCCAGAATCTCTACCTCTTCTCGCGGCTCACCTTCCAGCCGATCCTCCTGGCTCAGCTGCTCCTTGCGGCGGGCAGAAAGACTGTTCTTGATCAGCAGGGTTCGAGCGCCGAGCAGTTCAGAGAGAATCGGCAGAATCCAACCAGCAAGTCTGTCGAGCCCGGCCGAAGTGATTTCAACGACCGCGACGTCACCGAAGCGATCGACGATCAGCCCGCTCAGGTCATCCCCTTCCGAGTGGATCATCCTTGCCGCAGTGGTGGAGCCGTCAGTGAGGAGGTGCGCTCGACGAGCCACCGCGTCCCGCAGACGTTGCTCCAGCGTTGCAGCCTCGAGCGGTTTGTCGAACGTCAGCGCTCGCAATCGAATCTGTGAATGCATCGAGTAGAAGCCGGAAGCGACGAATGCTCCTCTATTGTCGAAGAGGTCAGCGACAGCGGCGTTCTGCGCGCCCTCTTCCCGCTCGATTGAGCCGGAAAAGATCCAGGGGTGGCGATTCGAGATGGCGCGTTCCCGCCCTTTCGACAGAATCAGGCGACGACGGTTGGCAGAATCGAAGGCAGCGGCGCCGTACCCACTGGAAATGCGAACGGATTCGGCTGCCGATCCGGCGGTCGAATCTAATTCCTCGTCTTTCATCTTCGATCTCCGATCTGCAATCTTTCTCTTCCATCTCTATAATGCAGCCATGGCCCGTGAGGAATTCAACTCGAGATGTCAGGAAAGCACATACCGTCAGGTGAAGGTCTTCCTGGACGAGCTCGTGGACGAACACTTTGACGACGCGGAGCACTGCGATTTCTATCTGAAGTACGGGTCAACCGTCGTGGAAATCTCTGTCGATCCCTACGAAGAAGATAACGCCATCATCGAAGTCCTGGCCTTCTGCGTTCAGGGAGTGGAGCCGAGCAGTGAACTGATGGGCGAGCTGCTGAAACTCAATGCCGAGATTCCGTTGGGGGCATTCAGTCTGGTGGGAAATGACGTCTTCTACTCTCACTCCTTTCTCGGACGCGGCATGCAGGCCGAGCAATTCATCGTATCGTTGAATAATGTGGCCACGATTTCTGACGAGTACGACGAAAAGATCGTCGACCAGTACGGCGGTGAGACTGCGCTCGACCGACTGCGAAGTTTTTCCAGCCGCCGCGCAAAACTCGGACGCCCAAACTAGAACTGGCTATCAACGCTATACGGTAGATCGGTAGACGTCGTCGCCCCGGCCCCCGGCCCCCTGACCCCGGCCGCAGCATTCCACACCGGCACAGCGATTGCTTTTCAGAGGCTCGATGACATCGGAATCCCGCCATACAACCTTGTTCGCCTCCCTCGTTTTCGTTTCGGTTTTCTCCGCATGCACCGGCGGGCAGGAGACCACCGCGCAAACACTGGAAAGTGGAAAGACCGAGAAGAAAGATGCAAATTCTCCTTCCGCGTCGACCAATCCAGCCGTGGAGCTGGCGGCCATCAGCAAGGCCATTCCACTCTACACAGGCGCGGGCTATCGAGACGATCTGACAAGGCGCGATTCGGTGATGATCCGCAATCAGTACGGACCACAGGCCAGGGTCTATACCCTCGCCACAAAGGACTCTTTCCCTCAGGTCTGGCACTACTACGTGACCTATCTCGCTCAGTTTCGCGCATGGGACCCCGCTCCGCCCTACCCCGCTGAGAACAAGGACTGGCGATCACTCGAAGTGAATCTGACACAGGCCATGCTCGACCCCTTCATTCCAGGCGTATCAATGCAGGGCGCGGCGAAACAGGTTGTCCTGCAGATCGCCGAGACAGAAGCGGAGCCGCGCACCGTCATCCGCTACATCGTGACTCCGGCGTCTGCCCGTATGCCGGTTACCGTCACCACCACCGCCGGTCAGCCCTCCCAGGTTCCCCTTCCCGCTGCCGCGGCCGCGCCAGGCGAATCGGTCGAGGACGGAGCGCAGAGGTAGCAGCTAACGGGATCTGCGCGGTTCGAGTTCATCCATCCGAGACGTGTGGAGCACAGGCAATCCTGCCTGTGGCGGGGAGATGTGAATCGAAACCCAGTTTTTGCTACTTTGAAGACTTGTCGGCGAAGGTCCCTGATGAAGGTGACTCTCCGCGGAATCTCCCTTCGAAGTCAGTACCCCGCGCCACAGGCAGGATTGCCTGTGCTCCACATGGACCGCGTCGCTGCAGGGCCCCTCCCGTACGGGTAATCAGTACTGCGGCAGAAATATCGAATCTTTCAGCAGCGGTGCGATCGCGTCTTTTTCGGAGAGCGTCGGATTGCTGACAGGCCAATCGATCCCCACTGCCGGATCATTCCAGAGCAGGCCACGCTCGGTCTGCGGGTTGTAGAGCGCGGTGCATTTATAGGCCACGTCGGCACTCTCGCTCAGCACGGCGAAACCATGTGCGAAGCCCACCGGAACCCAGAGCAGCCTTCGATTCTCCTCCGATAACTCCGTGCCAAACCACTCGCCGAAATTCGGAGAGCCGCGCCGAACGTCAACGGCCACATCGAAGATCGATCCTCGAATCGCACGAACGAGTTTCCCCTGCCCTTTCGGCTCCTGGTAGTGCAGCCCTCTCAACACGTTCCGGGCAGAACGTGACTGGTTGTCCTGCACGAACTCATGAGGTAGTCCAGCCGCCTCAAAGCGCTCGCTGTGAAACGTCTCCATGAAGTAGCCGCGTTCGTCGCCAAACAGCGTTGGCTCGACGATGACTACCCCTGGAAGGCGTGTTTCGATGAACTTCACGGCTGCGCATGATAGCGGAAGTTCGTAGAACCGGGTCTGGGGGCCGGGGGCCGGGGTATAGGCGGCAGGAAAGTCCGGTCTCGCGGCACAGGCAGGAGAGCCCGTGCTCCACCTGACACCGAGCTCAAAAACACAGAACGCACACGGCGCAACAGTTCAATTACCCGCGATAGCGAACGTCGATCACTTTTCGAACCACGTCTTTGGCCAGGTCCGGAAGGTTCTGAACCTTGGCCAGCATTCCGTTGAAGGCCGACGATTCACCTCCGTGCCGGAAGCACTCAGCACAACGTGGCAGTCCCGAAAAATCGCGTTGCTCGAAGGCCTTGAACATCGATTCAAAACGCTCCCCTTCGAGAATCTCGGTGATCGTGTTCACCTTCAGGTCGCCGATCACCTGATCTCCATGCGCGTCGTAGCAGCAGTGCGTCATCCGTCCGTCCGCGAAGATGACGATCCAGGTGAAGAAAGCACCCTGCACGCAACCGTAGAATTTTCCGTGCAGATCAGTCTCTTCGTTCACGTCCAGCGCTTCACAGGTCTTCTCGATGACACTGGCGTTGCGGAACTGCCTGAGATCGAACAGCTTCCGGAAATCGTCGACGGTCTCGTCGACTGTGAGGCGAGAACGCATCTTCTGAATCTCAATGCGAATCGGTGAGTCTTTGGCCTGCCGCAGAAAGTCACGGGTAAGAGCAATCAGTTTTTCAAAGTCTCCGCCGGTTCGGATGTTCGGGTACACATCCCGGTTCACCGTGTCGACGCAGATGCGAATGCGCTTCAAATCGGCGGATAGAAGCTTCTCCCCCATAGCCTCGGTGAGCAGCAGGCCATTCGTCGAAAGACTGGCCTCAGGAAAAAGACGGATGGCGTCATCGATCCTTCCGTACAACAGCGGCTCGCCCATCTCGTGAAGCCATTTGAGTTTCAGTCCGAGTGAATGAATCTCACGCTCTGCTTTCTCGACAACCCACCACTCCATATCTTCGTAGGGACGACGAAGGACTGGAAGCGGGCACATGCCGCATCGCAGATTGCATTTCGAGGTGAGCTCGAGACCGAGCTTCAGTCGTTTTCGTTTGTGGGGAACCATCGGCAGGCGCAGTTTACTAGAGGTGCTGCTGCAGCACCTCGGCGTATCTCTCCCACGAATACCTCCGGGCGGCCTCTGCGCATTCCGCTTCCATCGAGCGCGCGTCAGAATTACGGAAGAAGTGATTCACCGCCGAAGCGAGCGCATCCGCATCGTCAGGCTCGATCAGGTGCCCGGTCTGGCCTTCGATCACGATCTCGGGCATCCCTCCAACCCTGGTGGCGATCACGGGACGATGAAAGTGAAATGCCGTCATCACCACGCCGCTCTGCGCTTCGTGACGGTAAGGCGCCAAAACGATGTCGGCCGCTGCGAACCACTGTGCGATCTCTTCGTCGGGGATGAAACGGAACTCGACTCGGACGCGGTCATGACCGAGGCCGAGTTCGGCGATCAGATGTCGATACTCTGCTTCGCTGTTCCACCAGACCTCTCCAGCGATGAGAAGTTGAACACCAGGATCCACTGCCGGCCAGGCGCGCAGCACCACATCCAGTGCCTTGAACGGACGAACGTGTCCGAAGAAGAGGGCCGTTCGAGAAGCCGTGATGCCAAGCGCTACTCGCGCAACCGCCCGAGAAGGAATGGCGCCTCCGAGTTCATGCACCGGCAGAAAAGTGCGAACGACTTCCGGTTTGATCCGGTGTGAGAGCCTGCTGTCGAGCGCCGCGGCCTCTGTTGCTGCGTGTACCACGCAGACGTCCGCGCGCGACAACACCAGATTGGTCAACGCCGTTTTCCAGAATGATGGCTCTTTGTCGGTGACGTTGTGACACTGCATGACGATTCGCGTGCTCTTCGGGAGAAAAACCATCAGCACGAGGTAAGGGAGAGCCCACACCCAGATCCACCAGACGAAAATCACTGTCGAAGGATTCTCACTTCTGATGCGCAACCCTTCGCGTATCCAGGAGACTGGATTCAGCACATCCAGTTCAAAACGAGCCGAAGCAGGCCTGCGATCTTCGAGCGTCGGATCGAGATCAGAGGATCCCGGGTAAAAGCGTGCAGGGAACTGTCGCGAGAAGGAAGAAACGATGACTTTGTGCGATGAGGCGAGCACCTCAGCGAGACGAGTCGTGCAGTAGGCGATGCCCGCGCGGTACGGAAAGACGGGTCCTACGATGACGACCGGAGGCCCGACTTCATCGTGCGTCTGCGCGTCGATACCGTTCCTCTTTCTTTCCGGCCGGCTGGTGTACGAGTTCGCCGTCGCGCAGATAGAACAGTTCGGCGTCCGGTTTCCCGCTGACCTTC
>JBKJUK010000331.1:0-5046 GCA_046590705.1 Thermoanaerobaculia bacterium
GACTTCCGAGGCGAAGCCGCGCAGCTGGTCGACCATCGTGTTGATGGTCTCCTTCAACTGCTGGATCTCGCCGCGGACGTCCACGGTGATCTTGCGCGACAGGTCGCCGCTGGCGACGGCCGTAGTCACCTCGGCGATGTTTCGCACCTGGGCGGTGAGGTTTCCGGCCATGAAGTTGACGTTGTCGGTGAGATCCTTCCACGTACCGGCAATTCCCTTTACCTGTGCCTGCCCGCCCAGTCTTCCTTCCGTTCCTACTTCACGCGCTACACGCGTAACCTCTGAGGCAAAGGAGTTCAGCTGCTCGACCATCGTGTTGATGGTCTCTTTCAGTTCGAGAATCTCGCCTGCTGCATCGACAGTGATCTTTTTGGAGAGATCTCCGTTTGCAACTGCGGTGGTCACACCAGCAATGTTTCGAACCTGATTGGTGAGGTTCGTAGCCATGTAATTCACGCTGTCTGTGAGATCTTTCCAGGTACCGGCCACGCCGGTCACTCGCGCCTGTCCGCCGAGTTTCCCTTCTGTGCCGACCTCTCGAGCAACGCGTGTAACTTCGGATGCGAAGGAACTCAGCTGGTCGACCATCGTGTTGATGGTGTTTTTCAGTTCGAGGATTTCGCCCTTCACATCGACGGTGACTTTCTTGGAGAGATCACCGTTGGCAACGGCAGTGGTCACGCCGGCGATGTTACGCACCTGGGCGGTGAGGTTGCTGGCCATGTAGTTGACGCTGTCGGTCAGGTCTTTCCACGTGCCGGCCACGCCTTTCACTTGCGCCTGGCCTCCGAGCTTTCCTTCAGTACCGACCTCGCGTGCGACGCGCGTGACTTCCGAGGCGAAGGAGCTCAGCTGATCGACCATGGTGTTCACGGTCTTCGCCGTTCGTAGAAATTCGCCTTTGAGAATGCGGCCGTCGAACTCGGTGGCCATGGTCTGCCCGAGGTCACCCTTGGCGACGGACCCGATGACCCTGGAGACCTCGACGGTGGGTTGCACCAGATCCGAGATCAACGAGTTCACGGACTCAATGCTCTCGAGGAAGCCCCCCGCAGCGCCGTTGAGCGCTGCACGCTGTCCGAGCTTTCCTTCCTTCCCCACTACATCGCTGATGCGACCGATTTCGAGCACGAGACGTTGGTTCATCTCGAGCAGTTCGTTCACTGCGTCATAAATCTTCCCGGCGGTACCAGTCTGATCGTCCGGAAGCCGCAGCGAGAAGTTTCCCTTGCGTGCGGCCTGTAACGATTTCAGTAGAAGCTTCTGATCCAACGAATCACCCACTAACTGCTCAGTCGGCATTCACTGCTCCTTCAACTCTGTGGAGTCGGATTGAGTCGTATCGGTGGTCTACCGGCACGACGAATAAATACTCTTTGCTTTTATGAGACTTCGGACGAAGTTGCAATCAGATTTCGATCATCCTTCGGGACCCGATGCAGCGGCCGCGCCAGCAAGAGTCTGTGGTGAGGAAGGAGTCAGTAGCCAGTAACCAGTAGCCCGCAATTCCCACCCTATGAGAAATGGGGGCCAGTCAAACTTTCTCCACGTCATTCCGATGGGCCGCATGACCGGCATCGTTTCGCAGCCTGGAGTGCGAAGAGGAATCTCCGTTCCGTGCAGACGCGCTTGACCGCTACCAGCGCGGCGCGGAACGGAGATTCCTCTTCGCACGACAAGCGTCCTGGAGTGGCTGGGGATGGCGTGCTCATCGGAATGAGGTCCGCACCCTTACTTGCGGAAAGCCTCGCAGCAGAAGGCTTCACGACCCTCGTGTCTCAACTTCGAAGTCCGAGGGAGCGGGCGGGCGCAACGCGACCAGGGAGCGTGTACGCGGAGCCGCACTGTTCAGCGTAACGATGAAGAGCTCAGCGCCCCGGGGAGTAGTAGCTTCTTATAGCCGCAACGTAGGCTACGGCTTCAGGTGTGGCGCTCAGGCCACGCTTCTTCACAGCCTCAGAGCCGGCGTTGTAGGCGGCCAGGGCCATGTCCAGATTGCCATCGAATTGATCGAGCATCATCTTCAGGTACTTTGCGCCGCCGAAGATGTTCTGCCTGGCGTCGAAGGAGTCTGTGACGCCGAGAAAGCGGGCCGTCCGCGGCATCAGCTGCATGAGTCCCTGCGCACCCCGGCTCGAAACAGCCGCCGAGTTGAAGGCGGATTCGCGGAAAACGACTGCGGCCAGAAGATTGTGATCGAGACCAGTCGCGGCAGATGCCTCCCGCAGAAGGGCGCTGATCGACGATGGGACCTCGACAGGAATGGCGGATCCTCGCTTCCCCGCCGCTGGTACGCTCCTGCCCCAGAAACTGAGGCCGGCGTATGCGGGCACAGCGGAAAGTGAAACCAGCACAATAGACAGTGACATGAACGCGTAGGTTTTCGTTTTCATCGGACTCTCCCAGGGTAAGAGGTCTGCGAAATGTCCGACGTTCGAGAGTCGCGCTCGTCACGTTCGGCAGCCCGGCTGTCTGTGATCAGACCCGCAGCTTTGCGCCCTGCCGTCACCGGCAGTTAGCCATTCTCGCGTGCTTCGTACAACACAATGAATAACAAATGAACCCCCCTTGAATTCCCCGGGTGACGAACCTCTTTTCTGCTTTCTCATGTCAATTGGAATGAAACAGGCCAGGGTATGGTTGCGGGCTGCTGTGACTAGCTTAGTTAGAGATGAGAAGTTGACGTTGCATCACAGCACCGTGCTTTTTGAGTCTCCACGCAGCGGCACGAAACAAGGAGATTCAAAATGAGAAACAGAGGAACAGTAAAGTGGTTCAACGACGCAAAGGGTTTCGGATTCATCACCACCGAGTCAGGTGAAGATGTATTCGTCCATTTCAGCGCAATCCAGGGCGGCGGTTTTCGTTCGCTCCAGGAAGGCGCCTCGGTCGAGTTCGATCTGACCAGCGGCCCGAAAGGTCTGCAGGCAGCGAACGTAACCATGGGCTAAACAGCCGTTCAATGTAGTTCGAAAGGGACGATCGCGAGATCGTCCCTTTTCTTTTCCGGACGAACTGCAAAGAACCTGCGCTCTCAGGGTCAAAGCATCATCGATATTTCGGGTGCTGACCCGGCCTGAACTTTGCTCCCTTCGGCAGCGATGACCATCCCCATTCCTCTCGCTTCCCGCGGCCTGTCCGACTCCCCTCTCCTGGCCAGACTTTCCGCATGCTGAAAGCCGAAGACGACCTCCTCTCTTACCGCGCCTCACTCGAAAAGCCCGTCATCGGAATGGAATCCGAGTTCAACGTCCTGATCGACGGTGAAGAGATCGTTCCCGAAGAAGTATGGAAACATCCGTCTTCCTTCATTGATGTTCCGCTCCTCCGGCGTACTTCGAGATCGAGTCAGCTGCCCGGTGGCGGCGCGATCTACTTCGACAAAGGTGTGATCGAACTCGTCACACCCGTGATCGAAATTGCACCGCAGTGCACGTCCAGAATGGTGAGGAATCTCTGGGAACAGGTGACCTTCATTCGAGAGCAACTCACCAACTGGGGACGTGCCAATCACCACGAGGTTCATCTAAAGGGCTTCAGCAGCCACTACAATATCTCCTTCGAACTTCCCTCCTCCGAGCGCAGCAGCGATCGGAATATTCAGAAGCTGGCAGTGCTGCTTGCCTACATCCTGCCCATCCCTTTCATGGTTGCAGGCGCAAACCGGCGTTCTACCGGCGTGGGAGTCAGGCCTCGGCGTGACCGCCTCGAAGTCACCCTCGATTTCACGCCTGATCCAGGACTGAGCCTGGCAACTGCAGCCCTCATCGTCGGGATCGTACGGGACATCATTTCGTGGCCTTCATACCGTCTTTCACTCCTCGATCAACTTCCCCTCCCCTTGCCGGCCGGAGTCAATCCGGGGCGTCACACCACTCGGAAAGGTTGGCTCACCAAAGACTTCCACTATCCAACCAGCCCTTATCTCTGCGACATCGACGCGCAGATCTGGGAGACACGCGACGGACAAAAAGCGTCGCTGCGAGAGATGGCGCTTCGCATCGCCTGGTACTTCCGCGATTCGATCCGCGAACTATCAGACCCTTTCAGTGAGCAACTCCTTTTCTCTGTACTTCGCGGCGAGACTCCGTCCCTGCTGGACCTGCGAGACCGTCCGGCCGCGTACGACGACATCGGCGGCCTCGCGCAGTGGGGAAAAGTCATTCCAGAACTCGAGAATTTTGAAGCGCTGCTGCAGAACACCGAAACGGGAGACGCGACCCTCGAGCAGCATCTGGCGAGCAGACTGAAAGAGCGATCGCGTTTCGAGAAGTCGGGAGAAATCCCAGTCACGCTCAAAGCTGGCAAAGA
Organism: Thermoanaerobaculia bacterium; assembly: GCA_046590705.1. Classification (GTDB taxonomy): domain Bacteria; phylum Acidobacteriota; class Thermoanaerobaculia; order Gp7-AA8; family Gp7-AA8; genus JBKJUK01. Next base: position 4,312 of record JBKJUK010000331.1, read on the forward strand.
CTCGGAAGGTCTGTCCGAGAGAGAGAGCCGTGCTGCGGCCAGGCAGAGGCTTCCGCGGTATAGACGCAGCAGTGACCTGCAACTGCTGGCTCCACCCTGGGAAAGTGCAGAAGCAGACCGCAGAAACGACATCGAGTCGATGAGTGGAGATGAAAGGCGTCGAGGGGATGATCGGCGTAAACAGCCGCCCGTTGCCTATCTCGCAGAAGAACTTTCACGGTCGGAGTACGAGCAGGTTTTCCTCATGATCGCATCGGGCAGGAAGCTTCGTGCTGGCGATGAGATCCTTACGCCGGTCGGTATGAACGGCTGGTATCACGCGATTTTTCAGCGTGAATCGGATGGCCAGGAAAGGTCTCTCTCGATCGATCAATTGCTGGAGAAGAAAGCAGACTGGATCTGACTGAACCGCATTGCCCACGGAGTAGTCGGATTCGGGCAGTCGCATTCAGTTAGAACGAAATCTGTCTCAGCGTTTCTCCACACGGCGCTTCTACCTTGAGGTGAGCGATGTCATCGGCCCGGGTCGGCCCGATATTCAGGATGGCAAGTCGCTTTCCGCAGTCCACCGCAGCTTTGGCGAATCTGAATCCGGACCACACCGTCAACGAGGATCCAACCACCAGCAGTGCATCCGCGCTGGTGACCTGGTCCATGCAGAAGTCCACGGTCGGTCTCGCAACCGACTCACCGAAAAAGACGACCGCGGGCTTGAGCATCCCACCACACGCTGCG
>JBKJUK010000006.1:0-3155 GCA_046590705.1 Thermoanaerobaculia bacterium
TTTCCAGATTGGGGCGGAGGCGCGTTCGCGCGGGTTCTCACCGGCGGAGAGATCTCGATCGGAGACTCTGTCGAGTGGTCGGAGCCTTCGTAGGCGAAGCTACTTAGCCCGGGCGACACCCCTGAAGAAGGCTGTTGGCCCTATAACTTGTTTCATCCGATCCAGCCCGGAAGGCGCGAATGACTGGTAATTCTTCTCTGGACGATGTACCTTCGGGCAACTCACGCACAAAGGACGACAAATATGGCCACCACAAAGCAGGACTCCAGCAAGAAAGCCCCCGCTAAGAAAGCAGCTGGTGCGGCAAAAGCAGCGAACCCAGCCTTCATGAAGCCGATGAACCTGAGCAGTGAGCTCGCCGCAGTAATCGGAAGCGCTCCGATCCCACGTACGGAAGTGACCAAAAAGATCTGGGAGTACATCAAGAAGAACGAGCTGCAGGATCCGAAAAACAAGCGGATGATCAATGCCGACGCGAAACTTCTTCCCGTATTTGGTGGCAAGAAGCAGGTTTCGATGTTCGAAATGACGAAGCTTATTAACAATCACCTGAAGTAGATTTGTCTTTCAACAGCTGCTTGAACACCAAGGACGCCTTCGGGCGTCCTTCTTGCTGTATGGGCCTAACCAGCACTGGCAGTCTGATTTGGAATGCCGGGTGATGAGAATTGTTCTCATGAGCGCGACGGGAAGGCTCCGTCGAATTTCAAGCAGAAGCAGAAGGAGCCACGCTTGTTCAAGAAGCAGAAGAGCATTAGCCGAATCGATCAGCCCGAAAAGCATACGCATGGCTGGTACGTCCGAGTTCGCTTCGCCGGCAAAGAACACTCTAAATTCTTTCCAGACAAGACTTTCGGTGGAAAACGAAAGGCCTGGAACGCGGCCATCGAACATCGGGACACAGTCGAGATCAAAGTCGGAAAGCCTCGGACGGACCGTACCGTGGTCCGCACCAAGTCACGCAGTCGTGGTGGCATGGTCGGAGTCCGGTACGTGGTCAAGCGCACAACGACTGTTGGCGGAGACATCCGGGAGAATCCGATCTACGAGGTGACCTGGAGCCCTGAGCCAAATGTTCTCCAGCGAACTTCACTCTCCGTGAGGAAGTACGGGAAGCGAGAAGCGTATCGACTCGCCTGCGCTCTCCGGAAAGAGAAAGAGGCTGAGTTTTACGGCGATCAGCCTTCCGCATCGAAAACTTCGCGAACTGCGAGGCGTTGATCGAGAGTGAGGCGCTGGTACTCCGGCGCCCCACTCGTTTCCGCATTCATTCGGCCAGCTCACGAGTTGGCGCGGGCGAAGCGGAAGCTGCGCTCCGCTTTAAACGGAGAACCACGCCGTCTTTCCGACGAGCCACGCGATCGTCATCCATTCGCAGCCGTAGACCCCGATCACCTCCTCCTTCGAATACAATGGGTATATTCCACTCATCAACCGCAGGGGAGTCGTCATGAAAAAGATTATGTTCTCTATCTTCGTGTTAATCGTCGCCTCTTTAATCTCCATCCCTGAGGCTCAAGGCGAGTCCGTGCCGCAGATGCGAGCCGGAAAATGGGAAGTGGCCATGTCGGTCGATATCCCGGGCCTGCCTTTCAAGATGAAGCCGATCATCACTTCGCAGTGTTACACCGAAGAAGACGTCGCCAACACGGAGAAGTCGCTTCCGAAGCCGGGCAAGGACGCTCAGTGCAAAGTTTCGAATTTGAAGCAGTCGAAAGGCAGCGTCAGCTACGATTTTGATTGCGGTAAGTCTGGAAAGGGCTCGGGTGAGGTCGATTACGACGACGACTCCTACGACGGCGTCGTGAAGATGGAAATGGGCGACTCTGTGACCACCATGAAGTACAAGGGCAAGCGACTCGGCGATTGCGCGAAGTGAGGGAAAACCTGGCCGCGTGAGCGGCCGGCTCGCTCGTCATTCATGATTTCTCCTGATTCAGCCACGCGTCTTCTCTACCTCGAAGAGATGTTCGTTCTCTCGGGCCCGGCCGTTGTTGTTGCCGTGTCCGAGGACGAGGGGCGATTGGTCGTAACTCTCGATCAGACCCTGTTCTACCCGCAGGGTGGTGGGCAGCCCGCTGACTTCGGCACCATCGAGTCGCCGAGAGCGCGCTTCTCCGTGAACGACGTGCGCATGCGGGAAGGGTCGGTAAGGCACATCGGCTTCTTCGAGAGTGGGCAGTTCAGGGTAGGTGACGAGGTCACCTGTCGCATTGACGGGGACCGGCGGGCGCTCCACAGTCGCATCCATTCAGCGGGGCACCTGATCGACATGGCTGTGAACGCGCTCGATCTGCCGCTGACTCCAGGGAAGGGCTATCACTTTCCCGATGGGCCGTATGTCGAGTACGCAGGGGATCTTCCCGGGATCGATCGGGAGCTTCTCCGCGAACAGATTGACGCAGAGTGCCGCCGACTGTTGGCCATTCCGACTGTGACCAGCGTGCAGCTGTTGACGCGTGACGAGATGGCCCCACTCTGCCGTCATGTCCCCGACTACGTCCCTGAGGTTGGTCGATCGCGGCTCGTCCTGTACGGCGAATACGGGATCCCCTGCGGAGGAACCCACGTGGCCAGCTTCGCAGAGCTCGACTCCGTGAGCGTGAGAAAGCTGAAGGTCTCTTCAGGGAGCATCCGCGTTTCGTATCAACTGAGTCCCTGACTCCGCGCGTTCAGGGTGAGAAGGCGGATTCAGAATTCAATCCGCGTTTTCCGGAAGACGTTCAGAAGCTCTGTCCGTAGAATGAGTGGGTGACGATCTCCTCGCGAACTTCTTTGAACGACATGACCATGTTCGAACGGTTCAGCGCCCGCGATCCGCTGTACGACGGCGTCTTCCTGACTGGAGTTCTCACGACCGGGATCTACTGTCTGCCCTCTTGTCCTGCAAAAAAGCCGCTGCAGCAGAACGTCAGGTTCTTCCCGGACGAGAATGGAGCGCAGGTGGCCGGTTTCCGTGCCTGTCGCCGCTGTCGTCCCGACGCGTTCTACCGGAATTCCGATCCAGAACTGGAAGCGGCAGATGCGCTGCTTGGGGCGATGCAGCGCAACCCTGCCGATCATCAGTTTCGCGCTTTCGCTGAGGAGACTCAGGGCGTGGGTGGAGGGCGCTTGCAGCGTTGGTTCCGGGAGCACTATCAGGCTACGCCATTCGC
>JBKJUK010000267.1:0-5028 GCA_046590705.1 Thermoanaerobaculia bacterium
CGAGGTCGGACGGTGAGGCGTGGCCAGAGCCACGTTGAAACCGGCCGGCCGACGCGACAACGAAGCAGATGGCCCCGTTTCATCACGCGGCTTTAAGTACAATGCCGCCGGTATGACCCTCGAGACAGCAGCAGCGCTTGATCTGCGCCGCGAAGTGAAGCGCAGACGAACCTTCGCCATCATCTCCCACCCTGACGCGGGAAAGACCACACTCACCGAGAAACTCCTTCTTTATGGTGGTGCGATCGATGTTGCGGGCGCTGTCCGCACGCGGAAGAGTCAGCGTCACGCGACCTCGGACTGGATGGCCATGGAGCAGCAGCGCGGAATCTCCATCACCTCCACCGCGCTGCAGTTCGAATACGAAGGCTTCTGTCTAAACCTTCTCGATACGCCAGGCCACCAGGATTTCAGTGAGGATACCTATCGAACGCTGCTCGCCACAGACAGCGCGGTGATGGTGCTCGACAGCGCCAAAGGAATCGAACCGCAGACGCGGAAACTCTTCGATGTCTGTCGCATGCGCAGGATTCCGATTCTCTGCTTCATCAACAAGATGGATCACCCCGGCAAAGATCCTTTCGATCTCCTGACCGAAATTGAGAAGGACCTCGGTGTCGAATCGGTGGCCATGAACTGGCCGATCGGCAACGGTCCGACCTTCCAGGGTGTGTTCGATCTTCAGGCCAAGCAGGTGCTGAGATTTGAACGCACCGCGCACGGACAATCGAAGGCGCCGGTAAAAGTGTCTGGCCTCGACGATCCTCGCCTGCTGGCCGAAATCGGTGAAGCTGCGCGCGACGAGTTGAGAGCCGAAGGGGAGTTGCTCTCAGGGGCAGGAGCAGAGTTCGATCTGGAAAGATTTCTGGCGGGAGATCTGATCCCGGTCTTTTTCGGAAGCGCCATCAACAACTTCGGAGTCGAACCATTTCTCAAGGCGCTGCTTCAGTACGCCCCACCGCCACGACCGCGCAATAGCACAGCAGGTGTGATCGCTCCCGAGCAGGAGCAGTTCACCGGCTTTGTATTCAAGATCCAGGCGAACATGGACAAGCGGCACCGCGACCGGCTTGCGTTCGTCCGCGTCTGTTCAGGGATGTTCGAGAAGGACATGCCTGTGCATCATTCCCGACTCGACCGGGAAGTGCGCATGACCCGGCCGCATCGTCTGTTCGCACGCGATCGCGAGACCATCGAACAGGCCTATCCGGGTGATGTCATCGGGTTTGTGAATCCTGGACTCTTCCAGATCGGCGACACGCTATCTGCAGGCGATCCTCTCGAGTACGACAGAATTCCGCGCTTCGCCCCGGAACACTTTGCCACCATGCGTGCGGCGACCGTTACACGACAGAAGCAGTTTCTGAAGGGTCTGCAGCAGCTCGAAGAAGAGGGCGTCATGCAGTTGCTCACGCTCGACGGTGGACTGAAGAGTGAGCCGATTCTGGCGGTGGTCGGCGAACTTCAGTTCGACGTTCTTGCGGCACGGCTGCAGAGCGAGTACGACGTGGAAACGACGGTGCAGCGACTCTCGTTCAAACTGGCTCGATGGATCGACTGTAAGCCGGAACACATGTCGAAGTTGTACCTGCCTGCGCAGGCCAGGCTGGCCATCGATAGCGCCGGAAAAGCAGTCGCGCTCTTTCGAGACAACTGGGAACTCGAGTACGCGCAAAAAGAAAACCCAGGCGTCGAGTTCAAAGCAGCGAGCTAGTGGAGCACAGGGAAGTTTGCCGCACAGGCATTCATGTGTGGCACAGGCAATCCTGCCTGTGACGGAGTGTCAGGTGATCCCTGCCATGGCATTGAACACATGCAGCGCGTCACAGGCAGGATTGCCTGTGCCACACAAGTCCTGCGTGAAGCACTCCCCCCTGGATTTTATTTCTTCCAGCTGGACTCCTGCAGCCATTTCGGGACATCAGCTGCCGGAATCGGCCTGCTGATGTAGTAACCCTGCGCTGCGTCACAACCCCACTCGTGCAGTTTCTTGAGAGCCTGCTCGGTTTCCACGCCTTCAGCGACGACCTGTCGTCCGAGGTTGTGTGCGAGATCGATGATGGCGCGCACGATGGTGGTGTCGCCTTCGTTCGACATCATCTCCATGACGAACGACTTGTCGATTTTCACTTCATCGAACGGGATTTGTCGCAGGTTGGAAAGTGATGAGTATCCGGTTCCGAAATCGTCGATGGAGATCGACACACCCAGAGTCTGCAGCAAAGAGAGAATGGCCATGGCCTGCACCGGATCGGTCATGAGGCTGCTCTCGGTGATTTCCAGCTTCAGTGCAGACGGGGGAAGGTTCCATTTATCCAGAAGGATGGAAACGAGTTCCGGAAGCGAAGCGTCCTGCAGGCTGCTGGGCGAGAGGTTGACCGCGACATTGAGGGTCATCCCGGCGTCGTGCCACGCTCTGCATTGACGGATGGCCTCGTTCAGAACCCAGGCCGTGAGTGGTTTCATGAGCCCGTTGTTTTCAGCGAGCGGGACGAAACGATCGGGGGCGATCAGGCCTTCGACGGGATGCCGCCAGCGGACCAGCGCCTCCACACGATCGACCACACTCGTCGCCAGATGAACTTTCGGCTGGTAGTACAGCACCATCTCTCCATTCTCGATGGCATGGCGCAGTCCGGAGCCGAGTTCCAGTCTGGTAGTGGTGTTCTGCTCCTGATCCGGAGAGTAGAGCAGGTACTCCGTTTTCGAGCTTTTCGCGCGGTACATGGCCACGTCGGCACAACGAACCAGCGATGATGCATCGATGGCGTGGTGAGGCGACAGTGCCACGCCGATGGCGGCACCGACGTCGACGTTGCGCGAGCCTAGCTGGAACGGAGCGTCGAAGATCGTGGCAACTTTCTTTACCGACTCCATCGTTGCCGAGACGCCGGAGATCTGCGGAAGAAGAACCGCGAACTCGTCCCCGCCGATCCGGGCCAGCGAGTCGTTCGATCCGATGATCTGTGAGAGCCGGAAGGCCACCTGCTTGAGCAGCAGATCGCCGATTTGAAACCCGAGAATGTCGTTCACTTCCTTGAAGCGATTGAGATCCATGATCATGAGTGCAACGCTCGAGCGAGCGCGACGCTGAACGGCCAGTGCCTGTTCGACACGTCCGAAAAGAAGCAGGCGATTCGGCAGGCCGGTCAGTCCATCGAACTGGGCCTGCCTCTCGAGAGAAACGAGTCGGGCTTTGCGGTCGCTGACGTCGCGCAGATAGACGATCGAACGGGTGACGATTCCGCGCGAATCATGAACGGGACGAACGCTCAGTTCGAGCGCGTACTCCGTTCCATCCTCGCGTCTGGCGCCGAGCTCACCGTCGAACTCCTGCTCGCGAAGTATGTGCGTGACCAGTTGATCGTAGACGGGGCGATCCTGCTCCAGGATGTTGATTACTTCCAGAGTGTGACCGAGAACGCTGTTCTCATCGAGACCGGTCAGCAGCTGAAACGTCTGATTGACCCAGGTAATCTGCGGAACCGATTCGAGACCTGATTCCAGCACGACGATGCCGTCGCTCGTTTCGCTGATCGCGATCTGGAAAAGGTGGAGATCTGAATCCACGAAACGTCCCTGTTCGGAGCGACTCTCGCGGAGCAGTTCGAGTTGCCTGCGCAGCGCGGCGATCTCCTCCTGCGGCGACTGGCCGTCATCCTCTCCAGCAGTCATTGCGTGCTCCGTGGAACCGTGCTCGAATTCATTTTTTCTGACCAGGAATACTGAACTGCAGAGCCTGCGGTCGCCGGTCCATCAATCAGAAACAGCTCTCTGATTTCGCTCATGAAGGTTCCGCCGTTCTGGAAGCGTCCTCGTCGAATGCTCCGAAAGTGTTCGCAATCATGATCGAAGCGAGCGCGAAAAACCCGAGCAGTACGTTCACGACCCCGATCGGGCCGATGCGATGAATGACGAAGAGGCTGGCGATATGAAAGATTGCGTAGAACATGCCCACTTTGCGAGCCCAGGATCTGCGTTGCCAGAGAGCCCGGCCGATCGCGATGCACAACAGGAACGAGATCGAATACCAGACCGAGGTGATCGCGCCGATGGTAGGAAGGTCTGCCGACGGGAACATCGATCGTGGGACTGTGCCGGCTGAGTTCACCCCACTGCCGGTCACCATCTTTACACTGAAGATGACTGCGATCAGTTTCAGTAACGAAAGAATATAGAAAATGCGGGACGCTGAGCGAAGTCGCGCCCGACCTCTGGCTTTGATGTCGTTGTCCTGCACTCCGGAAGAGTAGCAGAGCGCGCTGATGGTGCGATGGGCTCCACCTGCAACTGTCACAGCGTTTCGAGGTCAGACCGCTATCCATGCCCGCAGCAGGGAACTCATGAGACGAGCGGCTTAACGGAATGTAAAAAGAAAACGCCGGCTCGTTCCCGGGCCGGCGTTCGAAGTTGCGAAACGAATTCTCAGGAGTTGCTGCTGTTGTCGCCTGAACCACTTCCGCTACTCGAGCCGAAGGCTTCCATCGCCGAATCCTTGGCCATCGTAAATGCCTCGGATGCGTTCGAGGCCACGCTCTTCACCGCGTCGACGGCCTTACTGACGACACTCCGCTTGGCCGGGCTGCGGCGCTTCGCAGGGGCGGACTTCGAAGAGGAGGTGCGAGCTTTCACTGCACGCTTGATCCCACCGATCTTCGCGCCCACGCTGCCAGCGCGTGCTCCGCCTTTCTTTTTGGAAGCACTGCGTGATGCCGTCGATGCGCGCTTTCCGGCTGACGAAGCAGCGGAGCTTTTCTTCGCGCCTGGTCGGGCGCTCCTGGAGCTGCTGGCTTTCCTGGCAGGGCTGCGGGTGGCACTCACACGACGCTTCGCACCTGAACGAGCCGCAGTGCGTTTGGCTGCGGGACGTTTCGCGGTTGAACGTTTCGCGGTTGAACGTTTGGCTGCGGGACGCTTCGCGGTCGAGCGCTTTGCTGCTGAACGTTTGGCTGCGGGACGCTTCGCGGTTGAACGTTTTGCGGTTGAACGTTTTGCTGCGGGACGCTTCGCGGTGGATCGCTTGGCCGT
>JBKJUK010000048.1:0-33809 GCA_046590705.1 Thermoanaerobaculia bacterium
GAGGCGCGTGCGCGACAGGCAGTGCAGGTGCGAGTTGGCCGCCTCCGAAACCAGCTGGAAGGAACGGTCGGTACGCTCCAGGCCGTGTCGCCGCTTTCAGTCCTCTCGAGAGGGTACGCCATCGCCTTCGTCCTGCGCGGCGGGCGGCGCAAGCCGCTGCAGGATTCGGCAGCGGTGAGTGTAGGCGAGGCCATCGAGGTGCAGCTCAAACGAGGAAAACTCGAGTGCACCGTCGACCGCCACACGCTCGGTCTGGAGACGGTGTGGCCGGTAGGGGAAGTTGATGAACGCAGAACTTCGAAATAATGAATCGTGAGAATCCATCCCCTCGTCATTCCGAAGGAGCGCGCAGTGCTCGCTTGCACACGGAAATGATGATGCGACTGAGGAATCTACGCGAAAGGTTCGCGCTCAGCATTCACAGCGCGTTCCTTGTGTGTAGATCCCTCGCACCCACCCGCACCGCCGCTCGGGATGACGGCAATACCCGTTAAGATCTCGATCGTAGGGGCGAACTGCGTTCGCCCGCTCCCCCACGTCCGTAACTTCAAATGCGCCGGAGAGCGGGGCGCGCGCAACGCGCCCCTACACGATTCCTTGCGCAAGTTACCGCGCGTATAGCAATCGGAGGCCGTGCGATAATCTCCGCCACATCCGTCATTCATACCTACTGGTTACTGACTCCTAACTACTAACTACTACAAAAATGGCCCGACCCCGCGGCAACGATTTCGAAAAGTCCTTTCAGCAGCTGGAGAAGATTGTCCAGCGGCTGGAAGGCGAAGAACTGTCTCTCGACGACTCGCTCAAACTCTTCGAGGAGGGCATTCGTCTTTCCCGGTTTTGCAATCAGAAGCTTTCCGACGTCGAGAAGAAGATCGAACTGATTCTCTCTGACGCCAAAGGTGAGCCGGTCGTCGAACCGTTCGACCGAGGCGAAGACGATGATTCCGCCTTCGACGAAGAAGATGAAGACGAGTCCTGATCCGGAGTTGACGCACTCCGCATCTGAGGCTACCGCTCTTTCCATCAAAACGCTCGAGCATTATCTGGCGGACCGACGAGCGCAGATCGAGGCGCAACTCGAGCGTGATCTGCCCGCCGAAGCGACCAGGCCGTCGAACATTCACCAGGCCATGCGTTACTCGATCATGGCCGGCGGCAAACGTATCCGCCCGATGCTGGCCGTCGCTGCAGCGGAAGCCTGCGGCGCAACATCGGTGACGCATCTGCTGCGCCCTTTCGCAGCGCTCGAGCTGATTCACACCTATTCGCTGATCCACGATGACCTTCCCGCGCTCGATAACGATGATCTCCGGCGCGGCCGTCCTACCTCGCACAAAGTGTTCGGAGAAGCGATGGCCATTCTGGCCGGAGACGCGCTGCTCACCGAAGGGTTCCGCTGGCTCAGCATCCCACTCGCCGAGGTCTCCGCAGAACGCCAGCTGCGAGCCGTGAATCTCGTGGCGGAGGCTGTTGATTCGCGAGGGATGATCGGAGGGCAGGTCGCTGACATCGAAGCTGAAAAGTCGCAGCACTCCCGCACGCACGAATCATCACTCGATGAACTGCTCTTCATTCACCGAAACAAGACCGGGCGGCTTCTCACCGCCTCTGTGCTGCTGGGAGGCCTGCTGGCGGGAGCCTCGGAAGATCAGCTGAAGCAGCTCGAGATTTATGGGGAGTCGATGGGATTGGCCTTCCAGATCGTGGACGATCTTCTCGACTCCGAGCAGCCCTCGGCAGTCCTCGGCAAGACCGCCGGAAAAGACGTCGCGCAGGGCAAGCTGACCTGGCCCGGACTGGTCGGCGCCGAAAGTGCCCGTCGGGAAGCTGCCGAGCTGCTGAGCAAAGCGCTGAAAGCTGCTGATATGATCAGCCCCGAAGTGAACTATCTCGGTCCCCTCGCACGTTACATATGCGATCGGAGCAGTTAGCCGCTCAGAGCCAGTAACCAGTAGCGCATTCCGATCCTGCGCGACCGGCAATTCCTCAAGTGCTTCGTAACAGCGAGACGCAACGATGACCAGAATTCTCGACTCAATCGATTCTCCCCACGACCTTCGCAAGCTGGACAGGAAAGATCTTCCTGTCGTCGCTCAGGAGATCCGGGATCAGATCATCGATGTCGTCTCACAGCTCGGCGGACACTTCGGCGGAAACCTCGGAGTCGTCGAGCTCACGCTGGCACTTCACTATGTGTTCGATACCCCGCGCGATCAGATCGTTTACGACACAGGTCACCAGAGCTATCCACACAAGCTGATCACAGGCCGTCGCGATACGTTTCACACCATTCGTCAGCACAACGGAATCTCCGGCTTCTGTAAGCGCGAGGAATCCGCGTATGACGTATTCAACGCAGGACATGCTTCCACCGCCATCTCCGCCGCGCTGGGTGTGGCAGTCGGCCGCGACTTCCGAAAGGAGAATTACCGCGTTGCAGCAGTGATCGGCGACGGCGCCCTCTCAGGCGGTCTGGCTCTGGAAGGACTGAATCAGGCTGGCCACCTCAAGCGGAAGTTCTTCCTCGTACTCAACGACAACGACATGTCCATCTCGACCAATGTCGGCGCCATCTCCGGATACCTCAACTCCATCATCAAAGGGCAACGCTACAACCAGTTGCGGGATCTCGCCAAAGGCGTGGTCGACCGCGTTCCACTGGTAGGCGCAAAGATCCACGGGCTTGCTTCCGAGATGGAAGAAATGATGAAGCACATGATCGTTCCCGGCACCCTTTTCGAGGAACTCGGCTTCAAGTACCTCGGACCCTTCGACGGTCACGATCTGGATACTCTCATCGACATGTTCGAGAAGTACAAGGACTACAACGGTCCGATTCTCATGCATGTGATCACCAAGAAGGGAAAAGGTTACGTTCCCGCAGAAGACAAACCGATCTGGTCGCATGGTGTGACGCCGTTCGACATCGAGTCAGGCGAAGTCCGCAAGTCCGACAAGAAGACCGCTCCGAGTTACACAGCAGTTTTCGCCGAGACCCTCATCAGACTCGCCAAAGACGACGAGAAGATCGTCGCCATCACCGGTGCCATGCCGGAAGGAACGGGACTCGACAAGTTCGGTAAGGTGTTCCCCGATCGCATGTTCGATGTCGGGATCGCCGAGGAGCATGCGGTCACGTTTGCGGGCGGTATGGCCACGCAAGGGATGAAGCCGGTCGCGGCCATCTACTCGACCTTCCTGCAGCGTGCCTTCGATCAGGTCTTTCACGACGTGGCCATCATGGATCTGCCGGTTGTCTTCGCTCTCGATCGCGCCGGAATCGTCGGCGCTGACGGACCGACGCATCACGGCATCTACGACATGTCGTATCTCCGGATCTTCCCGAACATGATCTGCATGGCGCCAGCTGATGAGAATGAACTTCAGCATATGTTGAAGACTGCTTTCGAGACCGGTCATCCCACCTCGGTCCGATATCCACGTGGAAACGGCGTCGGAATCACTATGGATGCAGAGCTCGAGACCTACCCGGTCGGGAAAGGCGTCGTGCTGCGGGAAGGTGCGGACGGAGTGATGATCGCGATTGGAGGACAGGTCTGGCCTTCGGTCGAAGCGGCAGACCTTCTCGCGAAGGAAGGCCTGCATGTCGCGGTGGTGAACGCGCGCTTCATCAAGCCGCTGGACGACGACCTGCTGACGCGCTTCTGCGTGACTGGAGCGAAAGTACTCACGGTCGAGGAAGGTTCGCTGATTGGCGGCTTTGGTTCGGCGGTGATGGAGCGTTGTCAGGAACTCGGTCTGGACGGTCTGGAGTTCGACCGCATCGGCATCCCTGATGAATACGTGCATCACGGCGCGCAGGAAGTGCTGCGTGCGCAGTACGATCTTCATCCCGAGGGAATCGCGGCGCGCATGCGGAAGCTGCTGGCCAGGGACGATCGGCGCGTAGCGGCGGGTTTAACTCAGGTCTAACCCGCATTTTTCACAAGCGGCGAAGGTTGCGACATGTAGAGGCGGCCGTCATTCCCATGAGCACGCCATCCATAGCCATAGCAAGCCGCTTGTCGTGCGAAGAGGAATCTCCGTTCCGCGACACGCTGAGGTAGCGCTCGAGCGCGTCTGCGCGGACCGGAGATTCCTCTTCGCACTCCGAGTTGCGAACGATGCCTGTCACGCGGCTCATCGGAATGACATGCTAGCACCTGAACTGGTGTAGTTCGTTAGGTTGGGGTGGCCGCACCCCACACTGCGTGCATCAGAAACTCGACGTTTCCTTCAGCGCCTTTCACCGGACTTTCCATCAGGCCACGCACATCGAAGCCGCTCTCGCGTGCGAACGCGACCACGGCCTCGACCGACTCCTGACGCTTCTCCACGTCGCGGACGATGCCGCCCTTTCCGAGGTCTTTTTTGCCGACTTCGAACTGCGGTTTGATGAGCGAGACCAGCGTGCCGCCATCGATGAGAATGCGCGACACTGCCGGAAGAATCATTTTCAACGAGATGAAAGAAACATCGACGGAGCAGAAGGCGATGTCATCGTCGAAGTCAGTCTTCTCGAGATAGCGAGCGTTCACTTTCTCGCGGTTGATCACCTGCGGATGCTCACGCAGGGACTGGTCGATCTGTCCGTAACCTACATCGATGGCGTAGACCTTCGCCGCGCCGCCTCGGAGAAGTACGTCGGTGAAGCCGCCGGTGGAGGCTCCGATGTCCGCGCAAATCAGGCCGCGAACGTCGAGATTGAAATGCGCGAGCGCACCGGCGAGTTTCATCCCGCCGCGGCCAACGTAAGGATGTTCGAGTGCAATGATCTCAATGAGATCGTCGGCAATGGTACTGGTTCCGGGCTTGTCGGCGTACTGGCCGTTCACGGTGACGCGCCGGGCCATGATCAGCGACTGCGCTTTGGAGCGCGTCAGCGCCAGCTGTCGATCAACCATGGCAAGATCGAGTCGCGTCTTCTCAATTCTGGGCACACGGCGATTCTATCGGAGTACGACACCGGTGGAGCACAGAGGACCTGATGGAGCACAGGCAATCCTGCCTGTGGCGGGAGACCGAAGATTTCGCCCGATCCTTCCCGGAGCCGAGGCAGTGAACTCAGTGCATCCCGTCACAGGCAGGATTGCCTGTGCCACACATGTGCTGGCAGGCGACGTGATCCCGGAATACTGCAGCGTCCCTGTTCTATCGCTCCACGAGGCATCACTTCAGAACGTGAACTCCAGCGGAGCGGGTGCCATCGGCGCCTTCACTGTCGGTACGAAGCCGCTGTAGCGCAGCACCTTGCTTCCTTTCTCATCAGCGAGGCGCCACGCTCCGCATCTCGACTCAGCCAGTGTGACTGCCGTCCCGCGCGGTTGGGCCGCTTTCACGCGCTGTACGTTCACTGAGAGTTCCTGTTCGAGTCCCACACGAGTGAATCTTTTGCGCGTCTCGAGGAGGCTCGGAGTGGATACGCTTCTCGACCAGAAGGGAACGGTGACGCCAATATTCTTTCCGTGCGCAGCGTGATCCGCACAAGGTTTCAGTGCGGAGAGTTTTCGGTAGTGATCTTTAAGCATGCGCCGTTCGACGTACTCCAGTGGAACTCTCGCGTACATGACCGCCCGCTGATGCAGCGAAGCATCACCGGTCGAGACAAGTTGCAGCCGGTCTGCTCGTGAACTCTCGTACGCCCATGTGTCTCGATGCAGAGCCTCGAGGTCCAAAGTCGCAAATTCACTGAACCATCCCGGAGCGGGTGCCGGGAGTTTGCGCGAGACTCCGCCGACAATACGCGTTGCAGCCAGCGCGATCAGACGCGAGATCAACTCCGGACGACGCCATAGCGACTGGGTCAGTCGCCATTGAGCTTCCACGCTCCGCCACGCTTTCACGTCGTCGCCCTTCGCGTGCTGATTGAGTGCCTCTGCCGTCAGATACTTCAATAGCTGCATCTGCGCGAGCAGATCCAGCTGACCTCGTCCTCGTGCATTTCCTTGAATCTCCGTCATCGGTAGCCACTGTGGTGAAGGTGAGTCGATGAGCAGAGCACGAATCTCGTCGAACGACGCCTGCTCCCGTTCCAGAAACAGTGCGAGTTCTGGTGCGGCAGGTGAGAATGTGGAGTTGGAAAGCTGCAGAGACTTCAGCATCTCATCGCGTTCTCGAAATCTCTTCAAGCGCGTAAGATCCTTCATGCCTGCATTACAACAAAGCGTGGTGCGGACCAACAACTCCTGCAGTTTCAGCGCGGTGTCGTTGGCAGCCGCAGGAACAGGAGTTTTCGAACCAGGCTGCGGCCTCTCCATGAATGGAATGAGCGCTGCGGCAGTGATCCAAACCGCGATGATCAAACCAATCAGCGACGCGAAGAGCAGCATGAAGCGTTTCATCGGTATGCCTCGCCAGCTTCCTGTTGTGCAGGGAAAAGGATTCGTGGAATCGCCGTCATGATGTCCTCATCGTGTCGTCTTCATCGTAGACGCCTGGAGGTGCGAAAAGTGTCGCGATCAGAGTTAGTCATTCAAAAAATGGATCCCGTCATCCCGATGAGCAGCGGATGTATGCGAACCTGTGTGGCAAAGGCAATCCTGCCTGTGGCGGGAGACAGAAAGTTCTCCACCTGTCCCTTTCTGAAGTAGTAGGCAGCGAACTCAGTGCATCGCGTCACAGGCAGGATTGCCTGTGCTCCATCAGTCGCTGCCCGTACACGGTGTCGCTGGTTCCCTCTACCTTCCCAGCACTCGCTCGTACAGCTCCACGTACTGAGGAATCACCACGGAGGTGTCGAAGCGGTCGATGGCCAGCTGCCTTCCGGCTCGACCCATCTTTCGCCTCAGCTCTTCGTTCTGAAGCAGCTCTACCGCACGTGCGGCCATGCCTTCAACATCACCGACCTCGAGCAGGAAGCCGACCTCGCCGTCGATGACGACTTCGGGCAGACCGCCCGTGCGCGTGGCGATGACTGGAACCTCCGAGGCCAGAGCCTCGAGTGCTGACATTCCGAATGACTCGGTTTCGGAGGGAAGAAGGAAGATGTCGGCTGCGCCGATGATCTCCTCGAGGTTAGGAACGTTTCCGAGAAAGAAGACCTTGTCGGACAGTCCATGCGATCGCGAGTACGCTTCGGCTTTCGATCGATCAGGGCCGTCGCCGACCATGATCAGGCGGCTGGGAACCTTCCGCTGTACGCGCTCGAAGGTCTCCATCACGTCGAGAATTCTCTTCACCGGACGGAAGTTCGAAATGTGACACAGCAGGCGCTCGCCCGCGGAGGCGAACATGCGGCAGATCGCTTCGCTGTTTCGTTGAAAGCGGGCCGGGTCCACGAAGTTCGGGATGACCGAGATCTCCTTCTCCACGCCGAGATTGGAGTAGGTGTCATCACGGAGTGAAGCGGAAACAGCCGTGACTCCGTCCGATGCCTCGATGCCGAATTTCGTGATGGGCAGGTAACTCTCGTCGCGCCCGACCAGAGTGATGTCGGTACCGTGGAGAGTGGTGATCACTTTGAGGTCGCCCTTCAGAATCTGCTTGGCGAGGAAGGCGCTGATGGCGTGCGGTATGGCGTAGTGCACATGCAGCACATCGAGCTTCTCGTACGCGGCCACTTCAGCCATCTTCGTAGCAAGCGCCAGCGTGTAAGGCGGATAGTTGTCGAAAAGAGGATAGGCCGTAACAGTGACTTCGTGAAAGCGAAGGCGTTCATGCAGCATCTGCAATCGCGACGGCAGTGCGTAGCTGATGAAGTGAACGTGATCGCCACGTTGCGCAAGCGCGATCCCGAGTTCGGTGGCTACGACCCCGGAACCTCCGAAGGTCGGGTAGCAGGTAATCCCGATTTTCATGGAACCTCACGTCCCTGATAGGCCGCCACGAGATCGCTGACGCGGGGAGGCTGCCGTGTGACGAAAGCCTCGCCAAACTCGCTGCCTATCATTCCGCCGAAGTGACGCGCACGCGCTTCGATCATATCGATGAAGGCCTTTTTGGCAATCCACGTGACCGGTTCTTTCGACTCAGGGTTGTAGAACTGCGACTCGTACGCAGCAACCGCTTTCATCTTCGTTTCGTGACTATGCTGAATGTCCACGATGAAGCTCGGTGTCTGCATGTAATTCTGTAAAAAGTAGGCCACAGTCTGCGGACGGTGGGCGGACTGACCGGTATCGAGTTTCTTGAGCCCAGCATAAAAAGAAGCTTCAGTGATCAGGCGCCCGGCACGCGAATGGTCAGGATGACGATCCTCGGGATATGGCGCCAGCACCATCAGCGGGCGATACTTGCGGATGAGGCGAATGAGCTGCAGTTCTTCCTCCCGGCCGGTACGCAAGGCGCCGTCGCCGAAATCGAGCGTCTCCCGGAACTCGGCCCCGAGAATTTCCTGCGCCGCCGCAGACTCGCGAAGCCGGATTTCGGGCGTTCCACGCGTACCCATCTCTCCGCCGGTGAGGTCGATGATGCCGACTTTCTGCCCCTGCGCCACAGCCGCAGCGATGGTGCCGCCGCATGAGAGTTCGATGTCGTCGGCATGTGCGCTGATCGCCAGAATGTCGACGGTGCCGTCTGCTGCTTCAGTTCGTTTCATAGAATGACCACCTTCACCGTCGAGGAGTCTGGCTCGATGGCATCAATGAGAGAATTCAGCAACTGTTGGCGGTAAATGAGCCAGTACTCCAGCCAGCCGGTGACCCGGTCCTGCGGCGTTCCGGAAGGCGCCAGCACATCCGTCAATCGCGTGATCGCCGAGTAGCGTTCTCGATCCCGTCGTGCGATGGCGCGTTCACCGCGCAGTTGCACGCGCTGCAACTCTCGTTTCATCTTCCCCAGCGACTTGCTGAGCGAACGATCAAGAGATGCGTCAGAGGCGGTGATGAGATTTCGCAACGGATCGAACGCGCGTTCCAGTTCCTGCACGAAATCCCGGTTCGCTCGATGGAAGACGCCCAGTGCGTCCTTTTCTCTTCGCGAGGCAATCTGGTCCGCCGAGTCAAAGATTTCCGACAAAAGTATTCCGTGCCGATCAGCGCTGCCGATGATCTTCTCCGGAACGACAAGTGCATGTCCCCGCAGCGCGATGTGTGGCTGCGGAATCTGAAAGCGCGCATGGAGTGGAGTGAGCTGCGCGTAGTAGGCGACTTCGGCCGGACCGCCTACGAAGATGTCAGGCTGCAGAACGAAGTCCTGCAGCAACGGACGTGCTGCAGCCCCCGTCGACAGACGCTCCGGTGTCTTTCTGATGATGTCGAGGAGTTCAGCGGTGAGCAGCGGTTTCCGCCCGGCCATCCAGGCGTCTCCGCTCTTCGTCAGAGCCTGCCGCTCTCCTCTCTCGTCGATAAGGAAGAGCAGCGGGAATCGTTCACCATCCCGAGCCATGATCTGCGGATTGTGACCGGCGCGCGACAGCGCCTCGGAACTGTGCTGCAGATCCTGCTCGACACTTGCAAATTCGTGCACGATCTTCTCGAAAAGCGGCGCACCGAGCCTTCGAAGCTGCGGCTCCAGCGAGTCGACCAGAATGACGTCCTGACCTCGCAGAACCTCGCTGAGCAGACCAGCGAACGAATCGCCGAAGGTGACTCCATCTGCGAGCCAGCCTGCTGACTCGCCGCACAGTACTCGCAACTCCCGGAGAATACCTTCGGGGATGGTCAGGCCACCTACCGGATACCTTCGTGCAGGCCGATCGGCAGAGCTGACGGTCACTCCATCGAGAAGTCGAAGCGAGGAAATCTCCTCGTAGTCGTGATCCTCGGTGGCCATCCAGAAAAACAGCGTGGTGAGGATGTTGCGACTGGCAAAGTCCCGCCGCAGCTTCAACATCGAGGCGATCTTCGCCAGCGTGTAAATGGGACCGCCGGCGATTCCCACCTGCTGACCAGCGACGATGGTGATGGTCTGACCGTCACTCCAGAGGTCGAGCGCCTTCCCGATCTCGTTTCCCCATGCAGCGTTTGAAGCCTTCAACGCCGTAACCAGCGCCGGCACCTGACGGCCCACGCCCGTCGGCTGCAGTGAGGGCAGGTCTTTCCGATTGAGGAATGTAGACACCGAACCTTTGTCATCGACGAGATCGAGCGCAAAGCGGCTGATCTTCGGATAGTCGCGCAGAGGAAACGAGCGCACCGGTGGAGGGATGGCCGGCGCTTCCCTGATCACAACTTTCTCCCTACCAGAATCAGGCGCGGGCTATCGCTGGTGAAAGCACTACCGTCGAAGTCGCCGAAGAAGTCGTCGATCTGAAATCCTGCAGCTTCGAAGAAGGCAATGATTTCAGACTGCCGGTAACCCCGCACGCGCTCGAGGAACGAGCGGTCACCAACACGCATACGTTTGTTGAAGGTGCGTGAGGTCTCGTCGAACCATCGTTCGATCTCGACTACACCTCCCTCGATCTGGCGCGTTTCAGCAGGCACGAGTCGTCTCAGTTCACGATCTACGTTGAGGTAGTCGAAAAGGATTTTTGCTGCAGGCGACAGCACCCGCGACATCTCTTCCACCGTGCGCTGATTGTCCCGTTCAGTCTCGAAGTAACCGAAGCTGGTGAAGAAGTTGACCAGCCCTGCGAAGGCCCCTTCCGCAAAGGGAAGGCGACGCATGTCAGCCCGCGTGAGGCGGTGAGTCTGCTGCGATCTTCCATGTGACAGCAGGATGAAGGAGAGGTCGCAGCCGACAGCCGAGTATCCCTGCTCGCTCAACTCGTCGAGATGTCTGCCACTCCCGCAGGCCAGATCGAGAACTTTTCCCGGAAGCAGGCCGACCTGACTCCTGAAGAACGACACCTGTCGTCTGGCCTCGGCTTCGTCACGGTGCGCGTAGAGTTCGAGATACTCCTCGCCAAACCACTCCTGATACCAGGTCATGGCCGCACGCGCAGGCTTGCAGATGCCGAGCGTTTACGACAGTCGCTCTCCTTCATCAGGTCATCGTCTCCGAGAGCGTTCCAGGACGACGGCCTCATGTCTTTTGGCCGCGTCCAGTGCGGCTTCGAGTTGACGGACCACGGTACGCGCTCCGGTGAGCATCTCCTGCAGATTGCTACCCTCACTATCGGCTGCAGTGGCGGATTCCGCGAAAGGAGAAACTTCATCGACCGCTGAGAATTGATGCGGCGCGGGAATGGGCGTTGTCGAGGTCGTGCGTACCGGAGGTGGTGGAACAGGCGCCGGTGCCGGAGCCCTGGGCTCGGGCGAAACCGCTGCAGGGCGTGGGGGAGGGGCCGGGGGCGCTGGAAGCGCAATCGCTCCGGTGTAGGTTTTTGCAGGAGGGACAGGATTCGGAACATTCGTCACCGAGATTCTGGACATGGCCGACGCAGACGAAGTGGCGCCGGACTGCGTTCCCATCTGCGGCCGCCTCAGAGGTGGTTCGTCATACAGTGTGATGTCGACATTGTTCTTCAGGTTGTCGAGGATTCGTGTGATGGCGCTGCGCAGAGTGGCGGTAACGCCGTCTCCTCGCAGCGCGGCAGCTTCCACGACCGGAATGCTGCCCGGCTGCATGTAGGCGTTCATCTCCTCGACCGTGGCCACATCAGGAAGATCACGTTTGTTGTACTGGAACACGAGGCCGACCTTGTCAGGGTCGAGACGGTTCAACCGCAGGTTGGCGCGAAGATTCTCAAGGCTCTCGAGATTCGATGACTCCATGGATCGCTGCGAGTCGGTCACGAACACAACGCCATCCGCGCCGCGCAGAACCAGCTTTCGAGTGGCGTCGTAAAAGACCTGTCCCGGTACGGTGTAGAGCTGCACCCGTACTTTCTGACCGCCGATCGTGCCGAGTTCCATCGGCATGAAGTCGAAGAACAGCGTCCGATCGGTCTCGGTCGCCATCGAGATCATCTTGCCTTTATTGTCGAGCTTGGGGTTCTTGTAAATCTGCTCGAGATTGGTGGTCTTCCCACAGAGCCCGGGACCGTAATAGACAAGCTTCACCGTGACTTCATTAATTGCCTTATTGATCAGAACCATCAGTGCTCCTGCCCGGCTCTGGTATGCGGAAGGACGGGGGAAAATCTTAGCACGCCGTAAGGATACGCGCCGATTCCGCCCGAGCCGGGGGCGGTTGCGAATGAGAGAAAGAAACAGAATCAAGCATCTGCCGTTCAGCCTCTCAGCCCCGGCGGGGCGACATCGTCATAGCCCAGGCCGTGAGGCCTGGGACTGATTTCCTCCGTCCTTCTCATGAGCCCGGGCGGGGCGGTATCGCGACGTTGAAATCTGGCAGGTCCAACGCATTGCATCGATCTTCGCGTACATCGCTGGCGAACAGCATTCGACGCCGCAGTGAAGAAACCGATGCCGCCCCACTGGGGCTCACGACACATGAAGGTGTCATTCATCACCCAGGCCTGACGACCTGGGCTACTCGATGCCGGGCTTCCGGCCCTGTGAGGCGGGCGGGAAATCTAATTGTCCTACTGGAGAGCGCGGCCATCCTCCTGCGAAATCACCCGGAAGCGGCGGGATGGGTGGTGAGGAATCTACGCACAAGGACCGCGCTGTGAATATCGAGCGCGAACCTTTTGCGTAGATTCCTCAGTCGCACCAAAATCCTGTCGCACGAGCGTGCGCGCAGTGCTCCTTCGGAACGACGGTTGTTCGTGCTGCTCACCGTGTCTCACCAACTGCGGAGCCCCCGTTCATCGCTATGCTAATCTTCGCTGGTGAGCCGCCGCCATGAGTTATTTGATCGGGTTTGCGCCGAACGCATCGTCGGTGTCGTTCGGGAAGATCGCGCCGAGGATGCCTGGGAAGTGGCCAGAACGTTCGTGGAGAACGGTCTGGGGATCATCGAGATCACCTTCACCACACCCGACGCGACCACGCTGCTGGCGCGGCTGGCCTCGACCTACGGCCGCAGGATCGTCATCGCTGCCGGCACGATCCGGAGCGGAAACGACGCCGCAGAAGCTCGCCGAGCTGGGGCGGAAGTCCTGGTTTCTCCCCATACCGATCTGCGAGTGCTGGAGTACGCCCTCGAGCACGATCTACTTTCGATTCCCGGAGCTGCCACCGCCACCGAGATCATTCACGCATGGGAAGCGGGAGCTGGAATCGTGAAAGTCTATCCCGCGCCGCAACTCGGAGGCCCCGACTACATTCGGGCCCTGCGTCAGCCCATTCGCGACGTTCCGATGCTGGCGGGCGGTCCGCTCACCATTGACACCATCGACAGCTATCTCGATGCAGGTGCCGTTGCCGTGAACCTCGGGAGCTGTCTCGCTCGACCTGAACTCGTTCGGGCCCGCCAGTGGGAGGAGATCGGGAAGAACGTCGCCATGGCCATCTCCATCGTGCGTGGGCGTCGCGCAAACGAGCAGTCAATCTCGCTGGTGCATTGATGACGACCCTGCTCAGTGCCCTGCTCTTGCTGCTCTCGACTGCCTTCCCGTCGAATACGCGCAGTACCTGGATGAGTCCTGAATCGTTTCAATTGAAGATCGGAATGCCGCGCAGTCGTGCCCTGGAAGTGCTGAAGCAAAATGGCATGAAGACCAGCAAAGGGAAGGCCGGAGAACTGGTCGTACTTTACGACAACGCCCGGACCATCTCCCTCGGTTTCTCTCAGGACAAACTGAAGTCAGCCCGCTTCGAGTACGTCGGCTTTCTCCCTGAAGTGAAGACTGCATTCGAGGAGCAGAAGGCGACTCTGAAGACACGTTTCGGTGCGCCGAAAGCACTCACCACGTCGACGCCTTTGCTGATCTACGAGAAAGTCAGACCGAACATTTACGTGGTGCTCTCAGCCGACCGTAAAACCGATTACGGGAAACAGGGACTTGGCTTCCTGGTCGTGCGCTATTTCGATCCTGCCAGATGACCGTCGCTTGTTCCTGACGCCTCCGGACCCGCGCTGGAACTGTAGGTGAAGATCCCGTGGCCTAACGTCCCGATGAAGTAGCGCTTTTCGTCGAACGGATCAGCCGAAATCGAGACGATGGTCTTCGGGTCGATGGGCAGTGTGACGCTGCGCCACGATCCCTGTTGCGTGGCGTCAGAGACCAGCAGCTGCCGGTCGTCACGCGATGTGAGAAAGAGAGAATCACTCGAGGAGCGGGCCGCCTGGAAGACGGAAGCGAACGATCCTGCCGGAGCCTTGGCCTCGTGCCATTTGCGGTCGCGGTCGACATGACCGGCCTTCATTCCCTGCAGGCCAGCCACGACCAGCAGATCCTTGTCGCTCCCTGAACGAATTGCCAGAGCCCGGCCGCGCTTCGGTGCGTCGACGATCATGTTCCAGGTCTGGCCATCGAATACGGCGACGCCATTCTGGGTGAGCGCGAAGAGCGCCTTCTCTGTTCCCAGACGACCGATGGCTATGTCGAGTGTTCGATCTTCGAGAGTGGCCAGCCGGTACCAGCTCTTCCCCCCGTCCTTGGAGGTGAGCACTCCGGCAGAGGTTGCCGCGAAGTGCCTGGTTTTGCTGTAGGGCAGAATCTTTTCAACGCGAATAGGCGTGGCGATCGGTTCGGCCTGCATCCAATCGATTCCGTCGGCACTGTAGTAGAAACCTTTGTCGGTGCCAGCCAGCAAACGTGCACCAGGATCGTTCTGCACAGTGATCGATAGAATCTCAGGAAGTTTGGTCTTACTGACCCGATTCCAACTCGTCCCGCCGTTGTCCGATCGGTACACACCCGAGCCGTTCCCGCCGGCACTCACCGCAGCGTACACACGATTGCGCGTATTCGGATCGGAAGCCACCGCCACCACGCGCACGTTGTAGAGTCCCTGATTCGCGGGAAGGAAAGTCTTTCCTTTGTCTTGCGAGAGATAGATTCCGTCACCCTCGGTTCCCAGCACAATGCGCTCTGGTCGCTGCGGATGCAGACCGATCGAGTTGATCACCATCGATTCATCCGTGGTGAGCGCCCAGGTTTTCCCGCTGTCGCCGGTGCGGTAAAGGCCGGCCACTGATCCCGCGTAGACTGCGGCCGGATCGAGCGGATCCATGTTGATGTCGTGAATGCGCCGGTTGTTGAAACCTTCCTTGAAGCGCGTCCAGGTTTCTCCGCGATCGGGCGAGTTGTAAACCCAGCCGCAGGTCGACACCCAGAGGTTGTCGGCGTTTTTTGCGTCGATGCGGATCGTGAAGACATCCGTGTCGAGCACCATGCCGTTGGCGATATGTTTCCAGGTCACGCCGCCGTCGTCCGTACGCCAGGCCTGACGCCAGGTACCGACGTAGATACGATCCTTGTCGCGAGGATCGATGGCCAGCGACTCGACATTGATCTGGTCGGAAATCTTGGTCCAGCTTTTTCCGCTGTCCTCCGAGCGATGAACCCCGGTCAGACCACCGGCTACCAGTCGATTCGCATCCTGAGGGTCGATGGCCAGCGCGCGCACCGAAAACTCTTCCAGTCCGGCATCCCGCCGACTCCAGGTAACTCCGCCATCTGCGGAGACCGCGATCACGCCTCCGCCCCACAGACCCCAGGACGCGGCCCAGAGACGGTTCTTCGAATCGAGCACCAGGTTGTCGACGATATAGCCGGGAAACGGAACGCCTGCCCGAGGATTGTGCCAGCTGGCGGCGCCATCTTTGGTTGAGTAAATCTCACCGGTACTCGTTCCGATGTACATCGTGTCTGGATTCTTCTCGTCAATGACCAGCGCGCGGACGTCGGCGCCAAAGAGCTTGCCGCGCTTCCACTCAGCCTGCAGCGAGAGCGAAGAGACGAGAAAGAGAATCAGAAAAACGGAGAACTTGCGCATACCCACCCGGAGAGACGAACGAACTTGATGGTTCGCCTCGAAGCAATAACCCTGCCTCGGATGGATATAACTCTCCGCAAGCGAAGGTATTTCGTAGCGGAGAATAAAAAGCGAAGCGCAACCAACCCTCTCCCGAGGGAGAGGGTGCCGCGGAGCGGCGGGAGAGGGCGAACGAAGGACTCAGGAGATGTCAAAACGAAAAGAAGTAGCTCGTGTGGAAGCGTTGCGAGCGGACCCGCAAAGGTTACGGACGCAGCGCCCAGCGACCGCGCAACGCTTGTCATTTCAAGCCCCGGACCGCGCTCTCGCGGCGACTGCGAGAAAGAATCAGAAGCGCCGAGAGCGAGCAGAAGAGTCGTCATCCCGAGAGGCGGCTGGGTGGGTTCGAGGGATCTACGTACAAGGAGCGCGCTGTAAATGTTGAACGCGAACCCTTCGCGTAGATTCCTCAGTCGCAGTGAGCTTTCGGCCCGCCTGCCGAGCACCGCGTGCTCCTTCGGAATGACATCGCTGGTCTCGCAAGGTTCGACTCGTCAAGCCGCATAGAAACAATGATTCATACAACCGGCGGACCGTGGCCCGCGTCCAACGGTGCATCGAGTATCGAAACGTCCTGAAGGCGAAGATTCGCTTCGCGATGCGGCAGCAATGCAGCGCACCATGAATCGCTTACGGGGGACCGGTCTGATTCCCCGCGGTGTGTACCGGTTCGTGCATCATGAAGAGGCAGACGAGTGGATGACCCGAACGATCGCGGATACTCACGCGCACCTGAGCTCGAAGACCTCCTCGTAAGACCGGGCCTCACTCGCCGGAAAGCGTCTGGACGTCAAGAAGATCCTGTGGCCGGCCCGAGGCTTTTTTGTTGGTAAGCAACGCTTCCCGCCCGATGTAGAAAACGTCGGCGCTCCCATACCTCGCCGCCACGCGTGACGACCATGCCGCCTCGAATCCGATGCCGTCAATGCTCGTGAGAAGATCGATACGAGTCGGCGGAACGCCGAGCTGGATGATCTGCCCGGCGTGCGCGAAGTCAGCAGCGGTGAGTCCGACAGAGCCGAAGCCGAACTCGTCGAGCGCGGCAACGATACGAAGACCATTTTCAACCGACGCCTCTACGAAGACGTCGATGTCCTTCGTATATCGAGGCTTGGCGAAGAACGCCACCGCGTACGCGCCGACGATCAGGAACTTGACGTCAAGGCGAGCGAACGATGCGAACAGTTCTTCGAAGTCCTTCGATGTGTTCGGCATGGTGATGTTCCTCATTCCATTGTCGTCGCAGGTCGTCAAGTGCGGCAACGCGCTGCTCGCCGCTCATCGAGCGCCAGAATTCCCGGTCGGCTCGCTCCTCTTCCGCGAACGAGGTGAGCCGCCGCAGCCAGACGTTTTCCACTGTCTCATTGTACAGCGCGAGATGCAGCCGCTGCTCCCTCTCCCTCGGAGAGGGAAGCTCCCATTCCGGTAAACTCATGGACGTCGAAGCGAAGAAAATCGCTGGCGAACCGAGACTCTTATCCGTTCCATGAAAAGTCTCCCTCAACAAATCACTCGGACAGACCTGCTGCCGCGCGCTGCGGTGTAATGAGTGTGACGCGCTGCGTGGTGTTGTTGGTGACGCTGAGAAAAGCCCAGAAACGAAGGCCGCTGGTCACCGGTTCGATCTCTACGCGGCCTGTTCGATAGTCGGACAGCCGCGGAATCTTCGAGCCGAGATCGTACTGCACGAACCCGGGTAGAGCCGGCAGCCCGAGGTTCTGTGTGGGCTCGAGTCTCTCGAAGGTGCTGAGCGTGACGACTTCATCGAGAAGCAAGTCCTTCACAGGACTGAGACCATAAACTCTAACCCTGACTCGCGACGAGCCACTCGCGTCGGGATCATAGATGCGGAGCGTCTGACGAAAGCGTGTGTTGAATGGGACGTCGAGCAGGTGAATCCTGGTCGCGAATAGATCGGAGTCCCTCACCACCGGCAACTCCGTTCCGAAATCTTCGGCATCTCGTGACAAGTCGCGAACGCGCAGAGCGAAACTCACCTCGGCGGCGCGTGCGGCATCGAAGCGGAGCAGTAATCCTGGATTTGGCCCGCCGCTCCTCAGGGAGGGCTGCCATGTCTCGCGTAGCGGCGCGAACTCGCCCGTCAATGAAGGAATCAGACAGGTTATCCGGCACGGAAAGGACAGAGGAAAGAAGAACGTGCGCACATCGCCGTCGACGAACAGCGAGAAGTCCGTGCGCCATTGCGAGCCGAGCGCCCCTGGTGTAGAGGAAGTTACGATCGGCAACAGAACCCGTGTCAGCACCGCAGGGATGCCGACTGCTACCAGACGCACAACGGAATTGTCCGCGCCGTCAGGGTCGTAGAGTCGATCGGCCGTGACGCTGGCCCGCCTCTCGATCTGCGTCGGTGTTGCGAATGCCGAGATGACGTTTCGAAATGTGGTGCTCTCGCCCGGCAACAGTGCACTTGCACGGCAAACCAGAAGAGAAGAGAAAGAGAGGGCGATGCAGCGGGGGTCGAGTTGCGTCTGCGCGCCGATGCGCCCCTCCAGGACGATTACATCGCGCGCCGTGGCCGGACCGGCGTTGGTCACTGTGATTTGCGCCTCGACGGGTGTCCCGTTGGGAATCGGCGACGGCGACTCCGAGAGTCTGAGTTTCAGGTCGGCCTCATCCTGTGGGCGAACGAGGATGAGGTTCAACGACGAGATAGGGTCGGACGGAGGAGGTGGTGTTGAAACCGGTGGCGGAAGCGGTGGTGGTGGAGGACCGTTGAAGCTGTAGCTCGACACACTAGACATCACCGACGCTGTTGCCGCGCTATTGCTGACGCGGAGGTCAAGCCGGAACGTCCCCGACTGACCCGGTGCGATGCTGCTTATTCCGCAACGGATCATGTCGCTGAACTGTGGTCCGCATGTCGGCGTCGACGTCGCTGTGATCAACCCGTTTTCAACCCTCACGTTCACCTGAACGTTCGTAATCACCTGCTGCAGCTGATTGTTTACGGTGACTGTCACCTGCACAGTTTCGCCATTCACCGGCCGCGAGTTGGAGACCTCACTCGAAATTCGTACGGCTTGCGACTGGGCCTGAAGCGGTATCGCAAAGAAAAGTAGCGCTACAGTTGCCAGGATCAGGTTCGACTCACGAGTTGCTGCAGATCTGATGAATTTCATTCACTACTCCTCTGTGTGGCGCAGCGATCAACTGGCAAGACTGCAGAGCACGATCATTGCGTCCGCCGAACAAGCGCGGCCCTTCCGCTTTCCCGGAAGGAGTGCGTGCGAATGCAGACGACTCCGGTCCGCGCTCATCGTCGGCCTGCCTTACCGCGACGGCGTGGCGACTGCTGACTGAATAGGCGACTCCAGACGCGCGGAACTCCGCCATGAATCTCGCGCGCGGCGACTCGCTCGTACAGCAGCAGGAGCTGCGTGCCTCGCGCGGCCGCAGCCAGCGAGGTGACCACCGGATGGTCGTGCGGAATGTCCTCTGTCACCAGACTACGCGCGCGAGTCAGAGATGCCTCTGCTAATGAGCGCGACTGAGGAAGAAGGAGCCCTGCCCATTCCTGCGCCGCTCCATAGAACCCGCCATGCATGAAGAGCACGAGTGCTCCGGATGGGGTCGAAATCACTTTCCCGACAAGTCCTTCCTGCGGATCATGCGGCACAACGACAGTTCGAGGTTCAATGATCGAACCGGCGGATGAGATTCGCACCGCTTTGACGCCGCCGCCGTTCCATATGACGACGTAACTGCTGCCGTCCCACGCGACCGACGGCAAGTTTCCGTGCGCGTCGTCCTCTAACACGAGCGGCAAGGTATCTAATGCGGTACCCCCGGATGACAGCCGCGCCGCACGCAGTTTGAACGGCGGGAAGGCGCAGAGTATCTGACACGTGCGAACGCCTTCCGACCAGACAGCGAGAAAGCCCGCTCCGTCTGAGCCAAGAGCAAGGTCATAGCTGTCGCGCGCTACGGTGAGGACCTTCGCTTCAGGAAGCGGTCCTGCCGAGGGAATGCGCCGAAGTATGATCTCGCCGGATGTCGGAGTCGCGTACGGTACGATGCCGCCGAGCAGTACCTCTGTCGCGCTCGAAGCCATAGCAAATTCCGAGGCAGCCATCCGCATCTCGAGTGGTGCTGTGTCGATCGCGAGACCACTCAGTGAAAATCGGTGCACCAGGAAACGACCTCCGCCAAGGTGGCGTGCGACGACGATCCGGTCGGCCGTCACCGCGATGTCAAAGCCAGCCGTCGCGGCTCCCGGGACCGCCCGGCCCAGGTCGAGCGGTGTTCCGACCGGCGCGCCCTGCGCGTCGAGCAAAGTGAAGCGGACGTTTAGAGGGCTCTCCGCAGTAGCCTCCTGCCAGACTGCGGCGAAACCTGACGGTGTCGCAGCGACTCGCGGATGAGATTGCGGTTCCCTCGTGTATGTCAGCAAATACTTGCGAGGTGTCGTCTCGTCACCTGCGCCGAAGGTGTGCGCGTAAACGTCGCTCCCGGTGTTGCTGCTCAAGAGAGTCGCAGAGAAGACCACCGTCCGCTCACCGGAACTTACAGCGAGTGATACTCCGGTAGCGAACCCTGCGTACTGCGACGTGACAATGTCCCGAAGCAACACGCCAGCTTCACTCAACTCCGCGAAGTGAACTTCCCTTGTCCTGAGCGGCACCCCTGTCTCCCATGTCGCAAAGTAGCCGCCTTCTTCATACACGAGCGTCGGCTTGGAGGGCCCGCCCTCGCCCCCCTGGACGGCGGAAGAAATCATCTTCGACGCACCTGCGGGTCGGCCATCTATCGCCAACGAAAAGGCGTGGACTGACTGCTCGAACGACTTCCGCTGCAGCAGCAGATAGCCGGAGGGAGAGCCTTCCAGCTCGAATTCATGCAACAGTACCTCGGGAAGATCGACTAACACCGAGGACTGCACGACACCGGAGAAAGTGATCCTGACAGCGACCGTGACGTGACCGATGCTGGTGCTGCGATTTTGCGTGCGCAACAGGAGAAACTCGTTGTCACGACTTCCTGCAATGAAGCCGTTGTCGTGGTGACCTGCGGCAGGAGATGGGAGTGGAACTTCAACCGCGACCGGCGACCCCGCGCCATCGAAGATCGAGATGAAACTCTGGAGAGGCGTCCGGCGGGCGAACAACAACCTCGTGGCACTTCCGGCGCCGCCGACGTCGAGAAGTTCGTACGCGCTGTCGATCTCGGGAGTGCTGCGGCGCGTAACGACTCCTGCCTCACTCACGAAAGTGAACCGCGTTCGTTTCTGATTGTCTTCCGATACCACGAGGAACTCTCGGCCGTTCCAGACAACGGCCGAGAGCCGAGCTCCACTCTCGATGTGAATGCCGAGCGGGTCGAGCACCTCGCGATCCTTCATCCTGGTGGCGTAGACGGCGCCGCGATTACCCTCCCGCATGTCGCGCCAGACCGCGAGGATCGTCTGAGATCCGTACGCGACCTGTGGGGCACTCTGATCAGCAGCAGCGTGGCGTACTGCCGCCGGCGCGGACACCGCCTGCTCGCCGGTCGCCGGTCTCCATGGAAATGCGCCTTGCGCGCTGGTCTCCCGCGGGGCCGGCAGCGAAGGCCTGCCCGGCGGTGGCGAAGGCGAACAGCAACAAAAATAGCGTGCGCATCTACGGCACCTCCGGCCGTCGTTTACGACGTTGGTCTAATGATAACTTTATGGCATTGTGCCATAATTCACTCCTCTGAGCGGCTTCAGAATTGGTGACCTCGGTAAATTGCCCCAACAGCAGCAGTGCGGAGATCTATGGCCATGACACGAACACGCTGTGTCTCCTTTCCCTGCAATAGCGTTCTTCATCTCAACTCCCAACGCGCGGCGGCACTAAAGGCGAGGCGAGGATGATGCGACAGGCAGCGGTGTTGTTTCTGGCACTCTCGCGATTCGCTCTTGCGCAGACGGAGGTTCCGGATCTCGGTGTCACTGCGCGGATGCCGGCCTCAGTTCGTGCCGGTGAAACGTTTGAAGTACAGGCCATCGTGACAAATGCATCCAGCGTGTCTGCGCGAGGCGTGGCCCTGTGGATCCGCGTTCCGGGCGGTGGAGCGCGTCCCTCTTTGATCCCACTTTCAATCCTCTCCGGAAACGTTGCGGATTCGTGCGGAGTCGAACGTGACTACGCAGGGTGTTCGATGACTCTTGCAGCCAACGAGACGCGGATCGTCCGGCTGCAGCTGCTTGCTCGCGCACCCGGTTCGCACGAAGTGATCCTCACCGTGCGCGGTGAAGCGCGTGAGCCGAATGAATCAAACAACGAGGCCAGAGCTCGTGTTGAGACAGTAGAGCCAGGCAGTGTTGCTGATCTGCATCTGACATCGACCTTGCCGGCGCGAGTTCCCATGTCCGAGGTTGTTCAGCATGAGTTGGTGGTGGAGAACCGCGGTCCTGTTTCGACCGAGGAGACCATCGTTCGAGTCTGGAAGCACGACATGCGCGCGACTCTTGTGTCCGTACCGACCGGCTGTTCGGTCAGCGCGAATGTCCTGATCTGTAGAGTGGGAGCGATGCGGCGCGGGGAGCAGCGCACGCTGCGACTGGAGTATCGACCGCCCGGTGCAACCATCATCGGGACTGAGTCCGAAGCGTTGCCAGTGGGTGCCTACGATGCAACGCATGCCTACGTTGCGAACGAGGCCCGTGGCGGAGTGGTTGCCGACTACGAGTCCTTACTGATCCCGGTCGGAAATACAGGAAGCGGCGCGCTCGGCTCGCTGTGGGCGACGGAGCTGTTCTACGCGTTTGACGGTCCTGGACATCCGGTAACCATTCCCCTCCTTCATCAGTGCCGAGTCACCTGCTCGCCGATTCCTGACCCGGTGAACGGTGTCCAGAACTATTCGTTGCTCAACAACCCTGCCGGGTCGCTCGTGCACGTCGCGCGAGGTGACGTGGAGCGGATGCATTTCAACCTGCGCTTCTTCGATCGTTCGCGTAGTGAACAGAACTTCGGCACGACGGTTCCTGTGGTGCGGGAAAAGGACTTCGAGCGTGACCGAGTTGCACTTGTCGGTGTTCCGCTCGATCCACGATTTCGAGTCTCGCTGCGTGTATTCGATCCGGATGCTCGTGACTCCGCATCGGTGCGTGTTCGTGTCTACGCGCTCGGTGCGCGCGAACCGCTGGCCGAACGCATCCTGCCGCTTACTGTGTCTGCCGGAAAGTCAGAATTGGGTCTACCGCTGGTACCGGGTTACGCCATGATCGACGACCTGCAGCGAAGGATTCCGGAGCTTGCGGCGACGAGATCCGATCGAATTACCATCGAGATCATCCCGCTCACGACCGGACTGCGGTTCTGGGCCCTGGCCGCAGTGACGAACAACGAAACGCAGCATGTAACGATCGTGACGCCAAGATGAGCCGAACGTTGAAAACCGGGAACAGGTCGCAGCCCCCTTTAACTTCAGCGGGATGATAGAGATCCGGGAAGACTGGAGAAGATAATGAAGACCTACGCTGTCGCACTCGCAATCCTTCTTGCGTTCACCTCCCGTAGCGCGGTGGCGCAAACAACTACGAGATGGACGGGAGAGCTGCCGCTGACGGAGGTCGGACTCGGTGTCGCCCCGGGATACCAGCATTCGGTTGCGTCGAATGATGAGATCCACGTCGTCTCCTTTCGGCGCGCTGCTGACATCGTGGCGGTCCGCATCGCTCGCGAAGGTGCTCTCGTCGATCCAATGCCGTTCACGGTCAGTGAGGGCGGCCGTGAAAGTGGCAAGGTACTCTGGACGGGCAGTCGGTTCCTGTTCCTCTGGCGAACCGAGGAGAGAGAAACACGCGGCCGGTATCTCGAACGCGACGGTTCGTTATCGCCGTCGTTCCACGTCCGGCAAGGGACGCCTCACGACGACGGTTTCCTGGCGGTGACGAATGGAACCACTCTTCTGATCACGGACCGCTTCCGCAGCGGCTCTCTCATTCAACTCGACGGCTCCCGTCCAACTGTCGCACTCGATACGTACCCCAGGCGGATCTCCACAATCGCGACGGACGGAACTGACTATCTCGTCAGCGACGGCAGCTACCTCATGCGAGTGGACGGAAACAGCGGTGCCACAGTGATTACGGACGAATTCCCGGCGAGGCCGGAGTCCCAGCTGACCGCGACGACTGACGGCTATCTCCTGTTCAGCTCCGATCGAAGATCCATCACAGCGACGCCCGTCAGTCGTTCCGGGCGCCTTGGTGCAGGTTCCATTCTCGTGACAAGCGACTCGCATTGGAGATTCAGCCTCGCCCCACTTCGTGATGGAACCGTACTCGTCGTCTGGAGTTCCCGCTCAGAGTTCAACCAGAACGATTCAATCATGGTGGCCAGGATCTCCGGCGCCGGCGTCATGGCCGGGCCGAACGCCGTGGCGCCGGCTGCGTATGAGCAGCCGAGCGTGAGCGGTGGTACCTCGCCGCTCCTGGTATGGACCGACTCTGCCTCGGTCATCCGGCACGGCCGCATCGACCCCGTGTCAGCCGCGTTGCGCAGCAACTCGGTAACCTCGTTCGGAGGCGTGCCCGAACTCAACCCGGCCGTGGCCGCGACGAACGTCGGCTGGTTCGCTGTGTGGGACGACACCTCTGAACCAGACGTCGCGAACTCCAGGCGTCGGGTGATTCATGGAGTCGTGATCTCGCCGGCGCTCGGGCGCAGTCGTGAGTTTCTGGTCAGCGACGATGTCGGTCGCCTTACCTCACCTTCGATAGCAGCGGGCGACCGCGCCGTGCTGGTGACCTGGTGGAGGTCCGACCCAGCAACACGGGACGTTCTTTTCGGGCGGCGGTTCGATCCGGCAGGGCGCGCGCTCGACGCGGCGCCGTTCATCATTGCTGATGACGTGTCGTTTCGCGGCCCCGCTGCAGTAGCGTGGAACGGCCGCTACTTTCTTGTCGCATATCCCGCAGCCACCGGACAGCCGCTCAGAGTGAATCGGATCACACCGGAAGGAATCGTCCTCGACGGCAACGGTAAAGCTGTTGCCCGATCGCTCAGAAACACTGCTGAGCAGACGCAACTCGCTATTGCATCTTCGGACGGCGTAAGTCTGCTGGTGTGGCGGGACGGACAGGAACCAGGGTGCTATATGAGTTGTCCGCCACCACCTCCTGCCCCTCGGATCGAGGGAATCCGGCTCTCGATTGAAGCGGACCCGCTTGATTCCGCTCAGGTCATCTACGGAAGCTCTCCCGCGCTCGGCCCTGCCGTCGCGGCACGCGAAGGGCAGTTCCTCGTGGCGTGGCGCACCCTCACGACGGTCGTCGGGCAACTGGTCTCGAGTCGCAGCGGAGCGGTCGGCGCTCCTGTGTCGATCCCGGCCCCTTCTCTCAGTGTTTATTCGCGCGTGGTTGTGGCCGCTCGCCCGGACGGCTTCTTTGTCACGTGGGACGAGCGGTCGCTACTGAAGGGCGCATTCCTCGATTCGACAGGCCGACCGGTAGGGCAGCTACTGATTGCTGCCGACGAGCCACAGGTCCATTCTGAAGCGAGAATGTCATTTCAACTCGCCTCCCGCGGCAATGATCTGATGGTGATCTATTCACGATTCAGCCGGGCGGCGGGTGCGTCGATGCGTGTGTTCGCCCGCGTATTCAGCACGCCTGTGGCGCGGGTTCGCGGCGGGCGCCGGTAAATGCGGTGAAGGCGAGCATCATGGCGTCCATCGACAGAGTCAGGTGCATTGTCGAACATCAGGTGGCGCAGTGCAGGAGGCGTATAATCGGGGTCAGACGCACACAAAACACGTTGTTATTGTCCCTGAATCTCTGATCGGTGTCACATCGCAGTACATGCTGCCTCACCTTCCCTGCAGCCTCGATCCCGATGCAAGTCCAGGACGCTGGCCCTCATATCGTGCCGCCGCCTCCACAAACTCGTTGCGAGCCTGAGGGCGAAACAACACATTCAGCGTCATTGTTTGATACGAGCGAACGCTGATGCCTTGACTTCATCCCAGGAGACCGAATCGTCGGGATTTGCCTCATGGTCCAGCAGTCGCCGGTCGAGCTCGAGTTTCTGAGCGGCGGTCGGCAACATCACCGTGTTGCGTTCTGCGAGGTCGTCCCAGAGAGCCTCGACAAGTTCCAACTGCTCTTCCACACTGAGCTGTCGCGCTTGCTCGAGAAGATGCGTGTTCATGACCAAAAGAGTCTACCTCCGTTCGAATCGAGAGCAATAACGGGTCCGTTGTTCACCGACTTCGGTCCCAGCGCTCACACCGCGCAGCTTCACGATTCACCGCTCAGACGTCCTGCGCTACGCGTTTGGGTAAACTCGGCATTCAACAAGCCTCGATCGTCATTCGGTCAAGGAACTGCCACACACCGGTGACCTTCTTGAAATAGTACGTGGACGTCGTTCCGCAGGAGAGACTGATTACGCCAGGCTGGCGCCGCGGCATTGGCCCGCGCCAAACTCTGAAGGTAGCGGAATCGCCGTCGATGAGTATATCTTCCACGAGCCAGACATCGCTTCGAAGGTACTTCCACTCATCGTCGGTTCCGATCTCCGCGGGAGCCCTGATTTTCCCCAGAACCCGACGTTCATCAGCGGAGATTGAGGGGCTGAATGCCAGCTGTGTTTTCTTGTCAGGGTCGAGTCTCGTAAGAGCGAGCCGTGGCAGTCGATACATACAAGAGGTTTGGACATGAGGGTGCGGATCGGGTCGGATCACAGCGTAACTCGTTCGGTACTCCGTTGCAGGTAACAGCGAGTGTCGAACGTATGTCTTTTATCTCAGATGCCGACGCGTCCCGCAGCGAGCCTTCCTCAAGCGGGAGTCGCGATGCCGCCCCGCCGGGGCTCAGCAGAATGGCGGTGCCGCGCAGGTCCCCAGGCCTCACGGCCCTGGCTATTTCGATGCCGGGCCTCCGGCCCTAAGCGGGCGAAAGCTGTGATCGCGTCTGGGTAACGAGCCGCACGCTATCGCCGTGAGGACGTCGTACCGAGGTAGAATCCTCGAGATGACGGATTACGAGATGGAACGGCTGTTCGAGGAGCTTCGGGCCATGCGGGGGGAGACCTCCGCGGCCCACGGCGAGACCCGCCGTCATTTCGAGGTTGCCGTGGAGCGCATCGAGAATAGCTTTCAATCGCTCGCCGAATCGGTCGCCAACCTCGACGAGAAGTTCGAGCGAAAGACCGAGGCTCTTGATGAGCGCATGCGCCGCGGGTTCGATGATACGCAGGCCATGATCAAGTTTTAACACGCAGAACTTGAACGCCGTATTCGCACGCTCGAGCAGGGAGTTTCCGATCTTCACGCACGAGTCGAGCGGCTGGAATCAACCCCACACTGATGCAGCGCTGAAGCTCTATCCTTCGGTCCTTCGTTCGGCCTCACCCGGTTGCTGGCGCAACCACCCTCTCAACCGGGAGAGGGTAAGTTCCACACGCTCGCTTACAATTGCCTTGATGAAACAGTTACGTACTTGTGTCTTTCCGGCGGCCGGCTTTGGAACTCGCTTTCTTCCTGCTTCGAAGGTGATTCCGAAGGAGATGCTTCCGCTGGTCGACAAGCCGGTCATTCAGTACGGGGTCGAGGAGGCGCTTGCTTCCGGTCTTTCTCGCATGGTGATGGTCACTTCGCGCGGGAAGGAGTCGATCATCGATCACTTCGATCGTAATGCTGATCTGGAGCAGGCTCTGCGTGATCGCAACAAGAACGAACTTCTTGCCTGTGTAGAAGCGGTGAGCGCGATGGCCGAGGTGATTTCGGTGCGGCAGAAGGAGGCGCTGGGACTGGGCCATGCTGTGCTGATGGCGCGCGACGCGGTTGGCGACGAACCGTTCGCCGTGCTGCTTCCTGATGACGTGATCTTCGCGGATCCACCATGCCTCAGGCAGATGATGGACATCTACGAGGAGACAGGCCGGCCGGTCGTGGCGTTGATGGAAGTGCCACCGGAAGAGACTCGCCGTTACGGGGTTGTGGCCGGTGAAGCAATCGGCAACGGCCGCGTGCGCATTACGGACATGGTCGAGAAACCGGTTTCCAACGCGCCCTCGAATCTGGCCATCATCGGACGCTACATTCTTCCTCCGTCAATCTTCGAACTGCTGCAGAAAACGGAACGTGGTGCCGGCGGCGAAATTCAGCTCACCGACGCTCTCAGGGAATTGATCAAAGAAGGTGATTTTTACGGTTGCGTCTTCAAAGGTATCCGCTACGACGCGGGCGAGAAACTCGGTTACCTGAAAGCAACCGTGGAGTTTGCACTTCGTCACCCTGAGTTCGGCCACCCTTTCCGCGAGTACCTCCACGGCCTGCTCTCGAAGGCTGGCGATCCCGACGCAAGCGGAAGATGATGAAGGATCAAATGCTGGAAGTCAGCGAGCTGCCTGAGGAGTTGCAGCGGTTGATCGCGAGTGCGGAAGTAGCGGGCCAGCGGGCTCGCTTTCTTCGCGGAGATCGCGAAATCGCCATCCTCATCGCCAACGACGAGTATCTGGCGCTTCGAGAGACTACCGACCTGTCAGATGATCCCGATCTCATTTCTTCGCTGGCCTCTGCTGATATCGAAGCGGCGCAGAATTCGTTGATGTTGCCGGAGGATCTGTTTGCTGAATGACCGCATCCGGCTGGTGGAGTCGATCGGCGGAACCTGGCATTCGTTCTCTAACGATGAACAGCAGCTGGTGCGGGCCTCACTCGCGCGGCTGGACGACGATCCCATTGCTGGCGTGCCGCTGCTGGCTCCATTCCGCGGTCTCTGGTCACTCAGAACCGCGCACCTCCGCATCATTTATCGTCTGGCGCCGGCAGCCAGACTGGTTGTCATTCTGCTGATCTCGCGCGTTGCGATTTCGGAGGGAGCTTCATGAAATTGATCCTTGCTTCAGCGTCGCCGCGTCGTAAGGAGCTGCTGGCATCGCTCAGTCTCGACTTCGAGGTGATCACCAGCGAGGTCGAGGAACTGCTCGCCCATGGCGAGACGCCGCACGATTACGTGTCGCGTCTGGCGCAGGCCAAAGCGCGGGCGGTGGCTTCCCGCCATCAGGATCGATGGGTCGTTGCGGCGGACACGGTTGTGTACCTCGACGACACGATCCTCGAGAAACCTCGCGATGAGAAGCACGCCGCCTCGATGCTGGCACTCATCGCCGGCCGCACCCATCGCGTTTTCACCGGACTCACCTTGATGAATCTGCAGCGACCTTTCGAGCAGACCCTGGTCGAAGTCACCGAGGTGACGATCTCGCGCCTTTCCAGACACCAGATCGACTGGTATGTACAGACTGGGGAGCCGCTCGACAAGGCTGGTTCCTACGCCGTGCAGGGGCTCGGAGCGATGTTCATCGAGTCGATTCGTGGAAATTACACGAACGTGGTCGGGTTGCCGCTTTCGACACTTGTTGCGATGATGCGCAAAGCCGGCATCGACCCGCTCGGATCAGAAACGGATCAGGAGTAGCTGCCAGGTTGTTTCGTAGTGGAAGGGCCGTAAGCCGCGTTGATGGAGATCGTATGACTTCTGCCGCAAAAATCGGAGTTCTGATGCTGGTGATCATCGCCATCGCAGGATTCTTCGTCATGAAAATCGAAGACTTTCAGTTCGGCGGCTCTGGCGATATCCGGAAGGTCGACGTGGTCTTCAATTCCGTTGCAGGACTCAATGAGAAAGCGTCCGTTCGGATGGCCGGCGTCCGCATCGGCAAGGTCGCGAAGGTCAGCCTGACTCCGCAAGGAAAAGCACTGGTCTCACTCGAGATCGACAGCAACGTTCCACTCCGCACCAACGCCAGCGCATCAGTCGCCAACCTCGGACTACTCGGCGAAAAGTACATCGAACTCAACCCCGGAACTGCCTCGGCGCCCCTGGTGGCCAAAGGGCAGAAGCTCGTACTCGGAAGCACGTCCACCTCGTCGATTGACGACGTGACCAATCAGGTCGCGGACATTGCCACCGATGTGAAAGCAATCACCCAGGCCATGCGCGCGACTCTCGGCGGACCGGCCGGAGAGCAGCGGCTCAACGAAATCGTGGATAACGTCCGGGTGGTCACCGCGCAGATGCGTCTGCTGCTCGAAGTGAATCAGGGCAACGTGACCGCCAGCGCCGAGAACATCCGGGCCCTTACCGCCGATCTCCGCGTGGCCATCCCGCGGATCGCCGCTTCCATCGATCGCATGCTCGGTGCGGTGGGCGGCACCGTGGGTGAGAATCGCCAGGATGTACGGGTGATCGTCGACAATCTTCGTGGTCTTTCCAACGATCTGAAAACTTCAGCGACCAATCTCAACGACATCACCGGACAGATGAAATCGGGCGAAGGCTCGGTTGGCAAACTTCTCTACAGCGACGAGGCCCATACCCGACTCACCAGCGCGCTCACCTCCGTCGAGTCGGGCGTGAACGAGCTGCGCAACACACTCGGCAGGGTTGGGAAAATCGAGCTGGATCTCGGCATCAAGGCCGACTATCTGGCTGGACGCACGGCATCCGACGAGGGTTTCGACGGAAGCTCGCGCTCCGGAGTGTTTGTCCGCCTGGTTCCTGATCCCGCGAAAAATCGCTTCTTCAATGTGGAACTGAACGACGATCCGCGCGGCAAGCGGAAAGAGAAGATCATCGTCACAGAGACGACCGACGGCTTCGGCAAGGTGTCGACGGTTACGACAAGAGAAACCAAGTTCGAACGCGACTTCCTGGTATCGGCGCAGGCAGGATGGAAACTCGATGATCTGTCTTTGCGGGTCGGACTGTTCGACTCCAGCGGCGGCGTAGGCGCGGACTACGATCTGAACGAGCGCCTGCGCATCACCGGTGAGGCCTTCGACTTCGGCAAGCGTCGCGACAGCAATCCCAACATTCGTCTCTTCGGCCGCTACGAGTTGATGAGAGAGAAGGCGAACTTCCCGGCGGTCTTCGTCTCAACCGGAGTCGAGAACGCGCTGAACGACACGGCCTTCATTCTCGGCGGCGGAATCCGCTGGCGGGATGATGATCTGAAGTATCTGCTGGGAAGCATTCCTGGAAGGTAGACAGTAGCTGAGTAGCCAGTAACCAGTAGTAGAGTCATGGGCGCTCGAGGCTTTTTGTGGAGCACAGGCAATCCTGCCTGTGGCGCGATGCACGGACTTCGAAGGGCGATTTCCTTTCTCGCAACTGACATATCTCGCTAGTGGCGACCTCTTACGACAATTGCTGAACATCCTAGAAGCGGTTTAGAACTCCGTTACCCGCGTCACAGGCAGGATTGCCTGTGCTCCACTTTCCGCGCTGGGCGTGAGTGGTCGGCGTGATTCCAGCTGTCCCGTCACAGCATTTCACGTGCGGCGCGGAAATTGAAACCCACTTCCCTAGAACCTTTCTTCAGGAGTCTGCATGTCATCACAGCAGGTCAAGGTCGCGCTTCTCTTCGGAGGACGCAGCGCCGAACATGATGTATCCATCCTCTCGGCTCGCTCTGTCCTGGGAGCTGCGCCGGAGCGGCTGCAGATGATTCCGATCTGTATCGCGCGCAGCGGCCGTTTCCTCGAGCCTGGAATCAGCGCCTCGATTCTTGAAGGCACGAGTGAGACATCCGCCACTCGCGACGAATCCTTCGACTTCGAGAAGTGGCTTCGCGAAGAAAAGATCGACATCGTCTTCCCTCTGGTACACGGCACGTTCGGCGAAGACGGGACCCTTCAGGGCTATCTGGAAATTCTCGGAATTCCTTACGTTGGCGCCGGTGTGACCGGTTCCGCAGTCGGCATGGACAAGTGGATGATGAAGTACGCCTTCGCGCACGCCAAGCTTCCCATGGTGGAGTACATGGAGGTCGCCGAGTTCGAGTGGAAGGCCGACCGGGAAAAGATGTGCCGCAACATCGACAACTATTTGCGACTCCCCTACTTCGTCAAGCCGGCAAACGCCGGTTCATCAGTAGGTGTCTCCAAAGTAAAGAAAGACACAGATCTGGGCGAGGCCATCGACAAGGCTTTCAGATTCGACGACAAGGTCCTCGTCGAACGTGGCATCGACGCGCGCGAAATCGAAGTTTCAGTTCTCGGCAATGACGAGCCCGAGGCTTCGGTTCCCGGCGAAATCGTTACCGGCGCCGATTTCTACAATTACGAAGACAAGTACATCGACAACAAGTCATCTCTGGTGATTCCGGCGAAGCTGGCCGCCGACAAGTCCGAAGAACTGCGGCGGATGGCCATCATCGCCTTCAAAGCCGTCGGAGCCTCAGGCTTTTCACGTGTCGACTTCTTTCTCGAGAAGGGAACGAATCGCTTCTACATCAACGAGATCAACACCATCCCCGGCTTCACAAAAATCTCCATGTATCCGAAGTTGTGGGAAGCGACAGGCCTGAAGTACTCTCGTCTCATCGAACGACTGGTCGACCTCGGGCTGGAGCGCGCCAGCAAACGGCGGGATCGCTTCGAGAGCACCATGAAGTTCTTCGAAGGCGTGAAAAGCCTCACCTGAGCATCTCCGCCGACTGGCGGTTGAGTCTCATCTACAATCATCCTCATGGAAAGACGCTTCGTGGGGACATTTGTATCCGCAGCAGTTCTAATTCTAGCTCTGATGACGAGCGCGGTCTCGGTGCAGGCGCAGCAAACCGGCACCTCCTCGGCGGCCGCTGAGCTCCAGGCGACCATCCCTGACACTGCGGTGCAGGACGACGGTCCGGTCCCGGTTCCCGAGCCCACCGCCAAAGCGCTGCAGTACTACAGAAGCGGCAACCTGATCTGGGTTCTCACCACCATTTGGGGATTGCTGATTCCGCTGCTCTTCCTGTTCAGCGGCCTCTCCGCTCGTATCCGCGATGTGGCGCAAAGGCTGGGACGCCGCTGGTTCTTTGTCATCGCCATCTACTCGATCATCTTCACGCTGCTCACATTCCTGATCGACCTTCCACTCTCCTACTACACCGAGTTCGTCAGGCCTCACGCCTACGATCTATCGAATCAGACTATCTCCAAGTGGTTCACCGACACGCTGAAAGGACTGGCCATTGGTTTGATCATGACGCCGCTGATCATGTGGATTCCGTTTCTGCTTCTGAAAAAGAGCCCACGCCGCTGGTGGCTTTACACAGGACTCGCGGCAATTCCGCTGACGGTTCTGCTGCTGCTTGTTTCCCCAATCTGGATCGATCCGATGTTCAACAAGTTCGGACCGATGAAGAATCAGGCGCTCGAGCAGAAGATCCTCAGTCTGGCCGACCGTGCAGGAATCGAAGGGGGCCGTGTCTTCGAAGTGGCCAAGAGCGAAGACACCAAGACCGTGAATGCGTATGTGAGCGGCTTTGCCAGCACGAAGCGGATCGTTCTCTGGGACACGATCATCGCCAAGCTGGACGAAGACGAACTCCTCTTCGTCATGGGCCATGAAATGGGGCACTTCGTACTCAAGCATGTCGCACAGATCATCCTGGTCTCGTCTGCGGTCATCATTGCGGGCCTGTTCTTCGTACACAGGTTCGGGGGACTCCTCATCGCGAGGTTCAGAAACCGCTTTCGCTTTGACGAGCTATCCGACATCGCGGCGCTTCCGCTGATTCTTTTCCTGTTCGGACTGGCGTCGATTCTCTTCACGCCGGCGCTGCTGGCGATGTCACGTCACAACGAACATGAGGCCGACCGCTTCGGCCTCGAGATCACGCGGAAAAACCGTCCCGCCGCTGAGGCATTTGTGAAACTGCAGCAGGAAAATCTCGCCGTTCCTCGACCGGGACTGCTCTTCAAGCTGTGGCGGTCGAGCCATCCACCAATCGGCGAACGCGTCGACTTCATCAACGGCTACAAACCGTGGGCCGAGGGAAAGGCTCTGGTGTACGAAAACCGCTTTAAGGCGACTGGCAGCGGAGTGCCATGATGGATGAGCTGAGTACGACCATCGAGGCCGTTCATTTCCGAAAGGCTATGAGCCATTTCGCCAGCGGCGTCACCGTTGTCACGACCGAGGAACAAGGAGATCGTTACGGACTCACCGTGAGCGCCTTTTCCTCGCTCTCACTGACTCCGCCGCTGATACTGGTCTGCATCGAGAAAGTTCTGCGTACGCATGACGCCATCATCCGAACCGGGAAGTTTGCGGTAAACATTCTGGCCGCTGAACAACAGGAGATCTCCAACCGCTTCGCCAGCAAG
>JBKJUK010000159.1:0-5374 GCA_046590705.1 Thermoanaerobaculia bacterium
GGTGAACTACCTTGCCGGGACGGCTCCGTACTCGGTGGCCGTGGGCAATTTCAACGGTGGTGGGAAACCGGACCTCGCCGTCGCCAACCTCAACTCCAACAACATCTCGATCCTGCTGGGCAATGGAAGCGGCACCTTCGCCGCGGCGGTCGACTACGCTGCCGCAGCGGCTCCGCGCTCGGTTGCTGTCGGCGACTTCAACGGCGACGGAAAAGCCGACCTCGCCGTCGCAAACAACAGTTCCAGCAACGTCTCGATCCTTCTGGGTAGTGGCAACGGCACCTTCGCCGACGCAGTGAACTACGCTACCGGGACGGCTCCGTCCTCGGTTGCCATAGGAGACTTCAACGGCGACGGAAAAGCGGACCTCGCCGTCGCCAGTTACGGCTCCACCAACGTCTCGATCCTGCTGGGTAACGGCAACGGCGCCTTCGCCGCTGCGGTGAACTTTCCCGCCGGCACGAACCAGTACTCGGTAGCCATCGGCGACTTCAATGGCGACGGAAAGGCTGATCTAGCCATCACCAACTACAGTGCCAACAACGCCTCGATCCTGCTCAACTCCTGCCCCCCTCCCGACCTGACCGTCGCCAAGGCGCACACCGGCGACTTAGCCCAGGGGCAGAGCGGCGCGGTGTACACGATCATCGCCAATAATGCCGGGACCGGCCCGACAACCGGAACCGTAACCGTGACCGACACTCTGCCCGCGAGTCTGACCGCCACGGCCATGAGCGGCACCGGCTGGAGCTGCACTCTCGGCACGCTCACCTGCACACGGAGCGACCTCCTTGCCGCTGTGGCGAGTT
The DNA here is from genome assembly GCA_046590705.1 of Thermoanaerobaculia bacterium. GTDB lineage: Bacteria > Acidobacteriota > Thermoanaerobaculia > Gp7-AA8 > Gp7-AA8 > JBKJUK01. Next base: position 810 of record JBKJUK010000159.1, read on the forward strand.
ATCCGCCCATCACCCTGACCGTCACCGTGGCGTTCAATGCGCCGCCGAGTGTGACAAACACGGCCAACGTCTCCGGCACCGAACTGAATACCGCCAACAACACGGCCACCGATCCGACGTCGGTCAACCAATTCCCCGACCTGGCGATCACAAAAACGCACATCGGCAGCTTCACACAGGGTGACGTGAGCAAACCATACACGATCACCGTCTACAACAGCGGCAGCGTATCGACATCAGGATCGGTCACCGTGACAGACACGCTTCCGGCAGGGCTCACCGCCACGGCCATGAGCGGGACCGGATGGGATTGCACCCTCAGCACCGTAACCTGCACCCGAAACGACGTGCTGGTCGCGCGAGCGGCCTGGCCGACAATCACTCTGACGGTGAACGCGGCGATCACTGCCCCGTTCACGCTGATCAACACAGCGACCGTCTCAGGCGGCGGCGAGGTCAACACATCAAATGACACGACGAGCGATCCGACCGTGATCCATGGCGCGCCGAATTGCGGCTTCTTCGCGTCAGCATTCAATTACACAGCCGGGGCGAGTCCGTACTCGGTTGCCATCGGGGATTTCGACGGCGACGGAAAAACGGACCTCGCCGTCGTCAACGCCAGTTCCAATAACGTCTCGGTCCTGCTGGGCAATGGCAACGGCGCCTTCGCCGCGCCTGTGAACTACGCTGCCGGGACCGGTCCGATCTCGATTGCCATCGGAGATTTCAACGGCGACGGAAAACCGGACCTCGCCATCGCCAACTCCAATTCCAACAACGTCTCGATCTTGCTGGGCAATGGCAACGGCGCCTTCGCCGCGCCTGTGAACTACGCTGCCGGGTCGAATCCGAACTCGGTTGCCATCGGCGACTTCGACGGCGACGGAAAAACGGACCTCGCCGTGGCCAACGGCAATTCCAACAACGTCTCGATCTTGCTGGGCAATGGTAACGGCACCTTCGCTGCGGCAGTGAACTACGCTGCCGGAACGACTCCGTTTGCCGTTGCCGTCGGAGACTTCAACGGCGACGGGAAAGCGGACCTCGCCATTGCCAACCCCAATTCCAACAACGTCTCGATCCTGCTGGGAATTGGAAACGGCACCTTCGCCGCCGCGGTAAACCACGCTGCCGGGACAGGTCCGATCTCGATTGCCATCGGCGACTTCAACGGCGACGGAAAACCGGACCTCGTCATCGCCAATCAGAGTTCCAACAACGTCTCGATCCTGCTGGGCAATGGCAATGGCACCTTCTCCGCGGCGGTGAGCTACCCTGCCGGGACGGTTCCGAAATCGGTTGCCATAGGAGACTTCAACGGCGACGGAAAGGCGGACCTCGTCATCGCCAACTATTCCAACAACGTCTCGATCCTGCTGGGCGGGTGTCCCGATCTGACGCTCAGTAAAACGCACGCAGGCGACTTCACCGAGGGGCAGATCGGGGCGACCTATGCGCTTTCCGTCAACAATGCGGGACCGAGTCGGACATCCGGAACGATCTCCGTAACCGACACGCTACCCCCATCCCTGACAGCCGCCGGCATGAGCGGATCGGGCTGGTCCTGCAACCTCGGCACGCTTACCTGCACGCGCAGCGATACCCTGGCGTCCTCGGCGAGCTATCCAGTCATCACGCTGACCGTAAACGTTTCCACCACGGCGCCTCCCATGGTCACCAACTTGGCCAGCGTCTCGGGCGGAGGCGAGCTCAATACCGCCAACAATAGCGCCAGCGACCCCACCACGATTGTTCTAGTGGCCGACATGACCATCACCAAGACGCACACCGGCAACTTTGCTCAGAGTCAGACCGGCAGAACCTACTCCATCGGCGTGGGGAACGCAGGGGGGGCGGTCACGAACGGCGTCGTCAACGTAACCGACACCCTCCCGGCCGGCCTCACCGCCACCGCCATGACCGGTCCTGGCTGGAGTTGTACCTTCGGCACGCTCACGTGCACACGAAGCGACGTGCTGGCTGTCAACGCGAGCTACCCATCAATTACCCTCACCGTGAATGTCAACAACAACTCGCCTGCCAGCATTGTCAATACAGCGACCGTCTCTGGAGGGGGAGAGATTTTCACCTCGAACAGCACGGTGAATGACCCCACCACGGTCCTGCTCCCGCCAGCCAATCTCATCGCCACCTCCATCTCGACAACACAGGTCAGCGTCACCTGGGACGCGGTTCCCTCTGCCACGAACTACCAGGTCTTTCGCAGTTCCAACAACGGTCCTTACAGCGTCGTCGGCTTCCCCTTCGCAAACAATTTCCTCGATACGGGCCTGGCGCCCAACACCACGTACCTTTATCTGGTCCGGGCCACTGACTCTTCGAACGTAAGCCCCTCGAGCAACACCGACCTGGCGACGACCATCCTCTTCGCGGATGACCCCGCCGTCCCCAACTCGACGATCATCAAAGCCGTGCACGTGACCGAGTTGCGGACAGCCGTGAACGCCGTCCGCGCTGCTGCCGGGCTCCCCCAGGCGACGTTCACCGACGCCGTGAGCACAGGAGTGGTGATGAAATTGATCCACATAACTGAACTGCGATCGAGTCTCGACGCGGCACGCAACTCGTTGGGATTGACGATGGCGCCCTATACCGATCCGGCTCTCGCACTGGGCAACATCATCAACGCCATACACGTCCGCGAACTGCGCTCGCGAGTGAAATGAAGGGTCAGGAGTCTAGTTTCATAGGCTAGGAGAAACGGAAGGCCAGGTCTTCGGTTGTGGCTGTGACTCACAATGGAGGTCGACTCAGAACTTCATCTCGAGTTGGATTTCGTCGACACTGTCGAAAGCAGACTTGACTTTTCGTCCGCGAAAAGCGAACACCTGCCCCTGCTTGTTGCCCGTCGGGCGAGTTGCGCTCGCCCGCTTTCCCCGTTCCTGTATGGAACAGGCAATACTGCCTGTGCGCGCTGAGGCCTGAGCGGCGGGCTGATTGCATCACTGGCCGCGCGAGGAGTGAAAGAAATGTCTCGAATCTCACGGCTCACCAAAGCTGAAGTGCCGCCCGATGTTCTGGAAGTTTTTGAGCGCGTGGCCGCGCTGCGAGGCAACATTCCGAACATGTTCCGGGCCTTTGCCCATCGACCGGAAATCATGAAGACCATGATCGCGCACATGAACGCGGTGGTGAACAGCGGCACGGTTCCGGCGAAAACGAAGGAGTTGATAATAACGCTGGTGTCGCGTTTGAACGAATGCCACTACTGAAGCGCCTCACACACCGCGCAGGTAGCGCGGCTGGGCGGAACCAAAGAGCAGCTCGAGCAGCTCATGAACTTCGAAAGCGGACCCTTTGATGAGCGTGAGAAAGCTGCCCTCGCCTTCGCCAAACAGCTTACTCTCGACGCACATCGTGTAGACGATGCTCTCTTCGATCGTCTACGTCAGCACTATGACGAAGGTGAAGTCATTGAGATCTCTGCAGCAGCCGGCCTGTTCAATTATTTCAATCGAGTGAATGACGCGCTTCAGATGCAGCCGACCAAACCAGGCGAAGGACTCTGAATGTCTTGCCAAAGTGTTCGTGTCGCTGTAGTCCAGTTCGCCCCCGCTCACCTCGACCTTGACGAGTGTCTGCTGCGTGTGGCTACCCACACGGCCGAAGCGGCCGCTCGCGGTGCATCGCTGGTCGTATTCGGCGAGACCTGGCTTCCCGGATATCCGGCCTGGATCGACCATTGCGGTGAGGTTGCACTCTGGAACAACAGCGCCATGAAGGAAGTCTTCGCGCGCCTTCGTCAGAACAGCATCGTCATTCCGAGCGTGCACACCACTCGCCTCGGAGAAATCGCCACAACCCACAATGTCACTTTGGTGATCGGTGCGCACGAACGTGTCGAATCCGGGCCCGGAAACGGAACGCTGTACAACGTCCTGCTGATCTTCACACCGGACGGGAAGCTGGCGCAGCATCACCGCAAGCTCGTCCCTACCTACACCGAGCGTTTGATCTGGGGGCAGGGCGACGCCACTGGTCTGGAGGCGGTGACGACGCCGTCAGGGCGCGTGGGAGGGCTCATCTGCTGGGAACACTGGATGCCACTGGCGCGACATGCCATGCATACATCGGGCGAGCAGATTCATGTTGCGCTCTGGCCGACCGTTCATGACATCCATCAACTGGCCAGCCGTCACTACGCACTTGAGGCGCGCTGCTTCGTCATCGCCGCCGGCGCAATCATGAAGGTCGCTGACCTGCCGCCGGAATTCACCCGACCTGCTCCTCTGAAGAGCGATGGCGAACTGCTCCTCCGCGGCGGCAGCGCGATCATCGCGCCGGACGGAAGCTATGTTGCTGGTCCCGTCTTCGATGAGGAGACGATTCTTGTGGCCGACCTGGATCTTTCGATGATCGATCGGGAAAAACTAACGCTCGATGTGTCGGGGCACTATCACCGTCCCGACATCTTTGAGCTCATCACCAAACGAGAGCGACACTAGCCGGGAGAGCACGCTCGAGGGTCAATGAATACTTCCCCTCTCCCTTGCCCTCTCCCCGAAGGCGAGCATCAACTTAACATCGATTCTCTCGGGGAG
>JBKJUK010000208.1:0-10532 GCA_046590705.1 Thermoanaerobaculia bacterium
CAGCGCCGTGGCGTTCTCTGAGGTGGCCTCCGAGTGAAGCGCCGACCTCGTCGCGGCGAGTCGCGACATGGCCGTTGTGCGCCCAGACCATGACCTTCACTCCCGGACGCCGTGCCCTGAACCAGTCGAGATTGTCGGCCATGTAACGGTCGCGCCGGGCCGGACTGAATCGACCCAGAACGTCCGCCTGCTGGACGAGTATGTTCGCGTGTTGACGGACGCGATCGAATTCTTCGGCACTCGATGCAGCGATGTAGCGCGCACGCTGCGCGTCGAATCGCTCCCGGATCTCGCGAACGAGCACGCTGATCTTGTGTCTCTCAGGGCTGTTTCGCGGTTTGGACTCGTTTCCGATGTAGTGGAGATACAGGCCCTCCATTTCTTCCGCCATCAGCAGGTTGAGCGTACCCGCATGGCGGGCACGGAAGTCAGCGTCGACCTCTTCGAGGTACTGGACGATAGCCGCGGCTGACGCGCGCGTGAGCTGCATGTCTACTCCGACGAACTCCACGCGTTTCTCCGGAGAAACGGTGGCGTTGTAAGTGCGCATCCAGCGGATCATGTCGAGAACTTCCTGTGTGTACCAGACCCCAAAGACCGCCTGTCCAAGCAGGCGTTGTGGATCGCCCTGTCCGAATATGACGTATTCGTTAAAAGCCAGACCGGTGGGCCAGGGCGACTCGAACGCAAGCGCGCGAAAACCCTTCTGTGTCACCAGGTATCTCAGCAGACGATGTTTGTAAAGGAAGTGCTCACGCGTGCCGTGCGTTGCCTCGCCCACACCGACGATATGGGCGTCGGCGATCGCCGATCCAAGAGACTGCAGATCAGCGAGGTCACGGGAGGGGTCTACGGTCGCGAGCGGCATGGCCTGTTCGCGTAGCCACTGGACGGTCTCCGCGTCGCGACGAATTTCGCGCCAGTACCAGGCTCCGCGGGCTAGCGCACCGACCGCGACCAGAACGATGACGAAAAGCACCAGTTGACGACGGCGCTTCATGCACATCCCGACAGCGATGACGCAAACGCAGCGAGGGGAGCGAGAGGGCTCTTTCGCATAGCTGGCGAGCCGCCGCCACGACTTAGTTGGACCATCCTCAAAAAATCATCGAGGTTCATATTTCCATTCTACGTCGTGGCGGACAGCGCGCGCCGAGGGCATCGGTTGACTTGGAGCTGCCTGTCACGTCACCGCAGAGTACTCACGAGCGCGGACATTCGACGCGTACCTAGGCTGCGGACGCGCTGCTGCGCGTCCCTACCCGCCGAAGGTGACTCGCGTTTGCTGCTGCATACCCGCGCCTGGCCCTAACGCTTTGCTGCTGCATGGATGCGGAACGGTGCGACGCCGCTTCGCTGAATCACGATCTCGCCAAGCTCACGGCTGTTGGCGATCGCGTCGCGTGCTTCCGCGATTCCGATTTGTCGTCCGACGCTGGTGCTGGCAGCGCGTTTCGTTGCGAAGATGGCGCTGGGCGAGGCCAGTAACACCGGTTCGACGTAGATCGGATCGCCAGAGACGTTGTCGATGGTTGAGGCGTAGGGGAAGACCACTGCGGTGCGGCTGGGGTCTTCGAGGAAGAATTCCACGGTTCCGCGATTGATGCTGACGGGCAGTCGATCCTGCAGATGCGCCTGTGGTGGAATCACGAAGGGAATGTTGTTCCCGCCCGGCACCACTTTTCCGGTTTCGTCGTAGACCGTGACGCGAAGCGTGACGTCTCTGCGTCCGAGGTTGACCGCGCCAATGTTGGTGCGGAAGCCGCTGGCGGTGGAGTTCCGGACACCTGTGGCGATGGCGCTGATGCCGTCCGTGGCGAAGTCTTCCAGTCCGGTCCAGACGCCCCGAATCGATTGGCCAAACGATCCGGCGGACGAATTGTTGAAGGTCTTGGAGTTGATGACGAAAGACCGCGAGATCGTGTTTGCGGGAACGCTCGGGTTCTTCTCCGGCAGAGCGGCTACCAGCAGAGAGCCGGTACCACTCCGATCGAAGAGGTCGGCCAGTACGTTCGAAGCGTACAGCGACTCATTCGTCAGGATGGTGAAGTCGACGGTGGATCCGGGTCCTCCGAACGTCGGAAGGTACACGGCAGTAAGCTTCAGCGAATGAGGTTGTGGATTGAAGACGTAAAACTCGGTCGACCAGCGGGTATTGCTCGCGCCGGCCGCGCTGATCACTGCGGGTACGACATAGGTGTCGTTGACCTGCGCGACTGCGGAGACTGCAGAAACAAAAAACAGGAACGACAGCGAGATCAGCTGCTTTTTCATCTTTTGTACCCTTTCGGATACCGGCGCACTCGAAAACTTTGGCGGACCGGGCTCTATTCCAGCGGCGTATCTCTGCTTGCAACTTCAGGGTTGAAGTATGAAACTACCGCCGCATGACACGTCCGCTTAGCCGCCGTCTCAACGGCTTCGTTCAATCCGACATCCGACGCATGTCGCTCGAGTGTGAGCGCGTGGGTGGAATCAACCTCGGGCAGGGCATCTGCGATCTTCCCACCGAGGAACTGGTCTCGTCCGGCGCCATCGAGGCCATCAGGAGCGGCAAGGCCACCTATTCACGAATGGATGGGATTGAGCCATTGCGAAAGGCGATCAGCGCAAAGATCGCGAAGTACAACCGCTTTGAAGTCGATCCCGAACGCGAGCTGGTCGTTACAGCTGGCGCCACTGGCGGCTTCGCCTGCGCGGCGATGGCTACGCTGAATCCCGGTGACGAGGTCATCCTCTTCGAGCCTTATTACGGATACCACCTCAATACGCTGAAGCTTCTCGACGTCACCGTCAAAACCGTTCCGCTGCGTCCGGGAGATTGGAGCTTCGACGTCGACGAATTGCGTAATGCGTTCAACGAGAAGACGCGGGCCATCGTGGTCTGCACTCCCTCGAATCCCTGCGGGAAGATCTTCAGCCGAGAAGAACTGATGCAGATCGGTGAGTTGTGCAGAGAGTTCGACGCCTACATCTTCACTGATGAGATTTACGAGTTCATCGTGTTCGATGGACGCGAGCACCTTTCCTGCGCGTCGATCCCCGAATTGCGCGAGCGGACCATCACCATTTCAGGATTCTCGAAAACGTTTTCAATCACCGGATGGCGTATCGGCTACGTGACCGCAAACGCCGAGATCAGCAGGGCCATCGCTCTGGTGAATGACCTGTTTTACATCTGTGCGCCGACTCCGCTTCAGTGGGGCGTTGCGCGAGGTCTCGAGATCGCGGACAGCTACTACCGTGAACTCTCAGATTCTTACCAGGTGAAGCGCGACATACTGTCCTCGGCACTTATCGATAGTGGCCTCACGCCCTTCGTTCCTCAGGGGTCGTACTACATGCTGGCCGACATTCGCCCACTCGGCGCGGCAAATGATCGAGCTGCCGCAGACCTGCTGCTCGCCGAAGCGGGCGTGGCCTCGGTGCCTGGCTCGGCGTTCTTCAGCGAGGGCCGGGGCGACGGCATGGTGCGGTTCTGTTTCGCGAAAGACTTTGCTGCGATCGAGGACGCCTGCAACAGGATTCGAACGTTGCGTGGCGCGGTACAGACCGGAGTTGAAAACTCGGGCCACCAAAAGCTTGCAGCGCATGGTCAGGGAAATTCGTAACTTCAAGAAGCACTCAGGAGCAGAGAAATGCAGGATTTCTATGAACCAAAAGTCGGCGATGTGGCCCCGCGATTTGCGCTGCCATCCACCGATGGCAAGACCCTGGGGCTGAACGATTTCAAAGGGAAGAATGTGGTGCTGTTCTTCTATCCGAAAGACGATACGCCTGGATGTGCCGCCGAGGTGTGTTCGTTTCGAGATACGCATAGTGATCTGTTGGCGGCGGGGGCGATCGTGCTCGGAGTGTCGACTGATTCGCTGGAGAGTCACGACAAGTTTCGAGGCAAGTTCAATTTGAACTTCCCGCTGCTCTCGGACACGACTGCCGATGTGGCGAAGATGTACGGCGTCTGGAAAGAGTTCACGCTTTATGGGAGGAAGTCCTGGGGCGTTTCCCGCGCAACATTTATCATCGGGGCAGACGGCAGAGTGAAGAAGGTCTACAAGAAGGTCGACACCGCCAGACATGGCCTGGACATCCTGGAAGACCTCAAGAAACTCTAGCAGGTGGAGCACAGGCAATCCTGCCTGTGACTGGACGCCTGGAATTCAGCGGACGACTGACGCCGAGCGAAGACATGTGGAGCACAGGCAATCCTGCCTGTGGCGCGAAGAAGTGAGTTTTAAGCCAATTGTTGTTGTTTGCATATGTCTGTCGGGAAGTTCGCCGACAAGCGACTTCTTTGCTTACGCGGAACGAAAGCGTCCTTCGAACTCAGTGCATCGCGCCACAGGCAGGATTGCCTGTGCTCCACAGGATCAGGCGGCTCCCAGTCCGCTCTTCAGTTGGGCTGCTGGCCGTGGCGGCTGAGGATTTCTTCGGCGATGAGGACGGCGTTGAGAGCCGACCCGCGCCGCAGGTTGTCGCATGCCATCCAGATCCAGAACGCGCGCGGGATGAGGAGATCCTTCTCGATCCGGCCAACCAGCACTTCATCACGTCCGGCGGCGTCGATGGTGGTGAAGTCGTCATCCGCCTCGTACAGCGCGATGGCCGGCTCAGAGGCGAGTGCTGATCGCAACTGTGGCTCACTGATCTGCTCTTTCGTCTGCACGAACATGGCGAAGGTGTGTCCGTGAAATGCCGTTCCCTGCATGACGGAAAACGACAGCGGAACTCGAAAGTCCAGCAGCTGTCGTACGTCACTCGCTGCGGCCCGTTCATTGACCAGAGCATCGACCGCCGGATAAAAATTGAAGGCGGCCTGTCGATCAAAGATCTCTTTCGGCACTGACTTCAGGTTGAGCGCGGCTACAGTCTGCGCGAACATCTCATCAATTCCTTTCTGATCGAACACGGAGGCGGGCTGGATTACGGTGACGGTGGCCAGTTCGATCTGACTGATGCGGGCGATCTGATGCAGGACCAGCGCGACCGGAACGGCCATGGGGTGTGCGGAGGAGATCATATGCAGATCATCCTGGAGCATGTGATCGTTGACGCCTGCGACCACGGGCAGCAGTTCGTCGTCGACGGCGTGCGTCAGGTCGATGGCGATGAAACCGTCGTCGTAGGCTCTATGGATCCAGGGGAGCACCGAGTCACTGGCGCCGCAGAAGAAGACCAGTTCAAAGCCAATGAGCGAGTTTTCGTTCAAGGCCTGGATTACAGCCGCGCCATCATTGAGTTCTGTGAGCGTACCGCTGTTCTCGCCGGTTGAATCGAAGAGTTCGATGGCTGCGTAGGGAAGTCCTCGTTCGTTCAGGAGAGTTTTCAGTTCGGCACCGATCAGCGTAAGAGGATTCACGATTCCTACGCGTAAACCTTTTTCTCCGATCATCGTCAGGGCAGATCCGGACGCGACACAGGCTCGACGGGACCGACTGCAGCGGAGTGCGAGGGTTGCGTCACCTCGAGGGTGCTGGCCGGGCGCGTGGACGGAAAGACGATGGCCCAGAGGCGCATCAGTGGCCCTGAACTCACGTAGGAGATCGCTGCGAGAAGTAGGAACTCTTCGTTCCATCGGTAGGCCACGACCAGGATCGCCGCCAGGATCAGGATGTAGGTGAAGGAGCGCTCCTTCTGGAGATTCGCGTATTTTTGACTGCGATACTTGAATGTCGAAACCATGGCGAAGGCGAGACAGGCCGTGACTACGAGCATGACCGCCGCGAAGCGTTTGTCGGTGACGGGCTGAGGCGCGTAGTTGATGATCGCGGCCAGCGTCAGTGCGCCGGCAGGGATCGGTAGTCCCACGAAGAAGCGGTGATCGGTCTTTGCCGTAGAGATGTTGAATCGGGCCAGCCGCATCGAGCCGGCCACAAGGAACAGAAAGGCGATACCGCCTCCCAGCCGTCCCCACTGATGGAGAGCCCAGGCGTGCACGAGCAGCGCGGGCGCTGCGCCGAACGTCACTACATCTGCGAGCGAGTCGTACTCTTTTCCGAACTCACTGGTCGCGTTCATGAGGCGTGCTACCAGACCGTCGAAGGTATCGAAGATCGCGGCAACGACCAGCGACCAGCAGGCCAGCCTGAACAGCCGGCCTGCCTCGATCGGATCTCCGAGGATTGAGGCCTCAGTCCCGCGAATGCTGAGCAGGATGGCGATGAATCCGAAGAAGATGTTCAGCACCGTGAGCGAGGTCGGGATCAGGTAGACGCCTCGCCTGAGCCCACGTCGTACTGGAGGAGCGTTCATGAAGCACTCCGTAACTCTGCGATCACCGACAGGCCAACCTTCACCTTCTGATGAAGCTGCACTTTCACATTCGCCTCCTGCGGCAGGAAAAGATCGACACGCGAGCCGAATTTGATCATGCCCACACGGTCACCACGAGCAATCATGTCACCCTCTTTCCTGTCGAATACCACACGCCGCGCCAGGAGGCCAGCCAGCTGGCGAAAGGCCACGGACATCGACTCACCCTCGATGACGACCAGCGTCTGCTCGACGTTACTGGAGCCCTTGCCGAATGACGAAGACGAGGCATCGACGCGATTGTAACGGTAGTGGATGACGCGTCCGGTAATGGGAGAGCGATTCACATGCACGTCGAAGATGGACATCATGATGCTGACCTGCCTGGTGAGTCCCGGCCAGACCTCGCCGTCCGGGATCTCACGAATTTCGATGATCGTACCGTCAGCGGGGGACAAAACATCGACAGGCGTGGCCGACGCATGTCGGGCCGGATCTCGGAAAAAGTGCAGCAGGAATGCGGAGATCGCCCCGAAAACAATCGCGGCGACGTACCACTGCACCAGCAGTGCGGCCGCTGCGAAGATCGTGACCGGTATCACGAAGATCCAGCCTTCAGGTGCGAACGGAACGCGCTTCATCAGACCTCATGACTCTGCGGCGCTGCCGCGTAAGCTCTTTCTACCAACACGGTGGCTTCAGTAACCCGCATCTCTGTGAGAGAAATGCGGGTTGAGAGGCCGGACCTTAAACTGATCCTGCAGCCAGGTACAGTCAGTCAACTGCGACGTTGTTGCGCAAATTCACGCAGCTTGCCGAACATCATGTCCTTCAGGGCCAGCTTTCGTTTCTTCAGTCGCTTCTCTTCCACTTCTTCCTCGGGGGTCATTGCTCTCTTGTGTGCGAGTTCGTCAAGGCGATGCTCGTACGAATGATGTTCGTCGGACCACCTGCGGAACTCCTCGTCCCTCTGGCCGACTGTGATACGAACTTCCTCGTTCAAATCCAACATCCGGATACCCTCCTTTTGAAGTCGACTGCATCAGGGATTGTATTGCAGGTGAGGGGTCGAGGGTAGGAAGCTCTCCATACCTCGAGGAAGGCCGTTGCAGGGGAGAGCTGCGCTCGCCCATTGAAGTCATCTTCGAGACGTGTGTGGCACAGGCAATCCGGCCTGTGGCGCGGATAAGGTAGTTCCATACCGGCTGCTTCATGTTTTCGCACGGGTCATCGGCGTCGGATCCACCGAGCGGATCGTCCTTCGAAGACAGTTCGTCGCGCCACAGGCAGGATCGCCTGTGTCACATAGTAAGGTCTATTTCCGGGCCGGGAATCCTGGCCTTCCCTAGATTCACCTATAATCCGCCGCGCATGCAGCGACGTTCCCGGATCCTCCTGCTGGTCGCATTCATCGCGATCTGCGCAACTGTTTCTGCGATCAGCCGCGATCTATTCGTCGGCGACGAAACGAAGTACGGCCAGATCATCCGGGAAATGCGCGCCACCGGTTCGTTGCTGGTTCCGCTGCTGAATGGCGGGCCCTACAGTCACAAGCCGCCACTGCATTTCTGGCTGGTTTACCTGCTCACCTTCGTCTTCGGGCTGAATTCCATTCTTCCTTTCGTGCTTCCTTCTCTGATCAGCTTCGCCTTGATGCTCTGGCTCATCAGCAGGCTTGGTGATGAATTTTTCGGCGGTGATGCCGGCCCTCTGTGCGCGTTCTACTTCAGCACGTTCTATCTCGCCTTCGGCCTCGCTCAGACTGCGCGAATGGACATCGAGTACGTACTTCTGATCTCGGCGGCGGCACTCTTTCTTCATCGGTTCCTTTCAGGTGGGACGAGGAGCAACCTGCTGATCACCGCCGCGCTGATCGGTGTGGCAATCCTGATCAAAGGGCCCATGGCGCTGATCATGTTGCTGCTGCTATTCGTCTTCGAGAGTTACCGTCGGCGAAAGATCACCAGTGGTCCGTATCTTCGTGCTTTGTTGATCGTGGCAGTCATACCGCTGCTCTGGCTGGTCCCGGCGTTGCTTCACGGTGGCGCGGAGTACGCGCACGAACTGCTGATCAAGCAGAACGTCGGCAGAGCGATTGGGTCGTGGGTGCACAAGGAAGCTCCGTGGTGGTATCTCACACGGTTTCCGGTCACCTTCCTCCCGTGGTTCTTCGTCGCTCTGCTGGCGCTCATCGTCACGTTCAGGAAAGAGCGGCGCAGCGAGCATCACCAGTCGTTACGCTTCTGCAGCAGCTGGATCGCTGCTGTGTTTCTGCCGTTCTCCATCATCAGCGGAAAACTCGACGTTTACATGCTCCCGGCCATGGTTCCATTCGCGCTTCTCCTCGGTGCGTTTACCGCCGATGATCGTGAGGATGTCTGGACTCGCTACGCCGTCAATGGGAACCGTGTCGTCACTGGGGCGATCGGGCTGATTTTTCTATCCATACCTCTACTGGCGGCTGGCTTCGCGCAGAGAGTTCCCGAGGTCGCGTATCTGAAGCGGTTGGACGTGGCCATGCTCTTCTGGTCGACCGCGGGCGTGGCATTGATCGCGTTGATTGCGCAGCGCTTCGTGCCAGAAAGGTTGCTTGCTTCGAGTGTGGCCCTTGGATTGACCGCGCTTTTTCCGATCATCTATGCGAGTGCATTCCTGATGCCTTTCGTCAACGGTCTCACGTCGACCAGACCGATCGTGGAGGTGGTGCGGAAGCAGAAGATGAGCGACGGGAAGATTTCGCTCTTTCAGTCTCCGCATCTCTGGAGCAGAGACGCAAACGACCGCCTGGACAACCTCCGTTACATCAACGACGTCGAGGACCTTCGTTCAGATCCGACGCTCTACCTGATCGCCCGTTCCGACCGTGCGCATCACCTGTCCGCTGAGCTGCCGAATTACGTCAGGATCGATGAAGTGACAACACGGGGCAAACGTTTTGACTTCTATCGTCGACGTTGAGTCACGGGCCCGGGTCGAAGCGGATCGCCGTGCGCTGATCCTCGCGTCGGCTGCGTTCGTCGCGCTGCTCCTGCTGGCCATCTCCTGGCCTGATCCCGTGGTGTGGCTCAATTCGGTCACTTTCAAGGCCGCGCTGGCCGTGGATGACGAATCGTTTCTGGGTAGAGAAGCTCCTTCATGGGACGTGGTGTACTGGGCCGTCGCCGGTCTGGTCCTGCTGCGCATGCTCGATGGCAGGAGAGAGTCGTTGCGCGAAGGCGCGGTTGAACTCCGTGCCTTCGCTACGAATTTGCCGGCGGGTTGCCGCGCGCTCGTGCGAGAAGTCGGCGCGTTCAGAATTGCGGTAGCAGCCCTTCTTCTTGCTCTGGTTGTGGGTCTGACCTGGTTTTTTCTGGACGCTCCGGTCGTGGCGGCCTGCGAGACAATCGTACATCCTGTGACGCGCAGCTTCGTCCGCTGGTTGAACAGGCTCGGGGGAGGAATGAACCCTCCCATGATCATGATTTTTTACGTTGTCGCGGGGATGCTGTACCGGAGACCGGCCTGGATCCATTGGGCTCTGGCAATGGTGGCCACAGGCTTGACGGGTGGGGTTCTGATTCACACCCTGAAGATTCTGGTGGGACGCTCGCGACCAGAACTCTGGCTTGGCGCTTTTCATCACGTCGGTCCAACATCGAGTTCGTTCCCGAGTGGTCATACCATGGGCGCATTTTCAATCGGCGCAATTCTTTTCTTCGGGTCGAGGTCATGGCCATTTCGAATCGCTGCGTTGATTCTGGCGTCGTCCGTCGCATCCTCGCGAGTAGTGGCCTTCCGCCACTGGCCATCCGATGTGGTCGCCTCGGCTTCACTGGCGATGATGCTCGGATGGTTTTTCCTTCGCGCAAGTCGGGGAGAACAGGCCGGGGGCCGGGGGCCGGAGGACGACGGTAGATAAGCGCTCAAGGGATGTGCATCCCGATGATTCCAGGTATCAGTGATTTCGCGCCCGCCTCTGAGCGAGAAGCCCAAAGTTGAAAACTTTGGCCACTTGAAAAGGCATCGCTCACGAGAAACAAGTGGCCGAAGTTTTTCAACTTCGGGCTTCTTGCGTGCCGACTACGCTTCAGCGTCTGCGAATGAAACTGAGACGAGTCGTGAGCAACCCGCTTCTTCCATGGTTACGCCGTAGAGCACGTCTGCTGCTTCCATGGTCCGCTTCGAATGCGTAATCACGATGAACTGAGTCTCGCGCGACATGTCGCGGACGAGGCGCACGAACCGCTCGTTGTTGACTTCGACAAGGGGTGCGTCGACCTCGTCGAGAATGCAGAAAGGAC
>JBKJUK010000362.1:0-2958 GCA_046590705.1 Thermoanaerobaculia bacterium
AAAATTCTCCATACTCGACATTCGAGCTCCGACAAGGCCCAGCGTTTCAAAAACGAAGTCAACTTCGGTTCCCGTCATCAGAACCCGCACATCGTTTCCGTGATTGACTTCGGCACCACCACGATCAAGGGAAAAGTAACGCTCTTCTATGTGATGCCGCGCTTCGAATCATCGCTGCGTCAGTTGATGGCTCAAGAACATTCCGGTGAAGACATTCTCGCCCTGTTTAACGGATTGCTCGTCGCTCTAGACGCGGCCCACGAGCGTCGTGTTTGGCATCGGGACGTGAAGCCGGAGAACGTGATGTTCGACTCAGCTGCGAAAAAACTTCTCCTCTGCGACTTCGGTATCGCTCACTTCGAGGAAGAAGATCTCCTCACTGCGGTGGAGACACGTAATTCTGACCGACTTGCGAACTTTCAATACGCCGCGCCAGAACAGCGCATGCGCGGTGGAGTTGTCGATCATCGCGCCGACATCTTCGCCGCCGGCCTGATTCTCAACGAGCTATTTACAAAGCATGTTCCGCAGGGCAGCGGGTACATTCGCGTCGCGGACGTCTCACCGTCATTCGCTTTTGTGGACGAGGTCGTCGACAGAATGATTCAGGCGGACCCCGCACGACGCTTTAGTTCGGCTGGCGAAGCAAAGCGGACTCTCGGGCTCCTTCGTGAAGGCCCGGCGCTAAAAAAAGCGCAGCAACTTCATGTGAAACTCTCCTTGGAGCAGCAAAAGACCGAGCTGTTTTCGTCTGAAGCTGGCGTGAAAAGAGCTTCAGGGTTCGTTCGTGAGGTGTTTGACCGCTTGGCATCTTTGGTCGATGCGGCGAGGCAGCTGTACGACACGCTCAAGTTCGATTTCGGTTTCGACGAACATGGCGGGGCCGTACTTCGCACCAGCAAAGTGAGTGTCCGCATTAGCTGGTACTACGAGTATACGAACTCCCTACGCGAAGCGCGCCTCACGGTCCACGAATATCGGGGCACGAGCCTCCTCCCAAGCGAGGGGAATCGCATCATTCTGAGCCAACCAAAGGAGCTTCGATCAACAGAATACTTTCCAGATCTCACGCGCGACGGAAAGATCTGCTTCCGCAATGCGCAGCAGAGTTTTGATCGTTCTGAACTCTCAGACAAGATCTTCGAAGAGTTCCTGGCCCGGCTCGGTGCCGAGTCGAATCGAGAGGAAGCGGTATGGTAAGTCTCGGCTCGGTGGACCGAGGACGGAAGAAGTATCGACCGATGGGAATTGCGCTCCCTCCTTCGCTTCGCGGAGACACACAGGTCGAAGAGTTGCAAAAGCCGAGGAAAGAGCGATGAGCGGTTTCGTTCGAACGCGATGAGCGCGCCGACTGAAAGCTCCTCCGTCCAGTCGCCACTCGTCGCGTATGCGACGGAGATCGGCTGGCGGCCCATCTCTCGTGACGCGGCAACGACCGAGCGGCGCGGCGAGAGCGGGACGTTGCTCTACAAGACGCTCGAACGGAAGCTACTGGATCTGAATCCCGCGGTCATCACAACTGACAATGTCCGCGAGGTCATCGAACGCATCGAGAGCGTGCGTCCGAGCATCGAAGGAAATCACGAGATTCTCAAGTGGCTGCGCGGGGAACAGACCGTAAAGGTGCCCACGGAACGGCTGACACGCAATGTCACGCTGATCGACTTCGAGCATCTCACGAACAACGTCTTTCATGTAACCGATGAGTGGCAGTACGCGAACGGAAAACATGTGAACCGCGCCGATGTAATGTTCCTGATCAACGGCGTTCCTGTGGCGATCGTCGAGGGGAAGCATGCCAGGAAGCCCGATGCGATCGAGCGTGGGCTGAAGCAGATCCGCGAGTATCACGAGGAAACACCGGAGCTGCTCGTGGCGCCCCAGGTGTTCGACCTTACGCGCCTGGTAGAGTTTTATTACGGAGCGACGTGGAATCTCGATCGCAAGTCCATCTTCAACTGGAAAGACGAAGAAGAAGGGAACTACGAAAAGAAGGTGAAGCGTTTCTTCGGTCACGAGCGCTTTCTGCGCATGCTGCACGATTGGATCATCTTCTTTCGTCGCGATGACGAGCTGCAGAAGATCATCCTGCGCCAGCATCAGACCCGCGCGGTCGACAAGGTCGTCGCGCGTGCCCTCGACCCCGAAAAGACGCGCGGTCTGGTCTGGCATACCCAGGGCTCCGGAAAGACGTTCACGATGTTCGCCGCCGCCGAGCAGCTGCTCGGGCATCCGGCGCTCCGCAACGAGAAACCTACGATCATCCTGATGGTCGACCGCCGCGAGCTCGAACACAAGACCATCCTCGACCTCGGCGCATTCGGTTTACCGGTGACGCCGGCGCGAAATAAGAAGCATCTGCGGCAGCTTCTCAAGAACGGCACGCGCGGCCTGATTTTGTCGATGATCCACAAGTTCGACGGCGCAGATGCCAACCTGTCGACGAACGACAACATCTTCGTCCTCATCGACGAAGCGCATCGCACGACGGGTGGCACGCTCGGCAACTATCTGGTCGGCGCTCTTCCGAAGGCTACCTTCATCGGATTTACAGGAACACCGATCGACAAGACTGCGTACGGCGAGGGGACCTTTAAGATCTTCGGCCGCGACGATCAGCCGAAGGGGTTTCTCGACAAGTATTCGATCGTCGAATCGCTCGCCGATGGCACGACCCTGAAGCTGAAGTACTCGCTGGCCGAGAGCAAGCTGCGTGTTCCAGTAGAGATTCTCGAGCGTGAGTTTCTGAAGGTTAAGGACGACGAGGCCATCACCGACCAGGAACAGCTGAACGCAATTCTGGAGAAGGCGATCCGCACGAAAGAATTTTTGAAGGCGGACAATCGCGTCGCTGAGATCGCGAGGTTCGTCGCGACACACTTCGAAGAGAGCGTGCAGCCGTTCGGCTTCAAGGCGTTTCTCGTCGCCGTCGATCGCGAGGCTTGCGCTCTCTACAAA
>JBKJUK010000075.1:0-2903 GCA_046590705.1 Thermoanaerobaculia bacterium
CCGCGCACCTTCCTGCGGTGCCCCGATGGCGCGCTTGACCGAGTGTTCAACCAGCACATGAACCCTTCCCGAATCCCTGAATCGCACTTCGGTCTTGGCCGGATGCACATTCACGTCGACTGCCTCAGGATCGATCTCCAGAAACAGAAAGATTCCCGGATGACCTTCTCGGTCGAAGGCCTCGGCCGCGCGATTCACAGCGTGGGTCAGCACCCGGTCTCGTACGAGCCGGCCGTTCACGAAGAAGTATTGATTGCGCCGGCTTCCGTAACGAAGTTCCCGTGTCGCGAATCCATGCGCTGAAAAATTCTCGAGACTCTCGTTGATTTCTACCAGGTGTGGATCCGCATCGAAACCGATGACCTGCAGCACGCGTTCTCTCATCGAAGTCGCCGCCGGCAGATCCAGCACCACTCGTCCGTTGTGCGCGATGCGAAACGATCGTTGCGGATTCGGCAGCGCGTACGAGGTGACGATGGTGACGATGGCCCTGAATTCCCCGTCCGCGCTCTTGAGAAACTTCCGTCGCGCAGGTACTTTCTCGAAAAGATCGGCGACCCGGATGGTGGTACCTCGCGGCCGGGCCGCAGGTCTCACCTCGATCGAGCCGTCATCACTCCTGAGCAGCTCCACACCATGCTCGGCCACACCATCCCATGTAGTCAGCGAGAAGTCAGAGACACTGGCGATGGAGGGCAACGCCTCGCCCCTGAATCCAAGCGTGCGGATCTGCGTCAGGTCCAGGAAGGAGGCGATCTTCGAAGTAGCGTGCCGCTCGAGGGCGACCACGGCGTTCTCGACAGTCATGCCGCTGCCGTCGTCGCTCACCTCGATGAGTCGCTTGCCACCATCTGCAAGAACGATTTCGATCGCTGCTGCGCCCGCATCAATCGCGTTCTCGACCAATTCCTTGACGACCGAGGCCGGACGTTCCACAACTTCGCCAGCGGCGATCTGGTTGACCAGTTCGTCGGGTAAAACACGAACTTCGACGCGCTCATGCAGAATGTCAGACCGCATTTCTCTGGCGACGCACCCTCAGCGAACCTTCAGAACAACCTTCCCGAAAAGCTGGCGCTCTTCGATCAGCCTGTGCGCCTCACCAACTTCCTCGAGCGGGAGGACACGGTCGACAACCGGCCGGAGCCGGCCAGCCTGCACATGTTCCATGATCGCACGCAGCTCATTGAGGCTACCCATGGTGGAGCCGAGAATCGAGAGCAACTTGAAAAACACCAGCCGGAGATTAATCGTGACTTCTGCTCCGGTCGTCGCGCCGCACGTCACCAGCCGGCCGCCTCGGGCCAGGGAACGCATGGAACGATCGAACGTGTCGGCGCCAACATGTTCCACCACCACGTCGACGCCCCGTTTCGCGGTGAGCCGCCGGACTTCCTGGAGAAAGTCGACGTCACGGTAAAGGATGGTCTCGTCCGCTCCGAGAGCACGAGCCCCCTCGGACTTTCGCGCACTGCCGACTGTGGTCAGCACGCGACAGTTCCATAACTTTGCAATCTGTATTGCCGCGCTCCCGACTCCGGATCCTCCCGCGTGGACCAGCACCGTCTCTCCTTCGCGAAGCTGAGCTCGCGCGATCAGCATGTGCCACGCAGTAAGGAAGTCGAGTGGGATTGCAGCAGCTTCTTCGAAAGAGAGGCCAGGCGGTTTGGCGATGAGATTGCGGACCGGGACGCTCATGAATTCCGCGCAGCCACCATCTTCCGACTCACCGAGAATGCTGTAGGACAAACAGAGCGGATCGTTGCCGCTCGAACACGCCACGCATGTACCGCAGCTGACGCCGGGAGCGACAATCACTTCGTCGCCGACTGCAAAACCACCAGAATCTTCGGGAAGCGATTCAATGATGCCACTCGCTTCAGAACCGGGGATGAGAGGCAGAGGGAATCTATGCCCTTCCACACCTCTGCGAACCCACAGATCCAGATGATTGAGAGCGACAGCGTGGACCTGGACTACAGCTCGGGTAGGGTCGAACGTCCGTTCGACGGAACTGACGCGCAGGGACTCAGGTCCCCCGTGCGATTCGATGACGATGGCTCGCATCATTGTGCGCACATGGTAAGCGACAAAGCACGAGCTTCTCTGATTTCGAACGTCGCAAACTTCTCAGTAGGACGTACGGCGCGGCCTGGATGCGCTGTTCTTCTTCTACTGGCTACTGGTTACTCGACTACTCGCTACTGTTTCTCTAAGCTGCAGGGATGATTCGAAGGTTGATCGCTGCACTCGGTTTACTCGCACTGCTGGCATTTCTCGTCTCATTGATCTGGGCAGTTCATGCACATCGCGAACGCACCCGTCCGGATACAGAAACTGAACTCGCTGCCTCGCCCACGGACACGGCAGGCGACCGCGCGGTAAGGACTCAGTCTCGCTGACGCCAGAGTCGTCGCAGGAATTTTCGACTTGCCGTTAGCGGGAGGTGCGGACCGAGAAGCGAATCTCCCCGCCTTCGATGTGATCCGGGACCACGAACGGCGTGGCATAAATTGCACTCAGAATAACGTCGTAGTCCCGAACGGTCAGGCTGGCTTCGAACCCCAGACCTGCGTCGAGGACGAAATTGTTCGAGTCGGTGACTTCGCTTACGTCGTATCCGACTGAACCCGCACCTACGTACCCGATTCCGTAGAGATTCGACCACGTGGCTTTCAGAAAGCGTTTCTCTGCATTCCGGAACACGGGAAGGAAGTACTCGTTGCTTAGATGCACCTCGTCGGTTCCCCTGGTGCTGTCGTCGATGCCCTTGAGAGCTTCACGTCCACCCAGCTTGAAAAACTCGTACCGCGGAATGGTGTAACGCTCGAATTGAGGGCGATCCTCGCGTCCAGGGATTTCGGTTTTTGCCAGGAACGAACCTACATGAAGTCTTGATACTG
>JBKJUK010000079.1:0-3905 GCA_046590705.1 Thermoanaerobaculia bacterium
GGTTAAAAACAGCCAACCGGTCAACGCGACACAAATTAATGTCGTGCTGAACTGGATCGACGAATTGAAGGCCCGCCTGCCGGCCAGTCCTTAACGACCCGGAAAGGCTCAGGCAAACATCCAGCGGCAGATGGCGATCGCGGCGATGATTCCTACCAGGTCGGCGAAGAGGGCCGCCGGTACTGCGTGCCTGGTTTTCTTGACTCCCACTGCGCCGAAGTAGACCGCCAGCACGTAGAAGGTCGTCTCGCTGCTGCCGTACATAGTGGCCGCGGTGCGCGCCAGGAACGAGTCAGGGCCGTGCGTTTTCACCAGGTCCGTCACGACCGCCAGCGATCCGCTTCCACTGAGTGAACGCAGCACCGACAGCGGAAAGAGTTCAGCGGGCATTCCAATCCGCGCCAGCACCGGCTGCAGTGCCTCGGTCAACAGGTCCATGGCGCCAGAGCCGCGGAACATGCCGATGGCCACCAGGATGGCCACCAGGTACGGAATGATGCGGACCGAGACATCGAAACCGTCTTTCGCACCTTCCACAAAGGTCTCGTACACCTTCACTTTGCGAAGCAAACCTACGAACGGAATCCCGACCAGTAGAACGGGTACGGCCCAGAGCGAGATGCTTTCGAGCATCAGCCGGATCATGCGGTCACCTCGACGTCTGCGTCGATTACGTCAGGTTCTGGATCGATACGGTAGGGAAAGAAGCGCTGAAGTACCTTCACCGCGATGATGGCCGCGATTGTCCCGATGGTCGTTGCCATCAGGGTGGTCGAGATGATTGAGGTAGGCTGCAATGCCCCTGCAGCCGCCAGTACTCCGATGATGGTTGCGGGGATGAATTGAATGCCCGCTGTGTTGATGGCCATGAACATTACCATGGCGTTCGAGGCTGTGTCCTTTTGAGGATTCAGTGACTGCAGTTCCTCCATGGCCTTGATTCCGAGCGGTGTAGCTGCGTTGTTCAGGCCGAGCATGGTCGCGGAAATGTTCATCACCATGGCGCCCATGGCGGGATGATCTCGCGGGACTTCCGGGAAGATGAATCGGAGGACTGGTGCAATGAACCGCGAGAGCATCGCGATGAGCCCTGCGCGTTCGGCAATCTTCATGATGCCGAGCCAGAGCGCCATGATTCCGACCAGCCCGATGGAAATCTCGACTGCAGTTTTCGCGCTGTCGATCGCGCCCTTGGTTACTTCTGCGGCTGTTCCGTTGAACGCCGCTACGATCAAGGCAATGGCCATCAACCCGAACCAGATGTAATTGAGCAATGTCTCTCCTGCTTCACGCGTTGGTCGTTGCTTCGAATCAACTCCGCGACTGAACCTGCCGCCCCACAGGCAGGATTGCCTGTGCCACACCGAGGCAGGACCACCTTTGCTTCACACGGGCAGCACTGCGTGTAACACACACTTCAGCCGCCGAGGGGCCAGTCGAGGTCGCCGAGGAAGCGGTCGTCCTCGCGCCAGAGACCTTTGACTGCGACGTGAAGATCCAGGAACACCTTCGCCCCCAGAATCTTTTCCAGCTCGATGCGGGCTTCGGTACCGATGGTCTTGATCATGGAGCCACCCTTCCCGATCACGATCTTCTTCTGCGATTCACGCTCGACGAAGATCGACGCGTGAATCTTGATCAGATTCTTGTCGTCGTCCTCTTCCCACTTCTCTACCGTGACCGCTGTGGTGTACGGAAGTTCTTTGTTGGTGTGATGGAGCAGTTTTTCGCGAACGATCTCCGACGCGAAGAAGCGTTCCGGTTGCGTCGTGTACTCATCGGTGGGATGCGTGGCCGGACCTTCGGGCACACTGGCGAAGAGAAGATTCACCAGCTCGGGAGAGCCATCTCCGGAGATCGCTGAGATCGGAAAAATCGCATCGAACAATTTCATGTCCGAGTAGGTCTGCATGATCGGCAGAAGCTTGTTCTTCTTGACCAGGTCGATCTTGTTCAGCACCGCGAATTTCTTCAAGGCCGGATCCACGCCGTCGCGCAGCATCTTGATCACGAACTCGTCGCCATGACCGAAGTCCTGTGAGACGTCGATGATGGTAGTGATGACATCGGCTTCAGAAAAGCTGGTGGTGACGTGGTCCATCATCCGCACGTTCATTCGATGCAAGGGCTTGTGAATACCTGGAGTATCGAGGAAGGTCAGTTGTCCGCGCGCTTCGTTCAGAATTCCGACGATGCGGTTGCGGGTGGTCTGCGGTTTATCCGAAACGATGGATACCTTCTGGCCGAGGATCTGATTGAGCAGGGTTGATTTGCCGGCGTTTGGTCGACCGACGATAGCCACGATGCCTGAGCGCTGGGCCGCGGGCTGCTTTTCGTCAGCGGATGAATCGTAGTCGAGATCATTCACGGTCAGTTGTCCTCCTGGTCGGAATCGTGGACATAGTCGGAATCAGGACTGACGCGGACCCTGTAAATCCGCTTACGATCAGCTCGTTCCACTTCGAAGATCAGTCCGCGCTTGCTCACCTTCTCGCCCACCTTGGGCACGCGACCCATACTGGTGAAGATCAGTCCTGCCACCGTTTCGTAGTCGTCGCTCTGCACACTCACGTCGAAGAGATCATCGAGCTTCTCGACCCGCACCAGACCATTCACGAGCCAGGTCGAATCACCCAGTGAGACCAGTGATTCCTCTTCGTCCTCATGTTCATCGGCGATCTCACCGACGATCTCCTCGATGACGTCTTCGATGGTGATGAGCCCTGCGGTGCCGCCGTATTCGTCGACCACGATGGCGATCTGCAGATGCTCGAGCTGAAACTCTTTCAGCAGATCAGAGACTTTCTTCGTTGCAGAGACAAAGAGTGGCGGTCGGGCGAGCTCTTTCACCGGACGGGGCTCGTTGCGCAGCACAGCATCGAAGAGATCCTTGATGTGCACGATACCGATGATGCGGTCTACGCTTTGCTCGTAGAGCGGAATTCTCGAGTACTTCGACTCGCTGAAGATCCTGGAAAGATCTGAGAGTGAGACCGACACGTCGACGGCCAGCATGTCGATCCGCGGGGTCATCAACTCGTGCGCGATGCGATCGCCGAAGTCGACAATGGACTGAATCAGTTCACCCTCGGCGCCTTCAAGAATGCCCTCTTTCTCACCGACATCGATGAAGGCCTGCACTTCCTCATCGGTAACGTCTTCGTCCTCGTCGGCCTCGTCTCGTTTTCTGCTCTGACTTTCGATCAGCCGACGAAGCGGAAAGAGGATCGGCCAGAGCAGGTAGTAGAAGAACGGCGAGAGGGGAAGAACGGTACGGAGTACGGCGTCGGAGACGCTCTCCGGAAGTGCCGCCATCACATACTTGCAAAGCAGCGCCAGGCCGATCCAGATCAGGGCGGCGTAGGCCGCTCCCCGTACCAGGTTCGTTCCATGCTGCTGGAACGCGAGCGTCGTAGCCGTGAGTCCACCGATGAGTGACAGTTGAACGAGAACGACACTGATGACCGAGAAGTACTGAATGGTCTGATGGGCGGCGCGGTCACCGTGCGATTCTCCCGTCCAGCGACGCAATCGTAACGGTCCGGCCTGCACGAAGAAAAAGCGCGCGGCGTCGAAGAGTAGGAAAAGCAGCCCCGAGAGAATAGCTGCGATGGCCCACTGAGTCGATAGCTCACCGTGCATGGGCGACTCTGTGGTTTCTCAAAGGAACGTCTGTCATCTTCTGGAGCCTGGAAAGTCGAAGCTCCGAGGGCGAAGGATAAACTGCAACGGCCAGCAGATCAATCGGCTTGGTCATGTAGAAGAGCGCGCGCATGCTTTTCTGCCCCTGTGGAGCACAGGCAATCCTGCCTGTGGGGCGCTGCCCTGAATACGAAGGGCTGATGAACGCAGAACTCAGAACTCAGAGCGATGAAGTAAGAAAAGAGTCAGGGGCGTTTCGCGAC
>JBKJUK010000107.1:0-6844 GCA_046590705.1 Thermoanaerobaculia bacterium
CTGCTTCGTCGCGCAAGTAACACTCTCGCTACGTCATTCCGATGAGCCGCGTGATCGGCATTGTTTCGTAGCCTGGAGTGCGAAGAGGAATCTCCGGTCCGCGCCGACGCGCCTGATCGCTACCTCAGCGCGACGCGGAACGGAGATTCCTCTTCGCACGACGAGCGTCCTGGAATCGCTTTGGATGGCGTGCTCATCGGAATGACGACCGCACCCTTGCTTGTGGCAAGCCTCGCAGCAGTAGGATGCCTGCGTCGATCGAAGGCGCCAATGCGACGCGTCGTCGGAGTCTCTCGGACCGGCGGCTCACTGTATGCATTAGAATCGCTGCACTCTCCGGCGCTCGAATGGCCGCTCGTTCCCTATTTCAAATTGAAGATGGATGGATGCAGATGAAAAAGCTCATGTCAGTGATTGCAGTCTCGACACTCTCCCTGATTCTGTTCGGCTGTCCGCCGAAAGAGGCAGGTAGCGGCGGTGCCAGCGGTGGTGGCGGAAACGAGATCCTGGTAGGCGAGTATGGTTCGCTCACCGGAGCGAACGCGACCTTCGGTCAGTCCACGCACAACGGAATCATGATCGCTCTCGATGAGGTCAATGCGGCGGGCGGCGTGAACGGACGCAAGATCAAGTTGTTCACGGAAGACGATCAGAGCAAGCCGGAAGAAGCGGCCAACGCGGTCTCGAAACTGATCTCTCAGAACAACGTCGTGGCCGTGCTGGGGGAGGTGGCTTCGTCGAACTCACTGGCCGCAGCTCCGATCTGTCAGCAGAACAAAGTCCCGATGATCACGCCCTCTTCCACGAACCCTAAGGTCACGGAGGTCGGCGACTACATCTTCCGGGTCTGCTACATCGATCCATATCAGGGTGAAGCGCTGGCCCGCTTTGCAATCAACGATCTGAAAGTGAAGCGCGCCGCCATTCTTCGCGACGTGAAGAGCGACTACTCGGTCGGACTGGCGCAGTTCTTCGAGAAAACCTTCAAAGAGATGGGCGGAATCATCGTGGCCGACCAGAGCTACTCGGCCGGAGACAGCGATTTCCGCGCGCAGCTGACTGCGATGAAATCGAAAAATCCCGAAATCCTTTTCGTTCCCGGCTACTACACCGAGGTGGGGCAGATTGCTGGACAGGCCAAGGACCTGGGCATGAAACAGCCGCTGGTCGGAGGAGACGGCTGGGAGTCTCCCAAGCTCATCGAGATTGGTGGAAAAGCGCTCGATGGCTCGTTCTACTCCAACCATTACTTCGCCGATGATCCGGCACCAGCTGTCCAGTCATTCGTCGAGAAGTATCGCCAGCGCTTCGGCGCGAAGCCCGATTCACTGGCTGCGCTCGGCTACGACTCGATGAAGATTCTCGTGGAAGCGATGAAGCGCGCCAAGACCATCGACGGCCCTTCGATCCGCGACGAAATCGCAAAAACCGCGAACTATGGGGGTGTGACCGGCACGATCACTTTGAAAGCAGATCGCAATGCTGACAAGCCACTGGTCGTACTCGAGATCAAGAACGGTGCGCTTTCACTGCGCTCGTCAGTTCCATCGCCGGGTGCAGCAGCTGCAGCAGCCCCGGTTGCGGCGCCTGCTCCGGCCGCCACCGCTACAACGGGAACAGTCGCTCCCTGAGGTAACTGTACAGGTTGCGGACGCGCTGCTGAGCGTCCCTACCTTCGATTTGGCCCAGGGAGCATGGTGTTTTTGGACGCAGGATTGTGTAGGGACGCGCAGCAGCGCGTCCGCTGCCTGGCTCGCAGTCGAATCGCTTCAGCAAAATAACGGCGACGCGCGCAGCAGAAACTCTGCGAGAAACGCCGGCTAAATGCAAGATTTCTCTTTACAATCCGAGGTCCGGCGGGTAGTTTTCGCCGGACCTTTTTTCTTGCATGGAGACCTTCCTACAGAATCTTTTGAATGGCATCGCTGCCGGCTCGATCTACGCGCTGATCGCGCTGGGCTACACGATGGTCTACGGGATCCTGAAGCTGATCAACTTCGCGCACAGCGACGTGTTCATGCTCGGTGCATTCGCTGGTTTTTATGGCGCACGCATTTTTTCCGGTCTCATCGCGCCGAATGCTGATGGCAGTTCATCATGGCTTCTGGCTGCAGTCGTATTTCTGTTTGCCATGGTCGTGGCCGGTCTGTTCGGGTATCTGAACGAGCGCATCGCCTACCGGCCCCTGCGTAATGCGCCGCGCATTACCTCGCTGATTACGGCCATTGGCGTCTCATTCCTCCTCGAGTTCGGTGGGCAGATGGTGTTCGGTCCCGACCCCAAGTTCTTCCCACGTCTCATCGAGAAGAAACTCATCAGCTTCGGCGGAATCTCCACGACTTCGTATCAGATGATCGTGCTCGGCGTGGCGCTACTGTTCATGCTCCTGCTTCAGTACATCGTGTACGGCACCCGCTTCGGTCGGGCTATGCGAGCAGTGTCGTTCAATGTAGAAACAGCGTCCCTCATGGGCATTCCGACCGACCGCGTGATCTCCATGACCTTCGTGCTCGGATCGGTGCTGGCTTCTGTGGCCGGAATTCTTTACGGTCTGGCCTATTCGAAGATCGAGCCGCTGATGGGTGTGATGCTCGGGCTCAAGGCTTTCGTCGCCGCCGTTCTCGGCGGGATCGGCAACGTTCCCGGCGCCATGGTTGGTGGACTGATCATCGGGGTGGTGGAGTCTTTCGTCGGGGGCAGCAGTTTCTCGACCTACCGCGACGCCATCGCCTTCGTGATTCTGATTCTCATCCTGCTGTTTCGTCCTTCCGGCATTCTCGGTAAAGCACAGGCGGAAAAGGTCTGACCTCCGCATGAAGCCGACCTTGTCGCTCCGCACAGAAGCCCGTTTTTCTCACGGATGTCGCGTTGCGAGAACGCAAAGCGTCGTCTGGATGCGAGGCGCAGCGCGTTTTCGCGACGACGGCATAGTCGACGCTATGTCGAGGAGCAAAAGCGTGCTGCAACGAAGCAGACAGGCGGCGACTTGCGTGCGGAGCAGCGACACTCGTGAGAAATGCGGGCTACAGACGCCAGAGATCACACATGTTTAGTCGCTGGTGGGTGAAGGACCTGATCGGGTTCGTCATTGGGGTCGGCGTGCTGGTGGCTTTCTCGTACCTGCTGGACTGGCTGCCGATTCAGGGGATGGCCTACTACAACCGCGTGATCATCGGCATCGGGATCAATATCATCCTGGCGGTATCGCTCAACATCATCAACGGACACGCCGGACAGTTTTCCATGGGTCACGCCGGCTTCATGGCCATCGGCGGCTATTCGACGGCGTTCCTGACCTACTACTACTTCAACCCCTATCTGAGCGACTTGCCGGAAGCGAACCGCTGGCTCATGCAGAACGCCCTGTTTTTCGTGTCGCTGCTGGTCGCTGGAATCTGCGCCGCGCTGGCCGGATACCTGGTCGGTCTTCCGTCGCTCCGCCTTCGTGGTGACTACCTTGCCATCGTCACACTCGGCTTCGGCGAGATCATCCGAGTAGTGTTTCTCAACATCGAAAAAGTCGGCGCGGCCCGCGGCCTTTCCGGTGTTCCCGCATGGACGAACTTCTTCTGGGTTTTCCTCGTGGCCTGGGTGACGATTCTGGTCTCCGCACGTCTGGTCCGCTCCTCGATCGGACGCGCATTCCTGGCGGTCAGGGAAGACGAAATCGCTGCCGAAGCAATGGGCGTGAACACGACCAGATTCAAGGTGCAGGCCTTCGTGACCGGCGCCTTTTTCGCCGGGATTGCCGGTGCTCTGTTCGCGCACTACCTGGCCTACCTGAACCCGCAGAGCTTCACCTTCGTCAAGTCCTTCGAAGTCATCGTGATGGTCGTGCTCGGCGGTATGGGTTCAATCTCCGGATCAGTCGTCGCGGCGATTCTCCTGACCTTCTCGCTGGAAGGTCTGCGCATGGTGAAGGAATGGTTCAGCCTCACGGCCGATCCGCGCATGGTGATCTACTCGATCCTGCTGATTGTCCTGATGCGCGTGCGACCGCAGGGTCTACTCGGACGCCGTGAACTCTTTGCTTCGCGCGCCAGGCGGAAAGTCTCCATCGCCAATGAACCGGGAGACTCGAACTCTCCATCCGATCTCGACAAGCGGAGCGGACCTCCAGTCGAGTAGACGGAGAACCCAACATGGCTAACATGAACGCGGATTACCTGCTGGAAGCGAAGGACGTCACCATCCGATTTGGTGGACTGACGGCCGTGTCCAGTTTCAATCTGGCGTTGCGTGCTCACGAACTGGTGGGATTGATCGGACCGAATGGCGCAGGAAAAACAACGGTGTTCAACATGCTCACCGGCGTTTACAAACCGACCGAGGGAGTGATCTTTGCCGGCGGAGTCGACACGACGCCGTTCAAAGCTTATGACATCACCCGACTCGGCGTTGCCAGAACATTTCAGAACATCCGGCTCTTCAAAGAACTCACGGTCCTCGAGAACGTGAAAATCGGTGGCCACATTCATTACATCTACTCGAGCACCGCCGCGGTCCTGCACACCGACAAGTTCCATGAAGCGGAGAAGAAAGCAGAAGTCGAGGCGATGGAGCTGCTGAAGATTTTCAATCTGGAAGATCGTGCCGACGATTACGCGAAGAATCTTCCGTATGGCGATCAGCGCAGACTCGAGATCGCGCGCGCCCTCGCGGCCCGTCCGAAGCTTCTGCTCCTCGACGAGCCGGCAGCCGGTCTCAACACCGGTGAGACCATGGAACTGATGGCCAAGATTCGAGAAATTCGCGACCGTTTCTCGGTGGCCATTCTTCTCATCGAACACAACATGGAACTGGTGATGGGAATCTGCGAACGCATCATGGTGCTCAACTACGGCAAGACCATCGCGCAGGGAACGCCCGAGCAGATTCAAAGCAACCCCGTCGTGGTCGAAGCGTACCTCGGAGAACCCGCCCCGGCGGTCTGACATGTCCGACATTCTTCTCGACATTCGCGGTATCGAAGTCGGATACGGCTCAATCACCGCCCTGCGAGGAATCGACCTCGAGGTGCGACAGGGAGAGATCGTCACCCTGATCGGCGCCAACGGCGCGGGAAAGACCACTACTCTTCGCACGATTTCCGGCCTGCTGCGACCTTCGAAAGGTGACGTGCAGTATCTCGGGCAGTCGATCGTCAAGCTCAAGCCCCACGTGATCGTCGCCAAAGGTCTGTCGCACGTTCCGGAAGGGCGCGGCATCTTCGCCAATCTCACCGTACACGACAATCTGGAACTCGGCGGTTACCTGCGGAAGGACAAGATCACCAGCGAGGAGTACCAGCGCATCTACACGCTCTTTCCTGTGCTCGAACAGCGCTTGAAGCAGAACGCCGGGACTCTGTCGGGCGGAGA
Organism: Thermoanaerobaculia bacterium; assembly: GCA_046590705.1. Lineage (GTDB taxonomy): Bacteria > Acidobacteriota > Thermoanaerobaculia > Gp7-AA8 > Gp7-AA8 > JBKJUK01. Next base: position 5,361 of record JBKJUK010000107.1, read on the forward strand.
GCAGCAGATGCTGGCGATCTCGCGAGCGCTGATGTCGAAGCCGAAGCTTCTGCTGCTGGACGAGCCGTCCCTGGGGCTTGCGCCTCAGATGGTGCAGACTATTTTCCGGGTCATCCGCGAGATCAATCAGGAAGGCACCACCATCCTGCTGGTCGAGCAGAACGCTCACATGGCGCTGACCACAGCACATCGTGGCTATGTGATGGAAACCGGTCGTATCGTGCTCACGGATGACACGAAGAATCTGCTGGCTTCCGACGCCATTCGAAAAGCCTATCTTGGCGGTTGAGCAGCGCTTCGGATATTGGCGCTCCCGGACCCAGGGCCGAACTACTCGTTGCGCCCTCTTTTTGGAGCTACGTCATTCCGATGAGCCGCGTGCTCGGCATCATTTCGCAGCCTGTAGTGCGAAGATGAATCTCCGGTCCGCGCCGCGACGGTTAAACTCGAATCACCGCGTCTGCGCGGACCGGAGATTCCTCGTCGCAGTTAAGCCTGCGTTCAAGAACGATCGCGCGGCTCATCGGAATGACGACCGCCCCCTTAACCCTTTAACCCTCATTTCTCACAGAGTTTTTGCTGCGGACGCTGACACCGCCAACGATCACTTGATGTTGCTGTCATAATCGGACCAATGCGAAACCGCGCCGCCTCCCTCGCTTTAGTCTTTCTTCTTGCTCTCCTTTTCGCTTCGACTGCTGCGTATGCCAGCGATGATTCGGCCCGCGCTCTCACCGACAGGATGATTGCGGCCCACGGAGGTCTGAAGCGGTGGAACGACGCGCCAACCGTTTCTTTCCGTAAACGGGACGGGGCCAATGGCAAAGATACTCTCGTTGTGGTCGAGCAGGGTCGGCGTCGCACCTACATCGAGTGGCCGGACGACAACTCGCAGCTGGTCAGTGATGGATCACGCGTCTGGACGAAGAACTATTCGCAGAAAGCGCCACCGTCCTTCCTCGTGAATCTCGACTACTACTTTCTCGGTCTGCCGTGGTTCACGCGGGATTCCGGTGTTCGTCTGGAAATGGCGGGAGAGGGAAAACTGCCCGGGGGAACTTCCGACCACAGGAAGGTGCGCATGTCCTTTGATGCGGGGGTGGGGAATTCCAGCGACATTTACACCCTGTTCATCGATCGCAAGACGAACATGTTGCGAGGAGTAGAGTACGTTGTGACACATCCCGCCATCGTCGTGTCAGCGAAACCGGCCAACGGAAAGTTCATCGGCCCGTTCTTCCGCATCTACGACGACTACAGGAAAGTCGACGGTCTGATGATTGCTACTCGCGCCAACTCCGTAGATGCCACCGGGAAGCCTCGTGGCGCAACTGAATACAGTGAGATTTCTTTCAGGAAAGTCTTCGACGAATCGCGAATGGTGATGCCTTCCGACGCCATTGTCGACGCGCCCGAACCGTGAACGAATCGCGGACCAGCGCATGAAATGTAGGGGCGCGTTGCGCGCGCCCGCTCCCCCGTGC
>JBKJUK010000193.1:0-12366 GCA_046590705.1 Thermoanaerobaculia bacterium
GGTCGAGTTCCGTCCTCTTCGGTCGCGTAGAACCCATAGCATTCCCCCTCTTGATTTTCGGAGGTTGCCATATGTCACCATGGAAGGGGCGGCATCTCTTTAGCCATGGCCGTGAGGCCGTGGACCGCGCATCGCGACGAATTCAAGAGCCCCGAAGGGGCGGCATCGCGACTTCCGTTTAACTTCCTCGTCGCTGTTATCGGACCACTAGGGTTGGCGAATAGTTCTCGACGGATTCGCTTCAGCTGTTTTCGAGAACGGCGACGGACATAATTGAAGAGTCTCTGCGCGATGATCTGCTGCACATCACAGCGCGAGCTTACACGGAAGTCACGATGCCGCCCCTCCGGGGCTCGGAATCATCGTCGTAACGATTCGTGACCCCAAGGCCTCACGGCCTGGGCTATTTCGATGCCGGGCCTCCGGCCCTCAAAGGCAGCCTCGCAACGATGATCAGAAACCCGTTCATTAGAAGCGTGCGCGTGTGGGCGGGAGGGGCGAGGGATCTCAAATTCCACGAACGGATGAGATTCAAAACCGTCCGTCAAACTGCGGCGGAGTGAGTCGGTGGCGACGCGGGCGCATCAGAAATCGCGACCGCGGCGTTACGCTTGCCAGCGCATCAGAACTACGAAAGCTCTTCCGCAGGGATCTCCTCAAAATCGGTTCTGATCGACGCACGTCCCTTCGAGTCTTTCATGCGGTCGAGTGTGTGATCCACGAGTCGGTGCAGTTTCTTCGAAGCGCCGTCCAAGGCCTGCTCGAGTGTTTCTGCCTGATGACTGGCTGCGACGGGCTGATGACCCGCGATCCTGGCCTCCATCAAGCAGCGCTTGTCGTTGTCGCCTGCTTTTCCGCCGTTCACGTCATTCAGATGGACTTCGACGCGCGTGATCTGCTCACCGTAGCGCCCGAGCGCGTCGTTTACCTCTGCTTCGACTTTGGCGATGAAAGCTTCTCGTCCGTGGATGTGATGATCGGTGTTCACCTGAATCTGCATTTCAACTGCCTCCCGTAACTTCAAAAACTGAAGATTCGACCTGCAACAGACGCGCCGCGATCCTGTAAACTCTTCCCACCCCTCGGACAGACAATCAAGAATAAAGACCTACAAGTTCGCCGTCGTCCTTGAGCCTCACTTCGCCTTCGTACGTCAATCCCAGTTTCTGAAGAATTCTCAACGAGCCGGCATTGTCACTGGACGTGAATCCCACGATCCGCTGCAGCCCGAGGACTTCCCTTCCGTATTCGAGGACAGCAGATGCGGACTCAAAGCCGTAGCCGCAGCCTCGGAATTCAGGAAGAAATGCGAAACCTACATCCACCTCTTTCAAAGACTCCCGATGTAACAGACCGCAGATTCCTGCGGGCGCACCGCTGGACCGCAGTTCCACGCGGTACAGTCCGTGACCGTGCAGCGCATAGCTGGCCATCGGACCCTCACGCAGGTACTTCATGGAGTCGTCGAGCGTGCGAACTCCTCGATCTCCAATGTTCGCCAGAAAGTCGGGATCGTTCAGCAGCACCAGCATGAAGGCGGCGTCGCTCTCCTGAAGGCGTCGGAGGATGAGTCGCTCGGTCTGAAGAATGATCATTCCAATCTCACAATTTGCTATTCGTTGCTCTGCTCGAGTTCGAGATGCGCGCGCAGGTCAGAAGCATTGACCACGATGCCTGGATTTGAGGCCACCGGAAAGACGGCAACGAGAACACCATCTTCAGAAAGCTGCGGCAGCATTTCCGCGAGGAAAACATTCAACTCGATCTTCTCCGGGACCTCTTCACATTTATTCGAGGCGGCGTACCTCCCTGCGAAGATTTCTCGAGGCCAGACCGGAAACGCCTCCTGTTCCCCGCCGTCCCCCAGCAGGAGCCAGCCCTCAGCGGACCGCAGACCCCAGAGTTCCTGCGCATCAGCGGGTCTGCGAACCAGAGCCTCGTAGCGCTCCGCTGCGTCGCGTTGCTCCTCGCCAACTCCATCGGCACCAGGCATCATTCAGTTCTCCGGGAGCTGCTTCGGATCGGTTCGATCCACGCAGAGTTCGAGAAGTTGTGATGCTGTCCGGAGTTCCACGTCGACCGACTCTCCCTCGCTTTCGAAATTCGCAGCGAGGATCACGACCTTTGCGAAGTGCTCCCGGGCTTCCTCATGACGCTCGAGCTGAAGGAGTACTTCACCAAGAAGAAGCCGCGCGCGCAACTCCTGAAGCTTGAACCCGGCGATCCCGGCCAGCCCGATGGCGTCGTCGAGCGCGGTAATCGCGCCGTCCAGATCGCCCTCGTCTTCAAGCAGCATGACTGCCTGATAAATCAGCTGATCTGCAGAGTTACCCATGTTTTCGGTCTCGATACGAACTGCTGTGGATCGTCAGGCTGATCGCACGACGTATGTGATGAGGCGAGGGTTCCCGCCTCATCACATGCGCGACATTATTTCTTCGCGCCCTTGGCCGCACCTTTTCCCGCATCTTTCTTCGGCTTCTTGGTTTCTTTCTTCTGAGCGTTGTTGCCTTTTGCCATGAGATCCCCCTGAAAGGTTGATTGGTACTCCGCTGCAGTGACTGTAGTGAATGATAACGCAGACCGAGGGGGTGGGAGATGCCTAAAGCGGAGGCGCCGTGATACGACCGCATTCCTGAAGAGGGCTTTCGAGTGATCGCGTTCGCGTCATTCCGATGAGCAGGCGAAGCTCGGGCAGGTGTGCGCGGTGCAAGTGCGAAGAGGAATCTCCGTTCCGCGCCGCGCGGTCGTACCGATACACCGATTCGGCGGGGACCAGAGATTCCTCTTCGCAGTCAGGGTTGCGAGACGCTGACAGAATACGCGGCTCATCGGAATGACGTCGCCCAGAACGAAACTCGGCGCAGTGCGGATTTCGCGTTTCAGGTCACTGCGATCAACACCGCGATCACCGCCGCAACCAGTGCCAGCGCGGACAACCCACCGATTAGCAGAAGTCGATTTCTCAGTTGCTCTGTGAGCATCTCGACTGAACGCTGAACGAAAAGATCCTGTTCGCTCGTTCCCTCGAACAGTGACTGCTGCATCACGATTTTGGCCGCAAGCACGTCGGAGGCGGCCTGCAGAAAGTGCCTTTGATGAATGGCTTTTCCGCTGTCTGGCCCAGGCTCGGCAGCGGCAGCCGCAGCAGCCTTGATGACGGCGTTTCGAATTTCTCCTCCGCTCATCACATTCTGTTGCGCGAGGAATTTGAAGTCGACGTCCTCGGCCAGAGGAGTTTTTCTGGGATGCAACTGCACGAGCCAGATGCGCTCACGCTCCTCGACGCCGGGCATCTCGAATTTGACATGTGTGCGAATTCTTCGCTCGAAGGCGGGATCGAAGTTTGCCGCCAGATTGGTCGCGAAGATCACTACCCCGTTGAACATCTCCAGTTCCCGCAGGAGCACGTTCACACTGAGATTGCCTTCGCGCTGCTGCGGAAGATTCACCCCTGTTGATCGTCGTGCCGCGATCGAATCAGCCTCGTCGAAAAAGAGCACAGCGTTCTGTTCCGCCGCAGAGCGAAATACGCCAGCGATATTCTTTGGTGTCTCGCCCATCCACATCGACTCGACTTCGGCGTAATCAACCACCAGTAACTTCATCCCCAGAGCGTTGGCGATTGCTTCTGCGCAGATGGTCTTGCCGGTTCCGGGTGGGCCTGCGAAGTTGAAGGCGAGCCCCAGTCCCGACGAATGCCTCTCCCCCAGTCCCCACCGGCCGAAAATCAGAGCATGGTTCCGCACCTCGGCCAGCGCGTCTTCCAGAGTTCTGCGTGTCGCGGGTGGAAGAATGACGTCGGCGAACGTTCGTTGGGGCGTGATTGTCTCGACCGCTCGGCGAGCGGGTTTACCTGTGAATAGCGAGAGAAGTGAGCCCATGGACGGAATGGAGAATGTTGAATGAGACGGCTTACTTCTTTAGCGGGTCTAATCGTAGGATTCGACCGTTTTTGCTGTCGGTGAGGAGGTAGATCTTTCCGTCGCTGCCCTGCGCTACTTCTCGGATTCTTTCGTTCAGTTCTCCAAGGTACCGCTCTTCCTGGGTAACGCGTCCGTTTCGCATGGTGAGTCGCACCAGGGCGCCGGGAGCCAGCGATCCCACGAAGATGCTTCCTTTCCATTGAGGATAGACGTTCCCGGTATAAAAGATCATGCCGGACGGGGCAATCACAGGGTTCCAGTAGAACGTTGGCTGCTCCATCCCGGCTTTCGCGGTGATGCCTTCACCTACCTTCGTTCCTGAATAATTCACGCCGTAGGTGATGATCGGCCAGCCGTAGTTACGCGCGGCCTGCGCACGATTCAATTCGTCGCCGCCTTTCGGTCCATGTTCGATCTCCCACAGATCGCCGGTAGCAGGATCGAGCGCGGCAGCCTGCACGTTGCGATGTCCGTACGACCAGATCTCCGGTCTCACTCCTTTCCGGTTGAGGAACGGGTTGTCCTTCGGAATGGTGCCATCGCTTTTGATGCGCACGATTTTTCCGAGACCCGAAGCCAGATCCTGGGCCTGTTCGCTGTAACTCATTCGCTCACCCTGCGTGATGAAGAGTGTGCCGTCGCGACGAAAGACGATGCGCGAGCCGAAGTGACCCGCGCCCTTGACCTTGGGATGCTGCCGGTAGATCACTCGAACATCCGTCAGCGATTGATTCTCCAGTTTGCCGCGAGCCACGGCCGTGCCAGCAAGGCTGTCTGATATTTCTGAGTAGGAAAGATAGATCAACTTGTTCTGCGCAAAGGCCGGGTCGATGGTCACATCGAGCAGACCGCCCTGACCTTCCGCATAGACTGCAGGGACGCCCTGAATCGGCGTCGAAAGCTGTCCGTCCTTCGAGACAAATCGCAGACGGCCCGGCCGTTCTGTCACCAGCATGCGTCCATCAGGGAGCGCAGCAAGTCCCCAGGGATGCACCAGTCCACTGGCCACCTCGGTCACACTCACCGGCGCAGCGATCGACGAAGGAGTCGTCGATTTCGGAGCTCCCTGAGCCAGCATCGGCTCCACGCCGACCACTAAGGTAAGCACTGCCGACAGCGCGAGCACTCGACTTCGAAGGGTTATAGGAGACTCGCCTGATTTCCTGGACCTCACCGCCTGTACGCTCGTCATCATGAACCTATCCTCCGTACACCTTTCGCATCCGTCTTCAAATATGGGGCCGTCACGCAAAATCTAAGAATTTTCAATCCTGCGTCCTACACGTCACCAACCTGCACTCCTCATATGGATCATGCTCACGGCGAGGCGAAGGGCTTTTCTGCTTCTACTCCGGCCTCCGGCCCCAAACCCCGGCCCGAATCTACTACGGCCTCGCTCAGCCAAGGAAGTTTAGAGCCAGCTTTCGGCGAAGGCCGGCCCAGTAAACGAGGTAGTAACCGAGGACCAGTGCACCCGCGCCGAGAGAACCGGCGATGCCTGATCCTGCGATCCAGGACGAAGAGACTCCTGAGCCCGTCGAGTTCCAGCTCTGCCACCCCAGCCAGAAACCGTATCCAATCCGCCCGATGACCAGTAGCGTGATCGACAGGACCAGCAACCGGCTGGGCGTGTAGATAAGAACGCCGGGTGAGAGTTCCCATCGTGTCGCCATAAGGCCGAGCAGGCCGAGAAGACCTCCGGCCACGAGGCCGACCGAAGCGTAGGCGAGAGCGTTCTCGATCCAGATGTTGCTGAGAGCTGCGGAGAGAAAAAAGATCGAAACTGAAACAACGACCGCGTAGAAATTGAACTTCACCATCCACATCCGCGCTCGCCTGCGAGCGGTGCCGACACGGTAGCGCTGGACCAACATGATCGGTATCGACAGAAGTACGAATAGAAGAACCAGCAGAACGATCAAAGGTATGACGAGAAGTGGCAAAGGATTCCCTGAGTTGCTGCGTGAATTTACCGCTGACGGACTGCATCATGGCGCAACCCGATTCGTCATGGCGCAAAGATGTGCCTCGAATAACGCAACAGAGTTGTTTTGAACAGAGTTGTCTTTATTAGACTTGTCTCGACCAGAGTTGTCCTGACCAAATTGTCCTGACCAGAATTGTAATGAGTCAATGTCCCGAGTCTGTGCATGGACCCGTCCACAGGGCCGGAGGCCCGGCATCGACTTAGCCCAGGCCCGTCAGGCCTCAATGGCGTTAAGTTAAGACGAACGAGCCGGTCTCGCGCGCAGCAGCGGATCTCTTCCTGTAAGGGCGAATACAAATCCGAATTGCGTCGCCGCTGCGACTGCCATTCCTACGGCGGGCCGGTGATTTCGCGCCGGAGGCGCGGCAGAGGGTAGCCGGTGGCGAAGCGAAGCGCCGCCACCGGTAAGCTGCCAACAGACATAGCCCGCCCCGGCGGGGCGACAGAATAAGCACGGATAGTGGCCCGAGCCCGCTTCATGCTAGACCGGCTACTCGGGAACCGGGACTGCATGGCCGCGTCACTCTGCCGCCCCTGCCGGGGCGGTAAACCGGTATCTCGGTGGAACCGGTGGCGGCGCTTCGCTTCGCCCACCGGCTACCCTCTTGCGCGCCTCCGGCGCGAAAGGCCGAAGCAAAATCCACTAACTTAACGCCATGGGCCGTCAGGCTGGATGCAGGCGGGGTCACATCTTCGGTCTTCTGTTGCCTGATGCGATTTGTAACTGATCGTGAACGGAAAACGAAGACGTGACCCCAAGTTCTGACCCCAAGTTCTCCTGTCTACGCGAGGCGAATCCTGCGCATGGGCGAGACCGTCGCGGTTTTCGCAGGCCGCCCTGGAAACCTCGCAGGCACCCTCTAGCCATAAGAATTCCACAGGCAGGATTGCCTGCGATTCGGTCGACGCGCATGCTTCACAGCGAGCATTAGCCTGGTTCCGCCGAACCTGACTCTCCGCTGCAGTCGCTATGGTAGTGTGAATTCATGAGACTCGCACTCCTGTTGGCTTCCCTCCTTCTATCCGCTGGTTGCTCACATACGTCACCGCGTTCCGACTCCGCAGCAGGGGAACACGCGAAAGGTATCCAGAATGTCATCCGTTCCATCGTGCTCTGTGAGACAACCGAGGCCGAACTGAGGGCCTCCCTGGGAATTCCCACCCGAGACGGTCTCCTGCGCGAGCAACGCATCGTGAGTTGGATCACCTCGGACGAGGCGGTCACGCAGTACCTGGCGGTGCTGGTCAATGCTGATGGAAAGGTCGCGGATCTCTACTGGGACATACCTACCGAGATCCCATGGACTCCCGCCGACCAGTGCGCGAATCGATCGCGCTGACATCAGCGCTTTAGCTCTCTCAACGACTCCTCGCTGACAAAGCTGATGCAGGGAACAAACTGCATAAGTGACTGGCCATCCGAAGGCCCGCTTCACATATGAAACGATCTTCCAGCCTGAGATCGACGTTGGGCCATAGGCGCAATCGTGCCGCGCTCTCGGCAACGACAGGCTTCTGTTCAGGCTTTTATCCTATGTTCGTAGCGTAGATCGTACACTGCTGCGCGTTGTCAGGCGTTCAGTAACACCTGCAGTATCGTTCTACCCTCAGGCCACAGGCCGAGCATGGCCAGACTTCCAATGTGACCTCTAGGTCCCAGCAGAACAAATTCCGATTCCCACCCCCGGGCAAACTCCGTCGCTCGCTCTACCGAAACCCAGGGATCGTCACTGCTTGCTACAACGATGCTTCTGAATGGCAGCGACTCGACCAGCATCGGAGTGAATCCCGTCGTTCCAGCCGGGTAGATTGCAGCCTCTACGTCACTGGGAGCGACCAGCATTGCACCGGCCACCGGTCCTCGATGCTCTCGAGACCACCTCGCCACCAGCGAGCAACCGAGAGAATGCGCAACCAGAATCGCTGGGGTTGAGCTGGAGACAATCTCGCGATTAAGCTGTTCCACCCAGATCTCGGCCGAAGGCGTATACCAATCCCTCTGCTCCACGCGTGTGAATTCAGGATTGGCCTTCTCCCAGTGCGACTGCCAGTGATCCGGACCGGAGTTACCGAGTCCAGGCAGAAGCAGAACCCGTTGTCTAACTCCTTTTTCTCCGGTCACGATCTCGAGGATGCGCGCGCCTGCCGCAAGGGCGGCCCGCCGGTCCACTTCCAGTTTCTTACTTCATCGTTTTGCGTTCTGCCTTCTGCTTTCATCAGTCCGCTCATACCGCCTACCGAAACAGATTCTTCAGAATGAAAATAGCGTTGGCCGGCCTCTCCGCTAGTCGCCGCATGAGATACGGATACCATTCGCTTCCGAATGGAATGTAGATACGAACATTCCATCCGTCGCGAACGAGCTTCTGCTGAAGATCCCGGCGAATTCCATACAGCATCTGAAACTCGAACGCGCTCGGCGGAATGGACTCTTTCCTGGCAAAAGCGATCGTGGCCTCGATCATCTTCTCGTCATGCGTGGCGATGCCGTGATACACGCCGCTCTGAAGCATGATCTGCATGAGTTTGACGTAATTCGCATCGACGTCGGCTTTGTCAGGAAACGCGATTGAAGCGGGTTCCTTGTACGCACCCTTGCAGAGACGGATCCTGATTTTTTCCGCGCAGAGTTCACGAACATCCTGCTCGCTCCGCCTCAGGTAGGACTGAATCACTGCTCCGATTGCGTTGGCATTCCCCGGCTCCGCGTGCAGCTTGCGCACGAAGTCGAGAGTCTTCTGCGTGTAGGCCGAACCTTCCATGTCGATGCGCGCGAAGTTCCCAGCGCGAGCCGCATGGCCGACCAGGTTACTGCTCAGGGCATGGGCAAGTTCCGGATCGACATCGAGTCCCATGTGCGTGAGTTTCAAACTCACGTTGGCGTTCAGCTTCTCTCCCGCGATCGCTTCGAGCATCTGGTGATAAAGCTCGGCGCTTTCTTTGGCCTCGGCCGCGTTCGTGACGTTCTCGCCGAGATTGTCGACGCTCACACTCATCCCGAGGCGGTTCACCTCTCTGGTGGCGGACAGGGCATCTTCCACACTCATCCCGGCCACGAAGCGGCGGGACATTCGTTGCCCGAGAAACGATTTTTCGGCCATCGACCGTAAAGCTCTGCTCTCTGAGAGCTTGATAAAAAAAGCACGCATGATCATGCGATTGATCGCCTCGAAAAAGTTTTGATCAGCACGAAATGAAAGGCAGACTGTCGAGTCCGCAGTTCAGGCCGGCATCACGCGATGAGTATAGAACCTCAGCTGGTCAATGAAGCCCTGGCAAGAGTAATCGCACAGACTCGCTCCGCACCCGCAGCCATAAGTGGTCGAGCGCAGTTCTCGAGAGTCGCACCCGTCGTGCAGACGTCATCCACGAGCAGAATCGACAAACCGCGCACGTTTTCCTCTGCCTGATAGGCTCCGCGCGCGTTCTCCTGCCTTCCCGCGCGGGAAAGCGACGACTGGGGCGGTGCGGTGCGGCTTCGAGAGAGAAGTGACGGGCGGAGAGGAAGCGCGGTCAGCGCTGCGACTTCGCGCGCAAGCAGCAGAGCCTGATTGTATCCGCGGCGCTTGAGTCGTCCCCGGTCCATTGGAATCGTACTCACGCAGTCAAAGGAAAGATCTGCCCGCATTTGCAGCGTCCTCACCAGCAGATCGGCCATGGGAGCGGCCAGAAACGAATGCCCTTCGAATTTGAACGCCCGAATGGCCGCCTCCAACCCCGAAGAGTAATCACCCCATGCCTCGATCCAGTCGAGAGAACTGCTGCCACTACTGCACTCGATACAGATCGGACGGCTCGAGTCTGTACTGGCAACGCCGATCAGGACAGCACATTTGCGGCATTTACCACCCTTGATCTCAGGGAGCGCCTCCCAGCATTCGAGACAGCACGAACCGACGCGCCGTTTCCATGGGAGATCCTTCCTGCAGATGACGCAGTCCGACTGCAGAACGATTCTGCCCAACTCGCGTCCAATGGAGGTAATGACGGTTCTGGTGAGAGTCGAAAGCACGCGATCATCTTATCGCGTGAAGACCACGATCAGCTTTCAATTGAGTTCTGCAAGCGGCCGTCATTCCGAGTGAGCACACGAAGCAGGGGTTTCCTTGTTTCGCTTCGAAGTATTTGATTTGGATCTGCACGACAACCAGGAGATCGACGATTTGAAAGCACCTGTTCGATTGCATATAGTGAGGCCCATGAAACGACTTCTTCTTTCCGTTACTCTGATCACCTTCCTGACGCCCGCGATTCAGGCGCAGAGTTCCGCAGTGGGGTTCAACCTCGGTGGAGCCACCTCTGCTGCCGATAACATCGAACTCGACTTCAGCAGCGGTATCCGTGAAATCTATTACTCGCTCGAACTCGAGCCGGGAACGGCGCTGAAGCTCAAGGCGGGACAGGCCGACGCTGAAGACCTCCGCTTCGAGACCTCGACTCCCTCCAGGTTCGTGACCCGGGCCGGCGAGATCGACTACGTTCAGGCGCTCATCGAGTATCGCTTTTACGAGATCTTCGGTTCGACCAGCCTGTTCGCCGGCCCTTCCATGTACCGGCAGCGCGGCGGCGGTGAGAGCGAGACCAACTACGGCCTGGCGGGCGGAGTGAACGCCACATTTCCGGTCACGCGCAGATTCGGGCTCACCGGTGAGCTTGCCTATCACTGGGCTGCATTCGAGAAAGAGTACCGGTTCATCACCGCTTCCGGCGGAATCCGATTCGCTTTCTGAGTCTCAACCCATATTTCTCACGATGTTTCGTGGCGAGGACGTGAAAAGCGGCCTGGATGCGAGGCGCAGGGTTGAGCCTGCTGGAAACGCAGCTGAACACTCTCGCGGCGGACATTCAGTATTTAGAAGCGCGTTTTTTGCGCTGCACACGCCGTCGCGGGGCACATCAATTGCTAAGAGTCCAGCAAGCAGTAGACGGAGGAATTGATGGCTCACAACAAAGGAAACGAACGTGTTCGCGACATCATGACGACTGGTGTAAAAACAATCGCTGGTACTGCCAATCTGCAGGAACTCGCGAAGCTCATGAGCGACCACGACATCGGAGCAGTCCCAGTCGTAGAGGTGGCCGGTAACGGCAAGGTGATCGGGATCGTCACTGACAGGGACATCGTGATTCGAGCCGTAGCGCAAGGCAAGGTTCCAGCCGAGGTCGAGGTTTCGCAAGTGATGTCGAGCCGAATCTTCACGGTCCGTGAAGACGATGATCTGGACAAAGTTTTCAAGCTGATGAGCGAAAAGCAGGTTCGTCGGGTGCCGGTGGTCGATGCTGAGGACAGAATCGTCGGCATCATCGCGCAGGCCGACGTTGCAACCGAGTCCGACGAATCGAAGAAAATCGCGAACGTCATCGAGAGCATTTCCGAGCCCGCAGGCAATCACTAGGTCCGACCTCATCCCCGTGACGTGACGTAGGGGCGAACTGCGTTCGCCCGCTCCCCCGGCTGATTTCTCAACAGTCATTGGAGAGCGGGCGCGCGCAAGACACACCCTCACAAACCAGGCTTCCCGTTACAATGCACGCCTACGGGAGACCAGATGAAAATCCGTTTCGCACTACTTCCACTCGTGGTGATGATGTCGGCCTGTGCCACTGTACCCGCAAACGACGGATCAGTTCCGGCGGCCCGCTCGTCTGCACTCCACATGTCGGCTCTCGTCGTCGACACACATGCCGACACACCGACCGAGTACCTGGAATCTCCTTTCGATCTCGGTGTCAGCAACACTCGGGGACATCTCGACTATCCACGGATGAAAGCTGGAGGCCTCGACGCGGAGTTCTTCGTGGCCTACGTCCCTGCCAGGTATGCCGGAAAGGGCGCTGCTGCGTTCTGTCTGAAGATCATGGAAACGATTCACGAGATGGTGGAGCGCAGTCCGGACCAGGCCACCTTCGCCCGTTCGAGCGCAGACATCGAGCGCATCGTACCCACCGGGAAGCGAGCCATTCTCATAGGCATCGAAGGTGGCCACGCCATCGAAGATTCACTGGCCCTTCTCCGAGGCTTCTACCGTCTGGGTGCCCGTTACATGACGCTCACGCACACAAACAACAACAACTGGGCAGACTCCTCGGGGCAGGAGCCAAAGCACAACGGACTCACCGATTTCGGCCGGGAAGTCGTGCTCGAGATGAATCGTCTCGGCATGATGGTGGATATCTCACACGTGAGCGACAAGACTTTCTACGACACCATTGCCACCTCGCAGGCACCGGTCATTGCCTCCCACTCATCAGCGCGGGCGATTGCGGACGTCCCGCGAAACATGTCCGACGACATGCTCCGGGCCACGGCAAAGAATGGCGGCGTGATCATGGTCAACTTTTTCAGTGCCTTCGGCTCAGACGAAGTGGCAAGGGCCAGAAAGGACCGAGATCTGAAGTTCGCTCCGGACGTCGCAGCGCTTCGCACTCGTTACCCCGATGAGGGGCCTGACT
>JBKJUK010000316.1:0-3477 GCA_046590705.1 Thermoanaerobaculia bacterium
CTGTGAACCAGGGAGTGGGCATTTTTCAGAATCCTAACGGCCGGGTCGGACTTGGCGTGGATGGCAGCGGTGGCTACCTTCAGGCCGATGGCATCAACTTCAGTTTTTTCGCAGGGAGTCAGCGCGTTCTCTTCGGAAACAGTGCCAACGGCAGAGTCGGAATAGGGACGACTGCACCATTTGCGAAATTAGAAGTCAACGACTCCACGACCAGTGTCGCGATTAAAGGAATAACGAGTGTTCCGGGGGGAACCACGATGCAGGTGGTAAATTCCGGAAATTCTCCGTCGGGTTACGGTTTATTTGCGGATGCTGGAATAGGTTACGGCACCGTCTCGATCGGAAAGTTCGGAGTCTATGCACTGAGCGATATCACCAATGGAGCCGCAATTCTCGGTGCGGCCAACATAGTGGGGACCCTGGCAGGCAGATTCGCCGGTAACGTCGAAATCTCAGGCAGCCTTTCCAAGGCGAGCGGCACTTTCAGAATCGATCATCCCCTCGATCCGGAGAACAAGTACCTCTACCACTCCTTCGTTGAATCGCCCGACATGATGAATCTCTACAACGGCAGTGTCGTCCTCGACGCCTCGGGCAGCGGACTGGTGACCATGCCTGCCTACTTTGAAGCGCTCAATCGGGAGTTTCAATACCAGCTGACCTGCGTGGGCGGCTATGCGCAGGTCTATGTGGCCAGCGAGATCAGTAATAACCAGTTTCAGATCGCAGGCGGAAAGCCAGGGATGAAAGTGTCCTGGCTGGTCATGGGTGTAAGACGAGATCCGTACGCTGAGCAGCATCGTGTGCAGGTCGAAGTGGAAAAAGAACCGGAAGAACGCGGCTTCTATCTGCATCCCGAGGAACGTGGAAAACCGGCCGATCGCGTCATCCCCAGCCTCCGTCACGATGGCCCGATGGCGCAGAGAAAAGCACGTCCAAACAGTTGAACTTTGCAACTGGTCGCAATTGCCATCGAACAAGCAAAGGAAGGAGCTCCTGATGAAAAACTTTGTACTCGGTTCCCTGATCGCGTCATCCATGTTGCTGGCTTCCTCAATGTCAGCCCAATGGCTGACCAACGGCACCAGCATTTACTACAACGGCGGCAGAGTGGGAATCGGTACCAGCGCACCTAGTAATGCGCTGCATGTAGTCGATCCGGTGAACCAGGGCGTCGGCATCTTTCAGAATCCGAGCGGACGGGTGGGTCTGGGAGTCGACGGCAGTGGTGGTTACCTCCAGGCTGACGGCATCAACTTCAGCTTTTTCGCCGGTACGAAGCGCGTGCTTTTTGGAAGCAGCGCGAACGGGCGAGTAGGTATGGGCACCACCTTTCCCTCGGCACCACTGGACGTTGTTTCGACGGAATACTACGCGCTGCGAGCGTCGACGAACTTCCCCGGCGGCACGGCGATGGAAATCGTCAACACCGGAAATAACACGGGTAGCTGGGGAATCATTGCAGAAGCAACGTCAGGATCTGCGGTCATTGCCAACGGAAAGTATGGGGTCTCTGCAACGAGCGTTACGGCGAATGGTGCTGCAATTACAGGGGCGGCCAGCGCGCTCGGCTCGGTAGCGGGCAGGTTCACCGGCAATGTAGAAATCTCTGGCAGCATCTCCAAAGGAAGCGGCACGTTTAAAATCGATCATCCGCTCGATCCCGAGAATAAATACCTCTACCACTCCTTCGTCGAGTCGCCCGAGATGATGAACATCTACGACGGCATCGTTACACTCGACGCCTCGGGGATCGGCGTGGTCACCATGCCCGCATATTTCCAAGCGCTGAATCGGCAGTTTCGATACCAGCTGACCTGCATCGGTGGCTACTCCCCCGTTTACATCGCCTCCAAGATCAATGCGAACCAGTTTACGATCGCCGGAGGAGCACCGGGATTGGAAGTCTCGTGGATGGTCACGGGTGTCCGGCACGACCGATTCGCCGCGAAGAATCGTGTGCAGGTCGAAGTGGAAAAGGCGCCGGAAGAGCGCGGGTTTTACCTGCATCCGGAGGCGTTCGACATGACCTCCGATCGGGCCATTCCAAGTATTCGCAGAGATCTCTCTGCCGGCGCAGGAAAGAAGGATCGATTGCGGCAGTGACAGTGATCTCCACTCTGAGCACACGCAGGAACTTGCGGCGTTGCGTAAATCATGAACCCCATTCTGAAAAAGGAGTTCTCGTGAAAAATTCAATCGCACCAAGCCTGTTGGCAGCAATCACCGTTCTTTTCGTCCCGGCAGCGTCGGCTCAATGGCTGACAAACGGCAGCAGCATTTATTACAACGGGGGGAAAGTGGGGATTGGTACCAGCGCCCCTAGCAATGCGCTGCATGTAGTCGATCCGGTGAACCAGGGCGTAGGCATCTTTCAGAATCCAAACGGACGGGTCGGTCTGGGAGTCGACGGCAGTGGCGGTTACCTGCAGTCCGACGGCATCAACTTCAGCTTCTTTGCAGGCACCAATCGAGTGCTGTTTGGAAGCAGCGCCAATGGACGAGTCGGTATCGGCACTACGAGCTCGCTTGCGAAGCTGCATGTAGCAGGTGTAGGCAGCGACGGCATCCGCACAGAGTCCGACGTCCTGGGCGGAGATGGCATCGAAGCAACGAACCTGACTGCGAGCACAGCTTCGTTTGGTGTGTATGGCCGCGCCTTAGCTGGGAAGGGCGTGGCTGGCTTCAGCGACACAGGTGACGGCGTCTACGGCTCAACGAGCAGTGGCAACGCCGTCTACGGGCAGTCCGTCGGCGCGGGACTGGCCGGTCGATTTATCGGCAACGTCGCCATCACCGGCAGCATCTCCAAAGGCAGCGGCACCTTCAAGATCGATCATCCCCTCGATCCGGAAAATAAGTACCTCTATCATTCCTTCGTCGAGTCGCCTGACATGATGAACATGTACAACGGCGTCGTGGTACTCGACGCCTCAGGCAGTGGTGTGGTCACCATGCCTGAATACTTCGAGGCGTTGAATCGTCAGTTCCGGTACCAGCTGACCTGCATCGGCGGCTACTCCCCGGTCTACATCGCCAGCGAGATCAACGGAAACCAGTTCATGATTTCAGGTGGGCAGCCGGGACTGAAAGTGTCCTGGCTAGTCATGGGTGTTCGTCACGACAGGTTCGCCGAGAAGAATCGTGTGCAGGTCGAAGTCGACAAGGCTGCTGAAGAGCGTGGCTTCTACCTTCATCCTGAGGCATTCGACGAACCTGCCTCGAAGGCCATCCCGAGCATCAGGAATAACGCTGCCTCGGCATCGGGCAAGGGTCGCGTGCGAGAGTAGCTGAAACTGATGAACGCTAAACTCAGAACGCAGAACGATGAAGTAAGAAAAGGGTCAACGGCGGTGCAGTGCGGTGGGCGCCAGTCAGAATGCTTCTCTCAAAAGGGCGATCTCAGTCATGGTTTGCGTTCACCACCTCTCCCTTCGAAGTCAGTTGGTCTCGTCACAGGCAGGATTGCCTGTGCTC
>JBKJUK010000333.1:0-6853 GCA_046590705.1 Thermoanaerobaculia bacterium
GAGGAAGCCGTTGGTAAAGGAATGGTCAGGATCCCCTGCCACCTTGACGGCGCGCCCGTCCTCGACGGTAACCAGCATCGAGCAGGTGTCAGGGCAGTCGTGCGGACAAGCGCCGCGAATGATCTCGGACAAGCCGCGCGATTCTATCGCACAAGGTGTGCCCCTCTCCCTAACCCTCTCCCCGAACATGATCGTGTTACGTCGATGCTCGTCTTCGGGGAGAGGGCCAGGGAGAGGGGAGCCGAGGTACTCTTCCGTCGAGATGCGTGATCAGCTGCGGTTCAGGGAGGATCGAGTCGTCCGGGCGCGACAGATGCGTGGAGCGCTCACAGACGCTGCGCGAATTGTCTGGGCCATGTTGCGCCGTAGAGGTCTCGGCGAGCATTTCAGACGCGAACACCAGGCCGGCCCTTTCTACCTTGATTTCTACAGCGCGCGAATCAAGCTGGCAATTGAGGTCGATGGGGCGCCGCACTTTGTCGAAGGCGGGAAGGTCTACGACGAGCGTCGCACCGAATATCTCGAGACACTCGGCATTCGTGTCATTCGCTTCGAGAATAGTGCAGTGATCAGTAATCCGGAAGCGTCGCGTGTCAGATCACTCGCTGTATCGTAGAGCGTCGTGGGGAGCTGAGTCTCCCCACTCCCTAGCCCTCTCCCCGAACACGATCGTGTGCAATCTAGGTCATCGCGGGGAGAGGGAACTGAGACGCGATCATCGCGCATCTTCCCTCTCCCCGAACAGATCGCGCTACGTCGATGCTCGTCTTCGGGGAGAGGGCCAGGGAGAGGGGAAGTAATTCACCCCCTTTCTCCCTTGATTGATCGAGGTCGATGGGGCGCCGCTCTTTGTCGAAGGCGGGCGGATCTCCGACGAGCGTCGCACCGAATATCTCCAGACACTCGGCATTCGTGTCATTCGCTCCCCTCTCCCTGGCCCTCTCCCCGAACAGAGTTCCGTGCTTATCCACTGCATCGCGGGGAGAGGGAACTGGAAGGCTCTCTTCCGCGCGGGCGCCACGCCCTCAGAACGTTATGATGTCCGGCGTACTCGGAGGTTTCCCTTGAAACTCGTCATTACTACACTCGTCTCGCTTTCTATCGTCGCAGGTTGCGCCACGCAGTCCACTACGCAGTCCAGTACCTCAGATGCTCCCGCGGTTGCGTCGGAGCCTCCTATGGCGGCGCCGACGCCGCCAGTCGCAGCCGTCAAGCCGAAGCGACTCGAGCTTCATGGCAGTACTCGCATCGACAATTACTACTGGCTGAAGGAACGAGAAAACCCTGAAGTCATCTCGTATCTGGAAGCAGAGAATCGCTACACGGAGAGCGTGCTGGCGCCAACGGCGGAACTGCAGGAAAAGCTGTATCAGGAGATCGTCGCGCGAATCCCGCAGGTTGATTCTTCGGTCCCTGTTCTCGATTCCGGCTATTACTATCAGGTCCGCTACGAGCAGGGAAAAGAGTACGCCATTCACACGCGTCGAAAAGGTAGCGTGGATGCACCAGAAGAAATCCTGGTCGACGTGAACGCGCTGGCACCGGCCAAAGGCTACTTCGATGTGGCTGGCGTGAAGGTGAGTCCAACCAACGATGTGGTGGCCTTCGCGGCCGACGATGTGGGGCGCCGCTTCTACACCATGCGTTTCCGCGATCTGAAGACGGGTGCGCTGCTTCCCGACACCATTACGAAAGTCACGCCGAACGCACAGTGGGCAAACGACGGAAAGCATTTTTTCTATGTGCGCCAGGACCCCGACACGCTCCGTTCGTACAAGGTTTTCCGTCACGAACTCGGAACTGATTCGTCGAAGGATGTTCTGATCTTCGAAGAGAAGGACGACACCTTTTCACTCGGCCTATCGAAGACCACCTCGGACCGCTTCATCGTCATCTCATCGAGCCAGACCATGGCTGATGAAGCGCAGCTGATCGATGCCGATCGCCCACTGGCACCGGTTCGCATTTTCGAGCCGCGCTCGCGGGGTCGTGAGTACGCAATCGATCATCTGGCTGGAAATTTCTACATCCGGACCAATGATGGCGCGTCGAACTTCCGTCTCATGAAGACAGGCGACGCTACAACTTCACGAGGCAACTGGTCCGAGGTGATTGCGGGAAGCGACGAATCGTACCTGGAAGACTTTGCGTTGTTCAACGACTTCATCGCCGTCGAAGAACGCCGCGGCGGTTTGGCGCGAATCCGCCTTCTGATGGGACATCGAACAGAGCAGTCGCTCACCTTCGACGACCCAACTTACGTGGCTTACCTGGGAGACAATCGCGAGCCCGCGAGCGATGTGCTTCGTTTCGAGTACGCTTCGCCGACCGCTCCGCAGTCGGTGTTTGATTACTCGGTTCGGACGAAAGAGAAAGTTCTCCGGAAGCGTCAGACCGCAGGCGCGAACTTCGATAGCGCGAACTATGTTTCGGAGCGGGTCCTTGCACCAGCGCGAGACGGAAAGCTGATCCCCGTTTCACTCGTCTACAGAAAGGGCTTCAAGCACGACGGAACGCAGCCGCTGTTCGTCTATTCGTACGGCTCCTACGGAATCTCGACCGAGCCTGGATTCAACAGCGCGATCCTGAGTCTGGTCGACCGTGGATTCGTCTACGCGACGCCGCACATTCGCGGCGGTCAGGAGATGGGGCGTGCGTGGTACGAGGGAGGGAAGCTCTTCAATAAGAAGAACACCTTCACCGACTTCATCGATGCCACGCAATATCTCGTGGAGAAAAAGTACGGCGATCCGAAACGCGTCTATGCGCGTGGCGGGAGCGCGGGCGGCCTGCTGATGGGTGCAGTAATGAATATTGCGCCCGATCTCTACCACGGCGTCGTCGCGCAGGTTCCGTTCGTGGATGTCGTGACCACGATGCTCGAGCCTGACATTCCGCTGACCACGTCGGAATACGACGAGTGGGGCAATCCAAATGAGAAGAAGTACTTCGAGTACATGCTCTCGTACTCACCGTACGATCAGCTCGAAGCGCGGCGCTATCCAAATCTTCTGGTCACCACCGGACTTCACGATTCGCAGGTGCAGTATTGGGAGCCCGCCAAATGGGTCGCCAAACTGCGTGCCATGAAAAAGGGCGACGAACTGGTGCTGCTGAAAACCGACATGACCGCAGGACACGGAGGAGCCTCAGGCCGCTTCCGTCGCCACCGCGATACTGCAATGATTTTCGCGTTCCTGTTGAAGCTCGCCGAGAAGTAATTCCTTAGAATCGATCGACTGAATGGAGGACGAATGATTCGTCTCGCACTTGCGCTACTTGTAATTCTGTTTTCGGTGGTCCCGGGAGCGTCGCAACGCCTCTCCTCTGACATGTTCGCCGGCATGAAAGCGCGGTCGATCGGTCCGGCGGCAATGAGTGGGCGAGTCGCGGCGATCGACGTGGTGGAGTCGAACACAAACATCATTTACGTCGGCGCTGCGACGGGCGGAGTCTGGAAGTCGATCGATGGCGGTCTGCGTTTCGAGCCGATCTTCGACGATCAGCCGGTCGCGGCGATCGGGGCGATTGCCGTGAATCAGTCGGCCCCCGACATCGTCTGGGTAGGAACAGGGGAGGGTAATCCCCGCAATAGCGCTTCTGTCGGGAACGGGATGTACAAGAGTATCGATGGTGGTCGCACCTGGCGTCACGTCGGACTCGACAAGTCTGAGAGGATCCATCGCATCGTGCTTCATCCGAAGAATGCCGACGTGGCCTGGGCTGCAGTGCTTGGTCAGGCATGGGGCGAGGGTGCGGAGCGAGGAGTGTTCAAGACGGAAGATGGCGGAAAAAGCTGGAAGAAAGTGCTGTTCGTCAACGAACGAACCGGCGCCGCTGATCTGCTGATCGATCCGTCGAATCCAGACAAACTTTTCGCCGCCATGTGGGAGTACCGCCGTTGGCCCTGGCTTTTCAACTCGGGCGGCCCTGGCTCTTCACTGCAGGTCAGTCACGATGGTGGCATGACCTGGAAGCGTCTCACCGAGGAAGATGGAATGCCGAAGGGGCAACTTGGTCGGATCGGACTCGACATCTCGAGGTCGAATCCACAGATCGTCTACGCGCTTGTCGAGGCGGAGAAGAGCGCGCTCCTCAGGTCGGAAGATGGCGGGCGTAAGTGGAGCGCGGTCAATACTGAGAATGACGTTGCACCCCGCCCGTTTTACTTCGCCGACATCAGGGTCGATCCGCGGGATCCGAACCGCATCTACAACCTCTGGACGCTGATGAGTCTGTCCACCGACGGAGGGAAGAACTTCAAGGTACTCGTGCCGTTCGAGAAGGTGCATCCCGACTATCACGCGCTCTGGATCAATCCTTCCAATTCGAATCACATGCTCAGCGGAAACGACGGTGGGATCGCCGAGAGTCGAGACAAAGGAAAAAGCTGGCGTTTCGTGGCCTCCCTGCCGCTGGCTCAGTTTTACCATGTAAATTACGACATGGAGCAGCCGTACAACGTGTATGGAGGAATGCAGGATAACGGGTCGTGGAAAGGACCTTCCAGCGTACGGACGTCAGGCGGAATCCGCTCGCATGACTGGCAGGAAGTTGGCTTCGGCGACGGCTTTGCGACTCTGCCCATTCCGGGCGATTCGACCACGGGCTACGCGATGAGTCAGGAAGGTTTTCTCATGCGCTGGGACATGAAGACGGGTGAGCGCAAGCAGATACGCCCGGCCCCACCTGAGGGTACCGAGTTACGTTTCAACTGGAACGCGGCCATCGCCATCGATCCTTTCAATCCTGATGCTGTGTATTACGGAAGCCAGTTCGTGCACAGATCGGAAGACCGGGGAGATCGCTGGAAGGTCATCAGCGGAGATCTCACTACGAACCGGAAAGAGTGGCAGAAGCAGTCACGCAGCGGAGGGATCACGCCGGATGTCACAGGCGCTGAGAATTACACGACGCTGATGACCATTGCACCGAGTCCTGTGGAGAAGGGAGTGATCTGGACGGGTAGCGACGATGGGAGGATTCATCTATCGAGAGATGGTGGATCTTCATGGACCAGCGTGGAAGCCAACGTGAAAGGTGTCCCTGCGAACAGCTGGATTCCTGAGATCCATGCATCCCGTCATGCAGCAGGCACCGCCTTCGTCGTCTTCGACGATCATCGCCGATCGAATTGGGCCTCGTACCTGTACCGCACAGACGACTTTGGAAAAAGCTGGAGATCGATCACGACTCCCGAGGTCCGCGGTTACGCACATGCCATCGAGCAGGATCCTATCGATCCGAACCTACTATTTCTCGGAACTGAATTCGGTCTCTTCGTTACGACCAGCGGTGGACGAAACTGGTTTCGCTGGACAGCCGGTCTTCCTACCGTCGCCGTGACGGGGATCAAGGTGCATCCCCGAGAGCATGACCTGATCGTGGCTACGCACGGGCGCGCCGCGTATGTGATCGACGATATCCGCCCTCTGCGAGCGATGACAGCGGAGGTTGTCGGTAAGCCGCTGCATCTGTTCGAGGTCAGCGAGGCGCAGCAATTTCCGGTCGGTCAACCTGCCGGTGCGCGATTCATTGGTGACGGTGACTTTGTCGGCGACAACCGTCCCTACGGCTCGCTGTTGACCTGGACCATGAATCTTCCAGGGTTGCCTCTGCCAGACGATGAAAAGGAGCGGGACCGCAAAGAAAAAGAGCGCGAAGTGGCGCGAAAGCCGTTCATCGAATCGACCGGTATTCCGCAGGAGATGTCGGATGTGCCGAAAGAAAAGACGGCGGCAAAGCCAGGCGACGAGAAGAAGGAAGATGAAGGCGAGAAAGCCAAAGGACCACGTGTGACGATCAGCGTCGCGGACGTCTCCGGACGGGTCCTGAGGACGTTTAAGGCTCCGGCACGCCAGGGAGTCAATCGCGCGTCCTGGGATATGACGCGTGATGCGTGGCGTGAGCCGAAACGAGAGCGATTGGAATCCGACGAGCCGCGCAGCGGAATTGAAGTTCTTCCCGGAGTGTATACCGTCACAATCGCTTACAAAGAACACCGCGCTTCGCAGAACTTGCGCGTGATGCCCTACCAGAAGAGGACCATCTCCGAGGCTGACCGATCACAGAAATGGGCGGCCCTCGAGCGCCACGGTAAAGCGCAGGAGATGATTGCGGACGCCGTGGATCGCATGCAGCAGGCTCGCGTCGACATCGACAGTATTTCCGCACGACTCAAGGCCTTCGCACCGAAAACCGGTGAGACGACGAAAGACGATCCGCTCGTGGAGATGGGTACGAAGCTCAAAGAGAAGCTGGACAAAGTCGAACGTCTGTTCTGGGTCCCGCCGAAAACGAAAGGCATCGTCGCCGAGACCGACGCCTACGGAAAACTGCAGTATCCAGGCTCCGCACTCGAATCGACCTGGGACGCGCCGACGGAAACACAAATGCAATATCTCGCGAACGGCGAGAACAGCTTGCGAGCTGCTCTCGTCGCCTTCAATGAACTCTTCGCGTCCGACGTCCAGCAGTACCGGATGGAAGTCCGCAAGCGGGACATTTCACTGGTGCCCGAGGTCAAACCCTTGCAGCTTCCCTAGCAGTCGTGGGGTCACCCAGTCGTGGGGTCACATCTTCGTTGTTCGTTCCAGCGCGCAGTGGTGGGGTCACATCTTCGTTGTTCGTTCAGCGGGTTTAACTCACTCTGGTCTGCGGTGCGAAAAGCGAAGATGTGACCCCCGTTTGTTTGACCCCGCTCTCCCATACGATGAGCTCGAATCGCGGCACTATCCGAATCGGCTGGTACCACCTGACGTCACGACTCGCAGGGAGCAAGTGAGTGTCAGTGGCCAGAGTTTTCAACTCTGGGCTTCGTGATTGTCAGTGGGGTCACATCTTCGGTCTTCGG
>JBKJUK010000369.1:0-13958 GCA_046590705.1 Thermoanaerobaculia bacterium
GGTCATGGTCGCGGTCGCCGAGAGATTTTTCCAGATGATCTCCGGATCTTCGGCAAGGCTTTTTGCACGAGCGCGGATCAGAATCGAGCCGCTGGCGTTCGGAGCGAGTGTGGAGATGTTGTAGAGCAGCGGCGAACTGCTGCTCCCATTTCCTGACGCCGGTGCCGGGGTCGACGAGACATACACCGCCGAAGGGGGCAGCGTCACGCTGATACTGACGGCTGTGGCTCCGGCGGCACCAGATTCGTAGCCCACGAAGAAGGGATAGGCCTCGCCCGGCTTGACCCATCCATACGCCGAGTTGAATTTTGCGGTGAGTTTGGCTGCCTCCGCCACCGGTGCGAAGCCGGCGATGGCCGTCATTCCCAGACCGATCAGTGCACTGCTGACGACGCGCGAGGTTCTTGAGGCGAAACGAGTTCTCATCGACGGCTCCTGTTCAACTTGTTGATTTCTCGGCTGGGCGGGTGTGGCCTTGCCCATCTGGAATTCAATATGGAATAGGACCCTTGAAGAAAGCTTGAATCGTCCCGTCCCGGGGGGAACCTCGGAGCCGAAAGCGGGGTCTGCGGGAGGGAAGTGACGTGCTTTATCTCTGATGAACGCAGAAAGCAGAAGTGAGAAAAAGTTCGAAACTACACTTTCCTGCCCGTTTAGTTACGTCATTCAATCACTCACGGCTACCCGCATTTCTAACGCTCGACGTCATGGGCTCACGGGGAGCGATTCACTCTGATGTCCACAGTCGCTTGCGAACATGGGAATCGCGAGAAGCGTGTGGCCGGGTTCCAACGGATGATGCGCTTGCAGGGATTGATTCCGGAAGCGAGTGCAACCGGGGGAGCGGGCCAGCGCAGCTCGCCCCTGCACGAAAGATCTGCGTCGCGCGCGTCGCGCTACTTCTCGACAGCTTTCAGCGACAGATACGTAATGTTCTTGGAGTCTTTCCCTCGTGCGATTACTTGAAACGGCGGATGGCTGTCGTCGCCCTCCACAGTCAGGGTGTACTGATGGTTGACACCGTTCTTGCGCAACTTCGCTTTCTTCACGTTGATTACTTCGCTGAATCGGACTTTCTTTCCCGCTGGTTTTGCGACTGCCGTCACATAGCGCAGGTTCAGCTTCTCGTCGAAACCGAGCATGAGAGCGGAGTAGCGCTCATCCTGCAGCTTCCAGATCTCCTGGCGTTTCCGCTCTTCCCGCTCCATTTCGCCCTTCCCTTTCAGCGCTTCGTGCACAGCTGCTTTAGCCATGCCCGGACGAAGCCCCATGACCTCGTGAACTGTGAGCGTGGCCGCGATCGTGTGGGATGCAATGAGAAAAGCGAACAGAATGGCGATGAGTCGTTTCATGCGAGTGTCTCCTTGACTGCGAGTCGACGTAAAACCTGAGGGAGTACTGACGAGCGAACTGTTTCGAGGATAACTGAGTACACAAGAAAGAGCGGCAGGGGTTACCTGCCGCTCTCTTACTGAGGTTGCTGATGGTTACTTTACGTAGACCGACGCAACATTCGAGTTCGCTGACTGTCCGTTCGCGCTGTTTGCACGAACGCGGTAGTAGTAGGTCTTCCTTTTTGTGACCGAGTTATCGGTGAAGGAAGTCGCATTCGCAGCTGTCACGCCGATCCGGGAGAAGGCTCCAGTCGCCGAGGTTGCACGTTCCACGATGAATTCTGTTTCGTTGTTCGAGTTGTCGGTCCAGCTGACGGTGACCGAGAACTCATTGCCGCGACCCACTGCGACTGCCGTGACTCCTGAAGGAGCGTCCGGTACGTCGAAGGAGGAGAAAAGAGCCTTGCCGCTGGACTGGCGGAGAATGAGTGCGCGACGTGAGCCGTCTCCGTCGTACGAATCCACTTTTCCGTCCGGCACGCCTGCCGGACCTTTCCGATCGACGCCGTTGATGCACTCTGCAGTGATACAACCATCTGCCGCTGCTGCCACCGCGCGACCGTTGCGGTCTACTTCGAGATCGTTGAAGTCCAGAAGATTACGTGTGCCGGAAGGGCAGGTCGTGCCGTTCGTGCAGACCACTCCACGCTGAATCGGATCAACAGTTGCCTGCACAGTTACCCAGCTGAAACCGCGATCGTAAGTAGTGGCGATGTAGCCGTGCCAGATGCCGTCGAAGGTGAGGTCGGTGCCGGTTGCTGCGGATCCGGCGGTCGCTGTGCCGAGGAAGAAGAACGCTGCCCGGTCGCCGTCGCCGGCAGTCGCTGCGGGAAAGACTGAGTTCTGAATACCGAACTGAGAGCCGACTTCCTGGTCGTCGGCAAAGGTAAGCCCGCGGTCGCGTGAGACTGCTACGCGAGGACGTCCGTCACCGTTTGCATACGCGACGTAGATGGTGCCATCGCTGCCGATACCCACCGAAGGGTCGGTCCGTCCGTTGGTGCTGCCAGGAACTGTGCGAATGTTCCAGGTAAATCCGTTGTCCTCGGAAACCAGAACCGCCTGTGAGCCTCCGCAGTTCTTGTTCGGAACGTAGACCGTGCCGTCCGGAGCGACTTTGATGTGACCATGGAGGCCGCCGCACTCCGTGATGTTGTACATGGGAACGGCCACGTCGAAGGTGATGCCACCATCTCGGCTCAGCGCGATCTCGGCCAGACCGATGTCCTGCGAGGCGTAGTAAACGGCGTTCGGGTATGAGGTGATCGGTCCGCGACCGACGACTCCTGGTTTGAAAGGTCCGCCGCCGATGGTCTGGTGGTCGACGCCTGAGTTGATTCCTGCACCCTGGCTTGGGAGCCATGTCTCGCCGTCGTTATCGCTATAAGACATGAGACTGACTTTTGAGGGGAGGAGCTGCGAAACGAAGGTGCGGTTGGTTTTCGGATCGGTGAACAGGAGCGGATCGAAGCTCGTGATCGAAGTGTTCACGGCAGACTTGTTCTCCCAGGTTGCAGTGGCAGGCGAGACGCTGTCGTCCCAGGTGACGCGAAGAGTCTGAAGGGCGGCAATGAACATGGTACGGCCGGTGGCGAAGTTGTTGCCGAGTGTCGGCTCGCCAGCGCGTGCACCCAGTGGTGCAGGCGGGAAAAAGTTGCTGTAGGTGGGAGGCGTAGCGGAGGAGGGACGCGGCACGACTGGCCCCACGACCACCTGTTCCTCGACTCCGGCTGACCCGCGGTACTGATCCGCTGCGGTTGCCGCGAAGTACACCACCCGGACCGCGAAGACGCCCGTACCCGTGGTGGCAGGATCGAGAATGGCCGTCTCAGAGATGGTGACGCCCTCCGCTGCGCGAGCGACCTCAGGGCCGGTGATGGATCCCTGATGGATGAACATGTCGTAATCGGAGGCAACGGTGAGCCAGTCCAGCTTGACCTTGGCGACCTTGCCGCTCCAGTCGGCCGGAGTTCCGCCGAGCGTGAGAGTGAAGGTGTCGCAATTGACGCCCTCGACGCAGGTGATCTCACCCTCTGGTGAAGTTCCACCCGGGGCCGTGCCGTTGAAGGTGATCGATGTGGTGTCACCCGGGTTCAGCGTGCCGCTGGCGGGGGCAGCCGCGTTCGCAGAGACGGCGAATAACAGCGCTGCTGCGGGGACGGACATTCTCAAAAGTGCGCCCAGACGTGCTCCAAAACTTGGCTTCATGTAATGCTCCTTTTCCTGGTTTGCAGAGTCGCTCGGACAGACCGCTCTACATCTGGAGAGCAATATGGGCTGCCGCCCTTGAAGAAAACTTAAAGTGAATTTTTCAAGGGGGTGAAAGTTCCCTGGAGCGAGTAACTCCGGGGTGCAGAGGGGGAGAAGCGAGCTGGGAGAGCTGAAATTGAAATTTGAGCGCACTCCACGCATGACGCGCACAGTCACCGCCACTACAATGCGCCCAGCGATGGCGCTTGCTCCCGGTACACGTGTCGGTTCGTACCAGATCCTCTCCGCAATCGGCGGCGGCGGAATGGGGGAGGTCTATCGAGCCCGTGACTCACGGCTGGAGAGAGATGTTGCCATTAAAGTTCTCTCTGACCACCTGGCAACGAACGCCGACGCGACGGTGCGGTTTGAACGCGAGGCGAAAGCAATCGCCTCGCTTTCCCATCCAAACATCCTGGCGATTCACGACTTCGGTCAGGAGGAAGGATTCGCCTACAGCGTGACTGAATTGCTGGAAGGCGAGACCCTTCGCTCTCTGATTGCCCGATCCCCCATTCCCTGGCGCAGAGCCGCGGAGCTCGGTGCGGCCATCGCTGATGGTCTTGGAGCCGCGCATGCCAAAGGAATTATTCACCGTGACCTGAAGCCTGAGAACATCTTCATCACCGAGGACGGGCGGGTGAAGATTCTCGACTTCGGGATCGCCCAGTTGCAGAAAGAAACTGCGACGGGCGACGACGAAGATCAGAGCGCCGCGCTCACTGAGCAGATGAAGACCGACCCGGGCGCAGTGATGGGAACGGCGGGCTACATGTCTCCTGAACAGCTCAGAGGAGAGAAAGTACACGCTGCCAGCGACCTGTTCAGCCTCGGGTGTCTGCTGTACGAGATGCTTTCCGGTAAACGCGCTTTCGCGAAAAACAGTGTCGTTGAAACTCTTTCGGCGATCCTCACCGAAACGCCTCCTCCAATCGATCCTTTAGCTGTACCACTCGAACTCGCTCGAGTGGTCGATCGCTGTCTCGAAAAAAATGCAGCGCAGCGGTTTCACTCGGCGAGCGATCTGGGATTCGCGCTGCGTGCCATTGGGACGTCCACCGGGCTTCGCTTCGAACCACCCGGTGCAGCCAAACGCCGTCGGGTTCGGGGGATATTCATCGGCACGCTCCTGTTGGTGATGGTTGCGGCGACTGCGCTCGTCTTCACCCGGACAAGGGAGGAGAGCCGGAAGATCGTGAGCGTGCAACCAGCCATCGAATCTCTGGCGATTCTTCCTTTTCGAAATGGGACCGGTGATGCCAGCGCCGAGTATCTGGTGGACGGCGTGACCGAGACGCTGATCAACAACGTGTCACAGATCCCTGGACTCCGGGTCATGTCGCGCACGTCTGTTTTCCACTACAAGAATGTCGCACCCGATCCTGCCCGCATCGGCCGCGAGCTGAAGGTTGCTGCGGTTCTGGTCGGGGAAGTCCGGCGAATGGGGGATCTGCTGCTGATCAGCGCTGAACTCGTCAGTACGGCGGATAGCTCACACATATGGGGCAAACGTTATCAGCGGCCGGCCAGCGACCTGTTACTGGTGCAGGATGCAATCTCAGATCAGATCACCCAGAGTCTGAGGCTTCGGATCACCGCCGATTCTTCTCCCACTCTTACGCAGCGTCACTCAGAGAACGCCGCCGCTTACGATTCGTATCTGAAGGGCAGGTACGAGTGGAACCGACGCAGTGCAGCAGGGCTCTACGCAGCCATCGAATATTTCAACCAGGCCATCGCCGCCGATCCGAATTACGCTCTGGCCTACGCCGGCCTTGCCGACTGCTACAACCTGTTAGACATCTGGGCCGGTCTGCCCACTCGTGAAACCTTTCCTAAAGCGAAGGATGCAGCGACCAAGGCGCTTCTGCTCGACGATCAACTGGCCGAGGCGCATACCTCGCTTGCCTATGCACTGCACAGTTACGAGTGGAACTGGGCCGCGGCCGAACGGGAATACAAGCGCGCCCTGGAATTGAATCCTAACTACGCCACCGCACATCAGTGGTATTCCGAGTACCTGACCGCGATGGGACGATTCGAGGAAGCGGAGCGCGCTGGCAGTCGTGCTCTCGAACTCGATCCGATGTCTCCCATCATCAACGCTGTGGTGGGCTGGAATCTGCTGATGGCGCGCAGATACGGGGATTCTGTTGCACAGAACCAGAAGACCACGCGTCTGTTCCCCACCTTCATGCCAGGACACGCCTACCTCGGGCTGGCCAACCTGGAAAGCTCGCGAACCCCTGCCGCGATCGAGGCATTTCAGCAATCGCAGAAGCTCGCCGATATCACGGTGGTGCTGACCTGGCTCGCGCGTGCGCAGTTGCAGGCAGGGCAGCTCGATGCAGCGAAGGCAACCATCGCCACAATCGAGCAGCGGGGGAGAAGTACCTATCTTCCTCCGTTCTACATGGCTTCGCTGGCAGTGGCGCAGGGAGACAGGGACAAGGCGTTTCGGCTGCTGGATAAGGCCATCACTGACAGGACCGGAGCGGTGATCTGGCTGAAGGTAGACCCTTCGCTCGATCCGATTCGAACCGACCCACGCTTCGCGAAGTTACTCGCGCGCGTTGGGTTTTGATCTTGCCCTGCCGGTCGCGTCGGCCGATCCCAGGTCCTGCTGGCCATACGCTTTACAGGGCCGGAGCCCCGGCATCACTTTAGCCCATGGCCGTGAGGCCTGGGGCACGAAGACACCTCACAGGGTCTTTGAGCCCCGGCGGGGCGGCATCGAGGTTTCTCTGGTGCAGCGCAAAGTGGTCTTCGAAGCGGCGTGTGTCGAGATCAACGGGACCCGCACCGGGAATTCCGATGATCCCGTCACACCTGATTGCCTGTGCTCCATAGGGACCAGGTCCACTACGCGCGCCCTTTGAAGATCACTCGTCGCCGCATTAAAGAAACCTCGATGCCGCCCCTCCGGGACTCAGACACCAGCGAGGTGTCTTGGTGTCCCAGGCCTGACGGCCGTGGGCTAAGCGATGCCGGGCCTCCGGCCCTGTAAGGCGTACGGCAGGCAGGACCGGGGATCGCGCTGTGAATTGTAGAGCGCGACCCTTTTGCGTAGATTCCTCAGTCGCAGCGATCTTTCCGTTCCCGATCGAGTACGGCGTGCTCCTTCGGAATGACGTTTCTGATCCGCCACGACTTCACACATGAACTTCGTACTTATTACTGGCGACCACGCGCTATGCTTTCAATCGAACGAGAGAAGTTCAGGAGGAAACAATGGACGTGAAGGAAATCGGGGACAAACTGGTCGCACTCTGTCGCGAGAACAAGCACCTCGAGGCAATTGACAGCCTGTACAGCGACAAGATCGTCAGTGTCGAATCACAGGGCGACGAGAATATGCCTGCGAGGATGGAAGGAATCGAGGCCATCCGCGGGAAGAACAAGTGGTGGCTCGAGAATCACGAGGTGCATTCGGCTGTGGCCGAGGGGCCCATGGTGAATGGCGACAGCTTCGCAGTGATCTTCGACTACGACGTCACCATGAAAACCACCGGCCAGCGCCACAAAATGAAAGAAGTAGCGCTTTACACCGTCGACGCCGGCAAGATCGCCCGCGAAGAATTTTTCTATTGAGTCTGCGACTGGGCTGCTGCAGAGTGCCTGTCACTCTGCAGCAGTAGAGAGGTTATCTGGCAGCTGCTTTCGCCGCCGGGGTCACAGGTGGTCGAGCCGGCGAGATGGTGTGTACTCCCGGCGGGTGAATGGTCAGCTTTCCCAGTGAGGCCTGGCCTTGCCGTGAGTAGTCGATCGAATGCAGAAGAACCCGTGCCGCTTCCTGCGGTGCGTGAAAGCCCATCGAGTTTTCCGCTTCGATGAAATCGACCATGAATTGAGCTTTTCGCTGATAGTTTCTGGCCTGCGCCAGTTGCGCGTCGGGTACGCCGCGCGTTCGGGCCTGCTTGATGTCGTTGATCAGGGCCAGCAGCGCATTGAGTGCAAGATTGCGCATCTCGTACGTTCGCCCCTGGATCTGTTCGACTCGAGCTTTCAATTCTTCTTCGGGCCACTTGTGGCATGTCTGACAAGCGCCGCTCAGGTTGAGTACAGGACTGCGGACGTGGTGGTCGCTGATCTTCATGGAACCGACGCGGGTGTAGGGCATGTGGCAATCCGCGCAGGCCACCCCGGATCGAGCATGAATCCCCTGGCTCCACATCTCGAATTCCGGATGTTGAGCCTTCAGTGTCGGCGCGCCTGTTTCTGCGTGTGTCCAATCCTTGAATCCGTTCTCTTCGTAATAGGCCAGAATCTCGTCAGCCTTCAGGCCTTTTGCCCATGGATAGGTGAGTCGTTTCTCGGGTCCCTTGAAGTAATACTCGACATGGCACTGGCCGCAGACGTAGCTGCGCATCTCCTGTCTCGTGGCTTGCGTGTTGACGTCGTAATTCTCGATCCCCTCAGCGGCCTTCGCCGTGCGAATTCCCTCGAGGAAGCCAGGTCTGGTGATGCGAAGGGCCATGGTTTTCGGATCATGGCAATCGATACATGACACCGGGTGTTCGACGAGCTTACGCGCCTCGGCATACGGCATCTTGTTGATCGTTTCGAATCCCTTGATGAGATCGCCCCCTCCTGCGCGTTTGTAAGGAACGTACATGGATCCGTGACAGTGAAGACATGCGCCCGGCTGTTTCGCGAACTGTTGCCGTTCGGTGAACTCCTGGTCGGAAAGCATGTAGGCGTGGCCGCGCTCTTCGCGGAAATCTTTCGAGAAAGCGTAACCGGCCCACATGGTTTTGAGACGGGGGTCTTCTTCGAGGCGTGACTGCGCGACGATAGAGCGAGGGTCTGCTTTCGACGGGGTTCGCGGCAAAGCTTCGCTTCCGCCATATCGAGTGCGCGCCTGATCGACGGTGCGTTTGTAGGCGTCGTAGTGGAGGGGAAAGTTCTTTCCCCAGATGGCCGGATCGACAGTCTCGTCCGTGAGTTCAACGACACGATAGAAAGGATTTCGTGCTTCCTGCTTGTGTTCGAAAATGTTGACCAGCAGGGCGGTGACTCCCGCAGTGACCGCCACGAGGACTACGAAGAGCGCGGCCATCCAGAGCCAGAAGCGGCGCCGGCGATGTTTGCGATCTGGTGCAGGAGAATCGATGGTCATGGCGTGTTACCTCGTGTGTCCTACGTTTGAGTGACAGCGGATACAGGACGTTGCGTCGGCCTGATCGACGTGTGGGTAGGGATCGATAGCCTCGACGATTCTGTCGTGACATTTGCGACAAGCCTGCTCGGTAACGATGCGATTGCCCGGCGTGATCCGAATCGGTTCGTGGAAGGTCTGGGTCGTGAAGTAGAACGAATGCCAGAAGCCATTTCTGGCCTTGACGATGTACTTGGGGATGAGGCCGGGGGGCGTGTGACAGTCGTTGCAGACTGCCACGGAGCGATGACTCGAATGGCGCCATCCGTCGTACTCGGCCTGCATGACATGGCAGTTTGCGCAGGCTTCAGGATTGTTGGTCAGGTACGACGCGCCGCCAGCGTACCCGAATGTGAACATGCCGAGGCCCGCTGCAAGTGCCAGCAGGACTACGACGCCAATGATGACGGCACGGATCAACGAGTCAGTTGATGCACTTGTGTCACCGTATCAGATAATCCACGGATTAGAACGTCACACTGACTCTCCTTTCGATTGGCGAGGTGTCAACAGTGATCTGGCTCGACCAGCCTGAGCGCGACCCATCTCGCCATCCTCGTCGCAACGTCATTCCGATGAGCCTCGCGATCGTCAGCACCCGCAGCCGGAACTGCGAAGAGGAATCTCCGGTCCGCGCGGACGCGGTGTGACAGTCACGGACTCGCGGCGCGGAACGGAGATTCCTCTTCGCAGTTTTCACCGCACAAGGTACCCAAAGCATCCAGCGCTCTTCGGAATGACGTCGCGGTGACGACGCACACCCGTCGACGAGTACGTGGGTACTCCGTTTGTTTTAGAGGGCCTGACGTGGCGCAGTAGGTTCAGCCGGGCCTTCACGCGGTAAGATTGCAGCCTTCATGAGATTCGCAAGCGGAACCCGCCTCGGGCCTTACGAGATCAACACCCAGATCGGCGCCGGTGGAATGGGCGAGGTCTGGAAGGCGAGGGACACGCGTCTAGATCGCAACGTCGCCATCAAGGTGCTGCCGGACACATTGGTCGACAACCCGAAGCTGCGCGCCCGATTCGATCGCGAGGCGCGTACCATCTCACAGCTGAATCATCCCAACATCTGCTCGATCTACGATGTTGGCCACGAGAGCGGTGTCGATTATCTGGTGATGGAACTGCTGGATGGAGAGACACTCGCCGCGCGAGTCGGTCGTGGTGCGTTGCCGCTGACGGACGTCGTCCGTATCGGGGCGCAGATCGGAGATGCACTCGCCGCCGCGCACAGGGCCGGCATCATTCATCGCGATCTGAAGCCGGGCAATATCATGCTCACGAAATCAGGAGCGAAACTGCTGGATTTTGGCCTGGCCAAGAGTGCCGAACCCATTTCCGGAGATACCAATGATCCGCTCGCCGCGACTGCGCAGATGGATCCGCTCACTGTAAAGGGCAGCGTGATCGGAACTCTCCCGTACATGTCGCCTGAGCAGTTGCAGGGCCAGACACTCGATCACCGGTCGGACATCTTTTCTTTCGGGATCATTCTCTACGAGATGGCCACGGGAATCAGGCCATTCCCCGGGCACTCGTCGACGGAACTCTTCACCGCAATTCTCACCATGGAGCCAGCTCCAATCGATTCGCTGCTGCCGGCCGCTCCGCCCGCTCTCGTGCAGACCATTTTCACCGCCCTCCGGAAAGATCCTGAGCAGCGATGGCAGACAGCGCACGACCTGACTCGACAACTGCTCTGGATCGGCGATTCAGTGAACACTGGATCGAGATCACCAGTCCAGCAGCCGCGCCGAGCTGTCGCTCCAGCGATTGCGATTCTTCTCGCCGCGGGTCTCGCTTCACTTGCGACCTTTGCGACGCTGCGATATGTCGCTCGTGGTGGCGGCTCCGAAGCGGCGCAGAGCCTGCGCCTGCAGTTCGCCCCTCCAGCGGGCATCTCGATTCCTCGGGTTCGCGAGATGTCTCCGTTCGTCCTTTCTCCCGATGGCCGAACACTCTGTTTCATGGGAACCGACCGCACTGGAAATCCCTTGCTTCTTCTGCGCGATCTGCATTCGTCCGAGGTGAAAACGATCGAAGGCGCGATTGGCGCGAGCGCTCCGTTCTGGTCGTCGGACGGGGAGTGGATTGGATACAGCGCGCTCGGCAAGTTGTGGAAGATCAAGGTCTCGGGGGGCGGCCCGGAAGCGATCTGTGAGCTGAGCTCGAACTCAGTGAACGCGTCATGGGTGGGGTCGACGATTCTGTTCGGGTCCAACCTTTCGGGAGTCAAGGAGATCCAGCGGGTCTCCGCTTCCGGCGGGGTACCGGAGAAGGTAACGACCATTGGTGAAGGCGAGTGGCGGCACACCTGGCCTCGACTTCTCGCCGATGGCGAGCACTTCATCTTCCAGTCGTTCGCGCAAAAATCGATCAATCGTGAACTGATTCTCGCCTCTCTGAAATCGCCGAAGCGTACAGTCCTCCTCCGAAATGTATCGTTCGCACTCCCGGTCGGCGGTCAGCGCCTGCTGTACGTCAGAGAGGGCACACTCATGTCGGAAGGATTCGATCCAGCCGGAGGAAAAATGACCGGAGACTCGAAAGCTCTGGCGTCTGAAGTTTCGTACTTCTATCCAACCGCTGGAGCGGCTTTCACTGCTTCATCCAATGGCACAATCCTGTATCGAACCAGTACTCAGTCAGGTCGCATCGTGGTGAGGGATCGAACCGGTACCGAAATCCGCACGTTGGATGAAAGCGCCACGACCGTCGGAAGCCTCGGTTTATCCCGCGATGGCAAGAAGGTAGCGGCAGCGGTTGTGACGATCAACAACGGATTTTCGGATCTGTGGATCTACGATATTGCGCGTTCTGTGCGCGAACGGTTCACCAGCGATGCCGGCGTGGAGGCGTATCCGGTCTGGGCACACGATGGTCGCTCGATCGTCTATTCAAACAAACAGGGAGGCACCGTACCGTATCTCGTCCGGCGCTCACTCTCGAATGCTCAGCAGGAAGAGCTCTTGCCGCCCGGGTCGTTTCAAATTGCCAGTAGTTTCTCCCCGGACGGCCTTCTCTACTACAGCGCGAATCCGCGTGGCCAGTTCGACATTTTCCGGATGAATCTCGATACAAAGACTCCCGAGCTTTTTCTCGGTACCAGCGGATTTGACGGGGAACCGGAGATTTCCTTCGATGGGAAGTGGATGGCATTCGTGTCGTGGTCGCAGACCTCCGAGATTTACCTGTACGATCTATCTGGTAAGGAATCGGATCGTATTCGAGTCTCGGCCAATGGGGGAAGAGAGCCGCGATGGCG
The DNA here is from genome assembly GCA_046590705.1 of Thermoanaerobaculia bacterium. Taxonomy (GTDB): domain Bacteria; phylum Acidobacteriota; class Thermoanaerobaculia; order Gp7-AA8; family Gp7-AA8; genus JBKJUK01. The sequence goes on from JBKJUK010000369.1 coordinate 12,071, forward strand.
CAGCGACGGCCGTGAACTGTTCTTCGTGGCAGGAGAAGGTGCAGGCAGCGGCCGGAGCGTCATGAGTGCAACGCAGCGTCAGCCGGGGAACTGGGCCGATCCGGTCATTACTGAATTGTTCAATGTGCCGAACGACATCGTCAGTTTTGCGGTTTTGCCTGACGGAAAGTCCTTCGTGATTTCTGACGAACGTCCCGGTGAATCCGATGCCCTGCTGCAAGTAATCGTCGGATCAAACTGACATCGGATACACAATCTCGATCACCTTACAGAGGAGCAGGCGAGAGTCGGCCGCGGACGCTTGTTGCATGCAACGCAATACCTCGGCAGGTTGAATCGTTCTCCTGATCGGGCGTACCATCGCCCTGTACCGCTGGGGGAGCTGGAGATTACCGGCTGAGAGGCGCGCCAGGCGCCGACCCCGACTACCTGATCCGGATAATGCCGGCGGAGGGAAGCGGAGGACGTGGACCGTTTGATCCACGCTCTCACTCCCTGCGACGAATGACAGAAGGCGCGTCAAACGCGCACGCGACGGGAGACGAGATGACGGCTGTAATCGAACCAGCGGCGAAGAAGGTACGACGCGAAGAGAGAATCCCTGCGTCGCAGAGTGCCAGCAGTTACACGTTTCCGGCATCCACCAAAGTGTACGAGCCAGGCCTTCTTCACGCCGATGTCCGCGTACCAATGCGGGAGATTGCCCTGAGTGCCACGCGTGAAGTTCTCGGTGGCACCTCGAGCCCGAATCTTCCTTTGCGGGTCTACGACACCAGCGGCGTATACACCGATCCTTCCATCGTGATCGACATCCATCAGGGACTGCCGCGACTTCGTGAAACGTGGATCCGTGAGAGGCCGGGGGTGACCTACGACGAAATCGACGCGAGCTACCGTCCCACCGCTCGTCACAGCGACGCATCTCTCCCGCTGCCTCCCCGTCGCAAGGTGCTGCGCGGAACGGGGAACGTCACGCAACTTCAGCTTGCGCGCGCTGGTGTAATCACCCCCGAGATGGAGTTCGTGGCCATCCGCGAGAACCTGGGACTGCAGAACTGGCATGTGGGGGGACGCACCCACGCAGGTGAAAACTTTGGTACGCCGATGCCGCGCGAGATCACTCCGGAGTTCGTGCGCGACGAGGTGGCTCGCGGCCGGGCCATCATTCCGTCGAACATCAATCACGCCGAGAGCGAGCCGATGATCATCGGACGCAACTTCCTCGTGAAGATCAACGCCAACATCGGCAACTCCGCGGTGACTTCCACCATCGAGGAAGAAGTCGAGAAGATGACCTGGTCCACTCTGTGGGGCGCGGATACAGTGATGGATCTGTCGACAGGAAGAAACATTCACGAGACGCGCGAATGGATCATTCGCAATTCTCCCGTTCCGATCGGAACGGTTCCCATCTATCAGGCTCTCGAGAAGGTCAACGGTAAGGCCGAGGATCTGACGTGGGAGATTTACCGCGACACGCTCATCGAGCAGGCCGAACAGGGCGTCGACTACTTCACGGTGCACGCCGGCGTTCTGCTGCGCTACATCCCCATGACTGCGAAGCGCATGACCGGCATCGTCAGCCGCGGCGGCTCGATCATGGCCAAGTGGTGTCTGTCGCACCATAAAGAGAGCTTCCTCTACACACACTTTCGCGAGATCTGCGAGATCATGCAGTCCTACGACGTGGCCTTCTCTCTCGGAGATGGCCTGCGCCCCGGTTCTCTGGCCGACGCGAATGACGAAGCGCAGTTCGCCGAGTTGCAGACACAAGGAGAACTGAATCAGATTGCCTGGGACATGGGTTGCCAGGTGATGATCGAAGGCCCGGGCCACGTGCCGATGCACAAGATCAAGATCAACATGGACAAGCAGCTCAGGGAATGCG
>JBKJUK010000022.1:0-3334 GCA_046590705.1 Thermoanaerobaculia bacterium
CGTAAGTGGCCAAAGTTTTCAACTTTGGGCTTCGCGGCGCAAAAGAAATTGTGAATCAAGATCCACCCTCGCCGCTCCATGCGTGAAGCTGTCATTCCGAACGAGCACGCCACGAACGCCCGACCAACGAGGTAATGGGTGCGACTGAGGAATCTACGATCAAGGATCGCACTCCTCGAGGAAGCCCCAATACGCGGTAAGCAAAACTGGTCGTAGGGGCGAACTGCGTTCGCCCGCTCCCCCGTCCGTACTCGCCAAGTGCACCGGGAGCGGGCGCGCGCCCCTACGCGATTCCTTCCGTAAGTTAGCGCGCATGCCACTCTCCTTTGGCCAGGCGTCATTTGCATCACAGGGCCGGAGGCCCGGCATCGTTGTAGCCACGGCCGTACGGCCGTGGAACGAGAACTCACGTTGTCCTACAGCCGCGGAGCGGCGGCATCCCGACTTCCAGCATTCCGAGACGACACGCAATTCGTTCGCCGTCGTGCGAGCGTAGCGACTTGCGAAAATGTAAGGAATAAAGTAAGGAGAAGCTCATTTCGTAAGGACATGCCAACCACCACGCTGACCAGTAAAGGTCAAATCACGGTTCCACGCGAGATCCGCAACCATCTTGGTGTTGACGTTGGTGATCGGCTGAGCTTCGAAGTCACCGAAAGCGGCCAGGTCTTCGTTCAGGCTGAGACCACGGACATTCGTTCGCTCCGCGGCGTGCTGAAGCGAAACCGCTCTGCGGTGAGCCTGAAAGAGATGGATCTCGCCATACGGCGAGGAGCGTCACGTCGGTGATCGCCCTCGATACGAACGTGCTCGTGCGCTACCTCGTGGCCGATGAGCCCAGGCAGTCCCGGGCTGCCGCGCGCCTGATTGAAGCTGCAGCCGACCAGGGCCAAAGCATCTTCATTTCGCAGATCGTGCTCTGTGAGCTGGTGTGGGTCCTCTCCTACGCTTACGAACTCACGCGAAAAGAAATCGCTACTATGCTCAACGATCTCCGGCGAGCGGCGCAGGTAGAGATCGAAGATCCAGATCAGGTAGGGCGCGCAGTCGAGCGCTACGCATCGAGCCGCGGAGACTTCGCCGACTATCTGATCGCCGAGCGCGCGGTCGTGCGAGGCTGCACGTCAGTGGCAACCTTCGATCGGGTCCTACGCATTGATCCGCGATTCCTGTCGGTGCCCTACTGACATTACTCGCGACGACGAATACTTTACTCATCCTGCTGTCTTCGCTCCGTCGCTGATAACGCAAATCGATCCATCGCGAATTCGAAACCACGCGCTCAGCCGTCGCACATGCCAGAATTCATCGCATCCTGGGCGTGAGTCGCAGCTTTTATTCGCAAGTCAGGTTAAGGCGCGGGTTCCTGAGTGCATGGAACACGAATGTTTACCACGCCGCCGCCTCCTCGATTTCTCATATACTGTCGGAAACCCGAGGAGCTACGTTATGTCGTCTGCTGAAATCATTCCTGCGCAGCGTTCTGCGAATGTCCCCATCGGTGCGTACGACCGACTCTTCTACGGCAGCATGGCCGTAGCCATGACGCTTACGGTATTCATCGGGTTTTCGCCAACCTACTACCTGCGGTTGCTCGGCGAGGGAGCTCGTAAGACGGTCAGTGGTGGCCCGATCACTACTCTGATTCACGTGCACGCTGCGCTCTTCACTGCATGGGTCGTGCTGTTTCTACTCCAAACGACTTTGATCGCTGCGCACAAGGTGGCGCTCCACCGCCGGCTCGGAATCGCAGGCGCCGCACTGGCTGCAGCCATGATCGTGGCTGGTACCCTGACGGCCATCGCTGCCGCATCCGGCGCCAGTGCGCCCCCCGGCACGGACCCGTTGGAGTTCCTGATCATCCCGCTGTTTGATCTGCTGCTGTTCGCTGCTTTCATCACCTCCGCGATCGCGATGAGACGCAACAAAGAAGCGCACAAGCGGCTGATGTTGTTGTCCTACTGCAGCATCCTGGCCGCGGCTGCGGCTCGACTTCCGGGCATGCTGGCCCTCGGGCCTCCGGCCTTCTTCGGCCTTGTGCTCCTCTTCATCGTGGCCGGTGCGGTGTACGACCTCGTCTCCCGCGGCAAGGTTCACAAGGTCTACATCTGGGGCGGAGCAATCTTCGTCGCGTCCGTGCCGCTGCGGCTTGCTATCTCCACCACGCCAGCGTGGAAGCAGCTGGCGGGATTCCTGACCCGCTAGGGAGGTTTCACTGATTCCCTGCGTTACGCAGGTTGCGGTTGTGAGTGAGATGCGAGACGAGGAGCAGGCGATGCCGCGGTTTTCAACCTTCCGCGCGTAGAGTGCGCATGGTGATCGAGTAGCGAAGCTCTGGCGTGGCCGGAATGCTGTGCTGCCACTTCGAGCGGGAGTTCGCGTTCAACCATCCATGTGTGGCAAGACGATCGTGTTCGAGGAAGGCATCGCCGTTGGAGCTGTAAGCGAAGGGAATGTCGAGGATCTCTGCGTACTCGAGGGCCTGCTGCATGCCATCGCCTACAGCATGCTTGTTGTCCTTGGCCTCCACGATGGCCAGCGGGATATTCGGCTTGTGGAAGAGGAGTAGTCGGCTTTCCTGGCCGTACCACGCATGGTCATCTTCCCACACACGATCCCGAGACCGTCGGTGAAGAAGCGCTCTTCGAGAACCTGTGTCATCACATCCCACTTGGCAACAATGGCGAGAGGGATGAACTTGGGCCGGATGCCGGTTTCGGTGAGCGCTTTCTTGTCCATACTTGATGGGGAGCGGTGCCAGTTTAGCCGGGTGGACGGCTCCACTGCTACGAACTGTCAGTAGAAATCAGGGTCACACCTTCGGTATTCGTTCGTGCACCACCCTTGAATCGCCGCGGTAAGAAAAACGAAGGTGCGACCCCATTCTTCCATTCAAGACAGCGAAGACGAACAACATCTTCGCAATCAAGGCAATCGCGCACAAGCTGGCACGTGCGAGCTTCCACGTGCTGCGGGACCAGCAGCCGTTCGATCCGAAGAAACTATTTGGTTAAAGAGCTTGGTCGGTGCGGTCAGCCAGGATTATGGGGTTGGCTCAAAACCACAAGATGTGATTGGAGGCCGCACCGGCCAGGAAAGTTGGAGTTATGATTCAGCGACGAGCGCGTGAGCCACGAGGGTCTGGACCCGGCATTCACCTGCCAGTGAGCCACTTTTACTGTGTACCATCTCAAATTGGACACGCGCTCGTTTTACCGTAACGTTTCTGGGACGCCAAGTGCGTCAGGGGCGAAGTCGAACGTCTAACGTTCTGCGGCAGCCTTGATCCTGATGGGTGACTGGTGCTGATCATGCGATCGGACACCGCACAAAC
>JBKJUK010000040.1:0-12899 GCA_046590705.1 Thermoanaerobaculia bacterium
GTCGTAGATGCGGACGACTCCTTCTTCGCGCAGCACACGATCATCGATGAACGGGGAACCCGCGTGCAGCTTCAGTCCTATGCCGAAGTGAGTATCGTGATAGAGGTTGGCACCCGTGGAAATGATCCAGTCGATGAATCCGTGCTCAATCAATGGAATCAGACAGGACTTCCCCATTCCGGTCGGCGTGAGAGCACCAGTGAGTGACACGCCAACCGTGCAGTCATCAGCCAGCATCTTGCGCGTGTAGAGCTGACAGGCCTCGCGCAGACGGCCACCGTTGTAGGAAGTGAAGACACGGTCGACCAGATCGGCTGCCGACTCCCCTTTGATGACGGGGTCGGGGTAGATGCGCGCGCCCTGCAGCAGACGAGACTTCCCTTCCGGCTTCTTCTCGGCGACCTTCTTCTTCGCTGGCGATGTAGTCTTTTTCGGGTTTGGTGTTCTCGATCCCATCAGATTCCCCACGCGTCAGATTTGCCCTGCGCGGGGCGGAGACGCGAAGTCAGTGTACATGCGCGCCGCCCCCGATTCACACAGTCTGTCTCGACGAAAGCGTCCGGACTTCGCTCAGTGATCACGAATTGCCACAGGACTCACTCCTTGATGAAACGGAGACCATTCAGCAGCGACTTCAAATGCGCGGCGCCCTGATACGACCAGACGTTGTAGAGGCACTCTTCACCGACAACCGAAAGAAACGCCAGATGTTTCGGACCCACGTTTCCCTCGAGTCCATAACCGGCCGAGCTTCCGTCACGCCATTCGATCTTTGCGGGCCAGCCGGTGGAGACGTTGTCAGCGGTCACGCCAGTGCCGGCCACGCCGAACGATCCGCGTCCGCAGGACGCGCAGAAGTTGCCCTCCTCATCGGAGCCCGGCTGTCCCATCTGGTCGAACGCGACGGCCCATCCTCCGGAAAACTTCGCTGGTCGCGGAGTTGCCTCCGATGAGACGACTTGCGGAATGAGTGTCAGCGCCGCACACGCGCTGCGATTCTCGGCTTTCCGCCATTCTGTGAGAATCACGGACGCAGACTGATCAGACGCTGCAACAGGAGCGTCCGCCCAGGGCGCGGGCTCACGAGTGTCGCCACGCGATGGAGCCGAGGCGCAGGCTGTACCGAGGACGAACACACTGAGATACGTGACCAGCTGAACGTTCATGGATACGAGGCTCCAGACTGACCGGTGGAGTGTAGAGAGTGAGACTAGTTTCATCTCGGCACTCAACTCCTAGACGCGCTCGCCACTGCGCACAGCGGCGTATGGTGAGTGGCTGTGAAGCAGAAGCTGCTCGAGATCCGCGGCAGGAATCGGCCGCGAGAACAGAAAGCCCTGCATTTCGTCACAACTTTCGTTGCGAAGAAACGCAAGCTGTTCCTCAGTCTCAACACCCTCACCAACGATTTTCAGCTTCAGGCTGCGTGCGAGCGCGGCCACAGCCGAAACGATGGTCGCGTCGTTCGGGTCGATGGTCAGATCCTGCACGAAGGTGCGATCGATCTTGATCGTGTCGAACGGGAAGCGCGTCAGGTAAACGAGTGACGAATGTCCGGTTCCGAAGTCGTCTACGGCGATGGTGGCACCCATGGCCTTGAGCTGGCGAAGTGTTCGAATGGTCAACTCGACGTTCTGCATGGCCACCGTTTCGGTGATCTCGAATTCGAGTTGACTGGCGTCGAAACGTGTCTTCGCGAGAATGCGTTCGATGGAGGGAACAAGTTCGCCGTATTGGATCTGGCGAGCCGACAGATTAATGGCCAGTCGGAGTTTGTGACCAGACTGGTGCCAGGCCCCGACCTGTGCACAGGCCGTTTCGAGGACCCACTCTCCAATGGGAACAATCAGACGTGTTTCCTCAGCCAGAGGGATGAACTCATCCGGACGGATGAGACCGAATTCCGGATCCTGCCATCGCAACAGAGCCTCGACCCCCACGATGGACAAGTCGGCCCCTCGCAGCAGAGGCTGATAATGCAGCACGAACTCCTCTCGTTCGATGGCGCGATGCAGCCTGGTCTCCATGGAAAGACGGTTCTGATATCGTTCCTTGAGGACGGGTACATACAGTTGCAGCGTATTGCGTCCGAGCTCTTTGGCCCGATACATTGCTCCGTCGGATGCTTTGAGAAGCGCGTCCGCCGTCACCCCGTCGTGCGGGGAAATGGCGATTCCAATGCTCGTCGTCACATAAAGCTGCTGCCCGTCGATATTGAACGGAGCCGCCATGGCCTTGAGAATTGTGTGACCCACAGACGTCGCTGCTTCGGCGTTGCTCACGTGAGGCATGAGCAGAGTGAATTCGTCACCACCCACACGGGCGACGGTGTCCGTCGTTTCGACGCAAAGCAACAGACGTCGCCCGACTTCGCAAAGCAGCCGATCACCGACATCGTGACCCAGGGTGTCGTTGATCCGCTTGAAGTGATCGAGGTCGAGGAAGAAAACGGAAATCCCACTCCCATTTTTCCGGTCATGTGCGAGTGCCACTGCGAGCCGATCGCGAAAGAGGGTCCTGTTCGGCAGATCGGTCAGTGGGTCATGGAAGGCCTGGTACTGCATGCGTTCTTCGTTGCGCCTGCGATCCGTTACATCGCGATCCGTTCCCCGAAACCCAACGAGTCTCCCCTCACGATCGAAATGCGGGACACCGTTACATTCAAGGTATCGCCAGCTGCCATTTCTATGACGCATCTGGAGGACCACGTCGGTCCACCCAACCTGTTTTGCCTTCGCTCGCTGAAATCGATCGGCGACAGCAAGATGGGTTTCCTCGTGCATGAGATCGAACGTATTGACGCCGAGAATCTGGTCGACGCGATAGCCGAGTACCTCGTTTACCGCCGGATTGGAGTAAGTCACCCGGCCCTCGAGGTCAATCGCCCAGATCCACTCGGTGGTGGTCTCCACGATCGAACGAAATCTCTCTTCACTCTCTCGCAGAGCGCGCTCGGCCCGCCGATGCTCAGTGACATCCTGAATGATTCCCAGAATGCCATTCAGCCTGCCGTTGGCAGCGTACAGACCGGCACTCGAGAAGGACACATTGATCTGCGTTCCGTCACGGCGGCGCAACTCATGTTCGACTCCATTTCTGGTTTCCACCCCAACCAGTTCGCTCTCGCTGAACAGCGTGTTGAGTGGTTTACCGATCGCCTCTGCAGCACTCCAGCCGAGGATCGCGCTCGCGGCCTCGTTCCAGGTTTCGACAAGGCCTGAGCGGCCGAAGCTGATGATACCAAGGGGTGAGGAAGCGACCAGAGTTTCCAGTTCACCGTGAAGTCGCCGGAGTTCCTGCTCGGCAGTGGTTCGCTCAGTGATGTCGATAAACGTCCCCTGAAGAGTCTCCTGTTCGCCCTCCATGACCAGCGCGGCATTTTCCAGGAAAGATCCGATCGTTCCATCAGCCCGTCTGAGTCGAATCTCATGATTGAAAACCGCCCCGTCCCGCCGCAGGAGGTTGACGAATCGTTCACGTTCCCCGATTTCGTCGTAGTAGTCCTCGGCAGGTCTGTTGCGTACCTGCTCCGCGCTGTCGAAACGGAAGATCTTGAGAAATGCGTCGTTGAACTCGAGCACCGCTCCGCCGAGACTTGAACGAAAGACACCCGCCAGGTTCCGTTCGAAGAGCTGCCGGTATCGCTGCTCGGAGAGGACCAGCGCTTCTTCGGAGCGGCGGGTACTGCTGACGTCCTCGAGAAACACCGCCACCCGATTCGACGACATGCGGACCGCGCGGGAATGATAAGTTCCACCTGTGGCACTCTGGTCCGGCCTGGTCCATTTGAAGGTTTCGGTCGTTCCGCTCTCCAGTACGCGAAGACAGGCTTGAACCAGTTCTTTGTCGGAAGGCGACGGAAGGAGACCGCTGATTTCGCGCTGCAGAAGTTCTCCAGCTGGTGCGCCAAGGAAGGCAGCAGCGATCGGATTCACAGTTACCAGTCGGAGAACGTCCGGAGACTGTTCACTCCGTTGCCAGACACAGACGCCGAGAGGCATCGACTCGACGATCTGCTCTTCGAGTTTGACGGCGGTACTGTATGGGGAGCTGGCGCGCACCTTCGCGCCATCTCTCGTCTCGACGGCGCCCTGCTCAGAGGAGTCGCCTGACGATGCAGGAGTGAACTCCGGCCTTTCACTGCTCGGGGACATGACTTTCCTGGTTCTCTTGATCGAATTCGAGATTATGTCACGAGTTCCGCGGCGCCACCCCTCACCTCAGATCAGTCAATGAACTTTCCTTCACGAAAACGGCGCTTGAGGACAGGTTGTCCCTGTACCGCCCTTCTCTCTCGCGAAGCGCCGGCGCTTCCCCGTACAATCGTTTTTACACGGAGAGAACATGAAAAATGCTTCGAAGCGTTCTTCGATCGGGCTTTCGCTCATCGAGTTGCTGGTGGTTCTGGCCATCGTCGGAATCCTTTCGGCCATCGCGATCTTCAACTACAGGCAGGGAATCGAACGCACGAAACAGAAACGGACGATGGCGGATATAAGGACCATCGCGTCGGCGTGGGAATCGAGAGCTTCCGAGAGGGGAAACTACAACGCTGCGGGAGTTACCCTGTTCACCTGGCCCGCTAACCCGGTTTCCGAGCAGGAGATGCAGGTCCTGTTGTCGCCCACGTGGATTCGGCAACTGCCGATGAAGGACGGCTGGGAACGAAAGCTGGATTTCGCGCTCGACGAAGGGGTAGGCGCAGCGCAGCGAGCGGGGGTCTATGCCATTCGATCGCGTGGACGCGACGGCGCGATCGATCCGCAGTATCCAATTTCCGAGACTACAGAGATCGACTGCGACATTGTTTTCTCCAACGGAATGTTCACCGTCCGACCGAAATAGCTCACTACACTAGCCAGTAGTTCTCATGTATCAGCACATCGTGCACAGGTTCTTGTATCAACACATCGTGCAGTGACGGCGCGGCAGAAGATTAGCAGAGGTGGTCGTTTCGTTGGTGGTAGCGCTGTGGGAGCTGTGGAAAACGTCGGCGTTCGTTGGCCGCCGTTTTCCAAGTGTTGTGGGAAGGCGCGGTTTCCTCGCGGCTTTCCACAACACGTCAGATTCCATAGCCGTGGCTCTGCCGTGCGGTCCCTAACGGAGCTTGTAATCGAAGGTGGTGATCGGCTTTCCGTCGATGACGACCGTGAGTTGCTGATCAGTCACGTCGATGGTGGCTGTCACGTATTCGTAGGTAGCCGCTGACGGGAGCTTGAAGCGCTCTCCGAAGATGTCGAGCACCCGGTCACTTCGAATGAACCTGATGAGGTGATATCGGCCTGAGGTCGGCTTCGAAATGGGCATCTTCGGGCAGTCGGCCGTGGCCGGAAATCGCAGAACGACGTTCGTCCGCCTTAGTGCCTCGTTCGGGCAGACACCGCCCGTTTTTGAGTACCGCCACTTCGAGTTGATCTTGCCCTCGAACTCTCTGGCCGCGTCTTGGAGAGCCTCGAAGCCAGTGAGGCGGATCCTTGCAAGGAACTTCTGCTGCCAATGGTCGTTGAACTTCTCCACTACTCCGTTTCGCCATGGCTCGGCCGGTGGGATGAACAGGGGCTCGACTCCGTTGTGGAGACACAGCCGCATCATCTGGCTCATTCCGCGCGGATGCAGGCGGCTTCCCCAGAACACGAGCTCATTATCGACCTGGTAGATCTTCGGCAGCCCGAGTCGCCCCCACGTCTCCCATACTGCCGGAATCACCGAGTCCGCAGCGCGTGCTTTGATCGGTATCGTTGCCGCACGCGCGGTGATCACATCGGCCGTATTGAGCGAGTAAAAGCGCACCCCGCCATCTATGTAACGAGGACCGACGAAGTCGCTCTGCTGGACATCGTTTGGTTGTCGTGTTTCAGGGGTGGGGTATTTATGCCCTTTGCTCTGGTAGCTGGTCGGCTCACGCTCAAAGCATCCGCGCGTCCGAAGAATCCGATTCACCGTCGCGGTAGACGGAGCCGCGATGTTCTTCTCCTGCAGTTCCCACACGATCGACTGCGCTCCCGAGAACGCCCCCTCGCGAACCAGCTCCTGTCGGGCAGCGACTATGAGCTCTTCGATCGTTTCGGACGTCTTGTCCCGTAAGTTCTCGGGACGCCTCGACCTCTCCTGCCACCACTCGCCGCCCGAGGCCGCGCGATCTATCCACTTGTACAACCACCGAGCGGACTTCCCCAGGCTCGCACAAATCGAATCCACATCTTCACCGCTCTTGTACCGATCCACTGCCCATCGCCGTTCCATCTCAAGCCTCTGCATTTAGCCTCCGAATCTTTCGGAAGCATTACGCCGCTTGGAGTTACTGCACGATGTGTTGATACACTTTTCTGTGCACGATCTATTGATACACGTCAAGTAGTTAGTAGCCAGTAACCAGTGGTGAAAAACAGGAAACGTCTGGCGTAGCGGCCGCTTTCGCGGTCTTCCGCGAAGTGCACCGTAGAGCGGGCGCGCGTTACGTGCCTACTCGTCAGTGCTGATGGGCGTGATCGTGACCTTCATGCGAATGTGCGTCCGATGCTGCCGGCACACTCTCCACCGTGGCGACGATTCTGCGGGCGAGTTCGCGGAATGCCTCTGACGCCGCAGACTCGGGATCCAGCACCACGATCGGTTCACCTGAATCACCCCCTACCACGACCTTCGGATCCAGAGGAATCTCACCGAGGAATGGAACGCCGAGCAAGGACGCGGTGCGTTCCCCTCCACCGTGACCGAAGATCTCTTCTCGACCGCCGCAGTGGCGGCAGACGAAGTAGCTCATGTTCTCGATGATGCCGAGCACAGGGACGTTCACTTTCCTGAACATGGCCAGACCCTTTCGGGCGTCGATCAGAGCGACATCCTGGGGAGTCGTGACAATGACCGCGCCGGTGAGCGGAACCTTCTGCGTCAGGGTCAGCTGAGCGTCGCCCGTGCCGGGAGGAAGATCGAGGATCAGGAAGTCGAGGGTCCCCCACTTCACATCAGTCAGAAACTGATCGAGAGCCTTCATCACCATCGGTCCGCGCCAGATCACCGGTGTGTCGGGATCGGTGATCAGACCGAGCGACATGGTGTGAATGCCGTGACGCACCATCGGCAGGATTTTCTCGTCCTCGTCGATCTGGGGCCGGCCCTGGATGCCGAGCATCATCTGCTGTGAGGGCCCATAGATGTCCGCGTCGAGCAGTCCGACTGTGTAGCCGAGAGCGTGAAGCGAAACCGCCAGGTTGGTGGCGACTGTGGACTTTCCCACGCCACCTTTCCCGGAGGCGACTGCGATCTTGTAACGAATGTTCTGTATCGAGCGAAGGGTCTGGGCGCCAGCGGAAGCGCCAGCGGGCACAGCACGAGCGGCAACATCGGTGGAAATTTTCAGAGTTCCGAGACCCTCCAGACTTCTGACTGCCTTCTCGGCCTCGCGAGCGATTTGCTCGCCCACGGTCGGATTGTCTGTCTGAAATCTCAGAACAAAGCTGACGTCTCCGCCCTCGACCTTCAGATCCTGCACGAATCCGAATGAAACGATATCGCGGGAAAGTCCTGGAAATTTCACACCGCGCAGTGCCTCGAGAACCGATTCCTGATTAACCCGCATGTCTCACACTCCTTCTGCTGCGGCGGCGGAACGCGGCCTGTCTGCTTTTTCTTTCTTGAAGATCTCGTAGGCCTCGCGAATGATCGGGATGGCGCCGTCCGATGAACCGACGATCTGCACCAGATCCATATCGCCTGGCCCGACCAGGTCTTTGGTCGCCATCTCCGAGGCCATCCACTCGATCATTCCGGGCCACATGCTGCCCACCAGGATGAGCGGTTTCCTTTTGATGTGCCTGACCTGCAGCAACTGCCACACCATGAAGGCCTCGAGACAGGTCCCGATCCCGCCGGGCATGACGATGTAGGCGGAGGAGAGCCTGACAAAGTGATGCAGTCTCGAAAAGAAGGTCCGATGTTTGAAGATCTGTTCGACGAAGGGATTCGCTGATTCCTCTGCCGGAAGATGGATCTGCAGCCCGAACGATCTCGATAGTGAATCGCCCTGACGTTCGACTGCTCCCTCGTTGGCCGCTTCCATGAGGCCGGGCCCGCCCCCCGTCACGATGTCGACTCCGAGGTTGGCGAGTTCGGAACTCAGCTTCTTCACCTCGTCATAAATGGGGTCGCCTTTTCTGATCCGTGAGCTCCCGAAGATCGAGACGCGGAAGTGATCGACCTGATCAGGCTGGATCTGCTCGAGATCGTTGATGGTCTCCCAGAGGTGGTAGATGGCGCGGTCGAGAATCTGCGATGGATCGGCGCTTTTCTGCTTTTCGGTCTGGGCTTTACGGAGGCTTTCCAGTGCAGGAGTGGTTGTGCGGTCAGACATGTTCGCTCGGTCGGGCATCATACCGAAAGTGGCAGCGCGGTGCGTCTCGAGCAGCAGCGAAGATCACCTGGTGATCCAGACGTCTCCGCCACCGAATCCGCGGAGGCGCGGGATGGCCTGTCTTGCTTCAGGCTCGGAGGCAAACTTCACTCGCACTCTGTACATCATGCCCTTGGGGGTCGATGTTCGCTCGTCGTAAGCGGCTTTGAATCCTCCGTCGATCAGGCGCGCAGCCAGCGCTTCGGCGGTCTTGCCGTCGGAGGTCGACATCAGCTGCGCGTAGACCGGACCGCGGAGAGGGGACGGTGCAGCGGTGGCAGCCGGAGGCGGAACGGGCCGCGCAGCCGGCGCTGGATCCGGAGCGCTTTCAGCTGCCGGCTCGGAAGCCGTTACGGCGGGCTTCTCGAGATTCGCGGCCGGTGGTTCGACTATCGGTTCAGCAGGTTCCGCAGACTCGGCCGGCGGGGCAGACATCTCTGTAATCAATGGAGTGTTCGAGGTCTGGCCTGGATCAGGTTCCGCCTCTCCAACCATGAGATCGTTCGTCGATGTCGCTCCGAGTTCGGCGATCCGTCCTTCTGATCCGTTGACGCTCGACTCGCTCACTACCTGCGGTTCGCGGCGAACGATCAAACGATCATCACCGTTCCCGCGACCGATCAGGATCCCGAATGCGAACGACGCTGCAAGGGAGAGCATGAGCAGGATGAAGGCCACGAAGGCCTGCCCGGACGTCAGTGAAATTTCGTAATGCGATGAATCATCGCCGACCACATCTTCAGACATTTCCCACACCCTCCCTGCCTAGTGCTCTACGCTGGCTACTTCGACTCGCTCCGTGCCGGGGACGCGTTCCAGTTCGTATGGTAGACAGCGCCGGCATCGAAATAGATCGCGGAAGCTCCGCCATCCTGTTTCGGATAAATCCAGACCGAGAATACACGCTTATTCTGAACCACCTGTTTGATCCAGTCCTCGCGCGGCATGCCGATGATCCCGCGCACCTCGTCCTCCTTCATTCCCGTTTTCACGGATGAGAAGCCCTTCATGTTCACGTATCGCCGCGACTGTGCGTCGGCAAGTTTCGTTTGCGCTTCAGGATTGCTCGGATCGATGGCCAGCGCGTTCTGATACATCCCGATGGCCCGGTCATACCGCGCCAGCACGTTCATGTATTCATCGCCCACGCGAACTTTCTCGGAGGAGTAGAGTCGTGCGGCCCGTGGATCTTCCGTGCGCTCGTAGTACTCGCGCAATTTCTCGAGGAAGGGCACATTGACCGGCTCCAGTTTCTTGTGCGTTGCGAGGAGCGACTCGATCTGCGCTTTTCTCGGGGCGCCCGGACTCACCGGCGGTGCCGATTTACGAAGCGTCTCCAGCCACTCGTGATCCGCGGAGAGGCGCAGCCACTCCTTCTCATTGGGACGGGTTGGAAGCGCGCTGCTCGCACAGGCGCTGAGGATCAGAGAAGTAAGGGCCGCTATGAGAAGTCGATTCATGCCGACTTATTTTACGCGCGCAATGGCAGCGCTGCAAAACGTCGAGCCGCACCCCCCCAGGATTTACCATCGCTCTGTTGCCAATCGCGCTGCCATGTGTCCAGCGCTGACGACAGTCGTGGAACTCTCTTTGCGTTGCAATTCGTCAAGCCCGAAGTCGAAAACTTCGGCCACCGGGGGGAGACCGAGTGGCCAAAGTTTTCAACTTTGGGCTTTCTGTCAATCCCGCACTCGACTGCAGATAAACACATCTAAACATGAACATCGCCACAAAATCGCCGTGCTGTAGCCTTCGCCGAAAACCTCGATCTGAAGGTAACGAAGTCTCGTATTGACGAAGCCCGAAGTTGCAAACTTCGGCCACTTGCTTCGAAGTCTCAGCGACGAAGCCGGGCTACAACCAGAGCCATCTCCGAATCCAGGCGATCCCCGAATTCCGCTTTCATCTCGAGAATCCAGCCATAGAGGAGTTCGTTTAGACCCTCGTTCAGGACCCCTCGCTTATCTTCTGCAGCAGATGAGATGAGATTGTTCAGAACCTGATCGAAGTCCACGCGACCGTCATTCACCAGAGTGATTCCGCGGAAGAGCGGTGCGATCCGCGGTGACAGATTGCTTACGACGCGGTCGAGAAAATCGTAAATATGATCACCGATCTGTTGAAAAACCAGCTGGAAGGTTTCGACGTAGGCTCCGTTGAACCGTTCGACGAGTTCTTCGAGCTCCATCTCGTTCTCACTTGCCGCGCGTTGCAGATTCACCACGTCCGTCGATGCGTCGGTGATCAGATCCACCGCCAGCAGACCCCAGAGGCTCCGGCAGGTCGTAAAGTCCGAGAGGTAACTTCTCTGGCAGATTTCAGCCACGGTCGCTGACTCTCCGAGCAGCGAGTACACATGACTTTCTTCATCGGAAAGATCGAGGTGGTAAATCCGGGCATCGGCGCCCGGCACCTGTGCGAGCACACGATGCATCGTCCCGATTCCCCGTTCGACCAGCGACCAGTGCTCCACACGAGCGGTGCCGTCGAGCACCAGTCGCTCGTGATTGATCGAAAGATGGACGACGTCGTCCGCAAGAACTTCAGTGAAGGTCATGTCATACGTACCGCTTCTGAACGAGAGGGCCTGCAGGACGATTCGGCAGACCTGACTCTCGAGAGCACGGCTCAGTTCCTCCGGCTGCAGATAGCCGAGTTCACACAGCACCGCTCCGACCCGATCTGCGCTGATCACTCGCTCGTTCAGGTCATCGAATTGCCGGTAGGTCAGGTCTCCGGACCGGAAGAGCACTTCAGCCAGCCCGAGGTCAGTATCGGAGGTGGTCGCGAAAACGATCCTGCCGTTTTCGAAGTACACCACGTCACGTCGCCCGATCGCATCGAGCGAGAGAACGGCGGTCTCTCCGTTTCTGATGACGGTACGGAACAGGTCCGGGACAGTGGTCTCTTCGAGTGAACCCTGTATGTTCAGTTCGTCGTTCATCAGGCCGTCGGGGTTTCGTCTGCCGCGAGTGGCGTGGCCACGGCAATGGCGTTCTTACTGCGGGACTTGATGGTGAACATAGCCTCATCGGCTTTACGAACGAGTTCATCGCGGGTCGTTGCGTGGAGCGGATAGGTCGCGATTCCGAAACTGGCTGTGATCTGCTCGATGGTGCCCTCAGGCAGCAGATCGATGCGTGATTCGCTGATGGCCCGCCTCACGCGTTGTGCGACATACATCGCCTGATCCGCATCCGTTTCGGGAAGCACGATGCAGAACTCGTCGCCTCCGAAGCGGATCACTTTATCGATTCCACGTACGGCGCCGAGAATACGGCGAGCGACTTCCTGCAGCGTTCGCGAACCAGCCAGGTGACCGTAGCGACTATTCACCAGCTTCAATTCGTCGAGGTCGAGAAAAATCACGCTGAGCGGGGAGCGATAGCGGCGGGCACGCTCAACCTCTTCCTCCAGGTGTCGTTCGAAGAACCGCCGGTTGAAGGCTTTGGTGAGGTCGTCACGCAAAGCCAGTTCGCGACTGCGTGCCAGCTGGCAGACCGAGGCGAAAATCTCAGCTGCATCCCGGAGGATCGGAAGCGAGGCCTCGACCGAGGAGCTCGCTGCGGGATGTTCGAAGTCGAATCGATAGATTCCCACGAGATCATCTTCGATCTGCAGCGGAACGATCAGCGTGGTTTCGTTCGCAGCGTAACGTCTGTTGGCACCGAGGGCAGCCTGCAGAAGTTTGCGATCGATTCCGGGAAGCGACTCGGGGTCGGTGCCGGATACAGGATGTGTGGCGTAGGCGACGACAAACTTGTCCGCAGCTGGATCCTGAAGAAGGAGGGAGGCACCGCTGGCCCCGAGTTTCTCCTGAATCGCAGCCGTAACCGACGCATACAGCTCATCGAATTCTCCTCTGGCCAGCGCGTGACGGAACCTGTCCGCGAGGTCGCGTTCCTGTTCGAGGATTCGCAGTCTGGCCTGTAGTTCCGCGAATCCCGACGCGAGCTGGAGCACCGGCTCGGGTGCGGCGAGAAACGCGGAACGGAGGATCGTGAAATCACCCGACGTAGTGTGCTGGCCATTCGGCTGTGCGCTGAGCCATATGCGGGCCGAGGTGTCGTGATCGACGAAAGACCGACAGTCCGAGTCGATGATCGCGACTTCCGCCAGGTGGTCGACAGATCCATCGGAGAGTTCAGCTGCCGGCATCATTGAAGTCAGCTGAGCGAGGAGGTGCGGCGAATCGCTGTAAACGGCAATTTTCATTTTTCGGAGGAAGTGAAGGGATTCTAACGTAGTGCAGGTTGTCGGCCTGTCGAAGGAGCTGTCCAATCCCGAGTGAAGCGCGTGGGCGGGCGTCATAGAAGGAAGCGTCATGGAAAAGGAGACACGCCGTCATTCCGAGCGGCGGGATCGGCGCGGGACGCCGGTTTTACATGAAGGAACGGATGAGCAACGCATTATTGAGAGCCATGCCGGGCCCTCAGAGGGCCGGAGGCCCGGCATCGCTGTAGCCACGGCCGTGAGGCCGTGGATGTAGCGCACCCGACATCCTTCAGAG
>JBKJUK010000027.1:0-2999 GCA_046590705.1 Thermoanaerobaculia bacterium
CTGGGAGTGGACGGCAGTGGCGGTTACCTGCCTAGCAACGCGCTGCATGTAGTCGATCCTGTGAACCAGGGAATCGGCATCTTCCAGAATCCGAACGGGGCTGTCGGGACGAACAGTGCGGTTAGTGCCGCTACCGGTGATCGACCGGCCCGAGGTCTTAAGCGTACGAAGCGAAATCGAATGTCATTCCCGGATTTTTTGCGCTGGGTCCTTCAACATACGTGAGGAAGGTACTGCCTCCGTAGGGGGTTTTCCGAAGGCTTCCGGATGCAGGTAGAAGCCGCGCTCCTCCGGATCTTTCTCTACTTCTACCACCACCCGGTTCTTTTCGGCGTAGGCGTCGCGTCGAATCCCGGTGACCTGCCAGGACACCTCGAGACCAGGCTGGCCGCCGGCGATCTGAAAATGGTTCCCGGCGATCTTGCTGGCCACGTAGACCGGAGCGTAACCGCCGACACATGTCAGCTGGTACTGGAATTCACGATTGAGCGCTTCAAAGTAGACAGGCATGGTCACCAATCCACTGCCCGAGGCATCTAGGATGACACTGCCGTTGTAGATGTTCATCATGTCCGGCGATTCGACGAAGGAGTGATAGAGGTATTTGTTCTCCGGATCGAGCGGATGATCGATTTTGAAAGTACCGCTAGCTTTGGCGAGGCTCCCCGTGATTTCGACGTTTCCTTGGAATCGTCCTGCCAGGCCGGTGTTCGTAAAGCCGAACACTCCAACGCCTGACTCACTGTAACCGGCGACTCCTTTTCCTGAGGCGAAGGCAAAGCCATGCACTCCGTATGTATTAAAGCTGCTGTCGAATTCAGACACACCCAGAACCCCTCTTCCTCCAGAATACGAAGTCAAACCATACAGAGCTGTAGTGGTACCCGCTGTGGCTACAGAATGTAGTTGCGCCAGAGGGGAGGTAGTGCTGATACCTACACGGCCGTTCACACTGTTTCCGAAAAGTACTCGCTTCGAACCAGCGAAAAAACTGAAGTTGATGCCGTCAGCCTGCAGATAGCCGCCGTTTCCATCCACTCCCAGTCCGACCCGGCCATTCGGATTCTGGAAGATGCCCACTCCCTGGTTCACCGGATCGACGACATGCAGCGCATTGCTAGGGGAACTGGTTCCGATGCCCACTTTGCCGGTGTCGTAGTAAATGCTGGTGCCGTTAGTCAGCCACTGCGCCGACAATGGGGAAGCAATCAACATGGACGACACAATCACAGACTTCAGTACAAAGTTTCTCACTGGATGCTCCTTCCTTATGAACGTTCGAAAATTTGAACCTGTTGAAATGATCAACTGTTCGGACGCGCTCTTTTCTGCGCCATCGGGCCATCGTGACGGAGGCTGGGGATGACCCGATCTGCCGGTTCTCCACGCTCCTCCGGGTGCAGGTAGAACCCTCGCTCCTCGGGTTCCTTCTCGACTTCCACCTGCACACGATGCTTTTCTGCGTACGGATCTCGTCGTACGCCCATGACCAGCCAGGACACTTTCATCCCGGGCTTTCCGCCTGCGATCTGAAACTGGTTGTTACTGATCTCGCTGGCCACATATACCTGCGCATAGCCACCCACGCAGGTGAGCTGGTACTGAAACTCCCGATTGAGCGCTTCAAAGTAGGCAGGCATGGTCACCAGTCCACTGCCCGAACCATCGAGAACGACACTGCCGTTGTAGATGTTCATCATGTCAGGCGATTCGACGAAGGAGTGATAGAGGTACTTGTTCTCCGGATCGAGCGGATGGTCGATCTTGAAGGTTCCGCTCGCTTTGGAAAGGCTCCCGGTGATTTGGACATTGCCTTCGAACTTTCCCGCCAGACCGGTATTCGTACTGCCGACCACGCCAGTGCCTGCGTTGCTGTAGCCGACGACTCCTTTTCCTGTGTCCGAAGCGATACCCACCACTCCGATGGAATTGAAGCCGGCAGATTCCACGTAACCCGAAACCCCGGTCCCTCCGACAGTCGTAGTCAAAGCATAAAGAGCCGTTCCGACACCTGGCCCCGCTACAGCATGTAATTGCCCAGAAGGGCTGGTAGTTCCGACACCTACTTTACCGGTCACGCTGCTTCCGAAAAGCACACGCTTCGTACCGGCGAAAAAGCTGAAGTTGATGCCGTCGGCCTGCAGATAACCGCCACTTCCGTCGATCCCGAGCCCAATGAGCCCGTTGGGATTCTGGAAGATGCCCACTCCCTGGTTCACCGGATCGACTACATGCAGCGCATTGCTAGGAGCGCTTGTACCAATCCCTACTTTGCCGCCGTTGTAGTAAATGCTGGTGCCGTTGGTCAGCCATTGCGCCGAAGTGGTGGATGCAATCAAAAGTGAACAGGCAAAAAGAAAAAGGCGCAGTGTGAGTCTCATTTTCATAGTGTCTCCTTGTGAGTAGATAAGCGGCCAA
Source organism: Thermoanaerobaculia bacterium (assembly GCA_046590705.1). GTDB lineage: Bacteria > Acidobacteriota > Thermoanaerobaculia > Gp7-AA8 > Gp7-AA8 > JBKJUK01. The sequence continues at coordinate 2,419 of JBKJUK010000027.1, forward strand.
AGAGTGAGTACCGATGCTACTTCTTAGAATCGACGCAGCAAATTGGCCTTTGAGTTTTGAGATCTACTCGCGTGATCGCAACGTGTCCTTTACGGATGCGTTCACACGCAAACTGGGGATGATCTGCTCGGTGGACTTCCCGAAGGCCTCGGGATGCAGGTAAAAACCGCGCTCCTCGGCGGACTTGTCTTCTTCGACCTGCACGCGGTGCTTTTCCGCGTACTTATCCTGCCGGGTTCCGGTGACTTGCCAGGAGACTTCAAGGCCAGCCTGTCCTCCCGCGATCACGAACTGGTTCCCTGCGATCTTCGATGCCACGTAAACCGGTGAGTAACCACCAAGGCAGGTGAGCTGGTATCCGAACTCGCGATTCAGGGCCTCGAAATATGCGGGCATGGTGACCACTGCGGACCCGCTGGCATCGAGCACGACGTTGCCCTTGTAAATGTTCATCATGTCGGGCGACCCGACGAAGGAGTGGTAGAGGTACTTGTTCTCCGGGTCGAGCGGATGATCAATTTTGAAGGTTCCGCTCGCTTTGGTGAGGCTACCGGTGATTTCGACGTTACCACCGAATTTGC
>JBKJUK010000330.1:0-4178 GCA_046590705.1 Thermoanaerobaculia bacterium
CTGCAGGTAATCATCGGAACCTTCTCGTTTCTGCTGGCTTGGCGCCTCGATCTCGAACTCCCGTTCGGCAGGAATGGTTTTCCATTGTGGGAGTCTCTCGCAGTCCTTTCCATCGCTCTGCTGGGTTTGGGACTGGCAACGAGATTCGGAAGCGCAGACTCGGCACGACGTCTCGATCTGCTGGTGCCGACGGTCGCTAGAGAAAGGGCGTTATGGATTGTAGTTTCAGGGGCAGCAGCGTTCGGTGAGGAACTCACCTACCGCGGTACGCTTTACTCGATGCTGGAGACGCCTCTCGGGCCCGCCGGAGCTACAGCAGCGGCCACAACTCTTTTCGGACTGGCCCATCTCGCGCAGGGCTGGCGCGCGGTCGCTCTGGTGATTCCGTTCGGACTCGCCTTTCACTGGCTGACTGCACAGGCCGATTCGCTCTGGCCAGCCATCATGGTTCATTTTGCCTACGACCTCTTTGCCGGGCTCTGGTTAGGATGGAAGCTGCGCCGTCGTTCAATCGTTCCATTGCAGGAAGCTAGTTCGACATGAGTAAGCCCACTCCCTGCGATGTTCGTTCGTTGCACTACGTGACGTACGAAAACGGCACAACCATGCAGGAGAGCCTCGTATTACAACGACAGCGCGACGAGATCGCCGACCAGCTGCTCCTGCTCGAGCACTTTCCAGTCATCACGCAGGGACGTGCCGGCAAGCCGGAAAATCTTCTGGCGAATTCCGACATGCTTCTCGCTGCAGGAGTCGAAGTTCATGCGACCAGCCGTGGCGGCGACATCACCTGGCATGGCCCCGGGCAGCTGGTTGGATATCCGATTCTCCATCTCGGCGAAGGCGCGCGCGACATTCGAAAGTACGTCACACGACTCGAGGAAGTATTGATCCGCACGCTGCGAGACTTCGGAATCGAGGCGGCAGGATCGGAGAAGGATCGCGGAGTCTGGGTCGGAACAGAAAAGATCGCGGCCATCGGAGTACGGATCGCACGATGGGTCACCTCACACGGTTTCGCCCTCAACATCGATCCCGATCTTTCCCACTTCGAGTTCATCCGGCCATGCGGACTTCACGACCGAGGTGTCACCTCAATGACCCGTCTGCTCGGCCGGAAGATCGACAGAGCGGAAGTGGAGGATAGGCTTCTCGCTCACTTTCGAGAGGTGTTCGAGAGGGAGACCTCTCACAAGCTCGCCGACAAACGGATCGTCAAAGTCGTGGCGACCTCCGGTCAGGAGATCCTGCTGCTCCACAGAAACGCTGCCGGCGGCGATTTCTGGCAGACCATCACCGGCGGAATCGAAGCCGGAGAGACCGATCACGCGGCAGCGAAGCGTGAACTCGAGGAAGAAACCGGTCACACCGCCGAGGTCTCTCCGCTGGTGACGCAATCATTTACGATCGATCCTGTTTACCTTGGACAGATGGGAACTCGACCGCTCTTCGTCGATGAAGTAGCATTTGCCGCAACGCTCGATCGCGAAAAACCTCTGCGAATCGATCATGACGAACACGATCAGGCAGGATGGTACGGCCTCGAAGAGTCTATAAAACTGGTGCGCTGGAGCGACGACAAAGCCGCAATCAGAGTCGCGGCACGGTCAAAAACCTTCGTCGCAGCACCGGTGCAGACACAAGCAACAACACACCATGAATAAACGAGCAGGCACACGTCCCGACTGGTTGAAGATTCGAATCCCTGGTGATCTCGATCGACTTCCCGTCTCGAAGTTGATGAACGACCTCGGGCTGAACACCGTCTGCCAGGAAGCGCGCTGCCCCAACATCTTCGAGTGCTGGAACGCCGGTACAGCCACCTTCATGATTCTCGGAGACATCTGCACGCGCCGCTGCACCTTCTGTGCTGTCGGCAAAGGAAAACCGCTCGATCCCGAATCGGATGAACCTTCACGTGTTGCCGAAGCGGTCACCAGGATGGGCGTAAAGCACGCGGTCATCACCATGGTCAATCGCGACGACCTGCCTGACGGCGGCGCGGAACACTTCGCCAGAACCATCGAAGCAGTGCGCGAGCGCTCAGGCGCCGCAGTCGAGGTCCTCGTTTCAGATCTCGAGGGAAATCGTGAAGCGATGCGCACGGTCCTTCGCGCACGTCCTGAAGTCTTCGCACACAACATCGAGACCGTCCCCCGCCTGTATGCTCAGGTCAGGCCGGTCGCGAAATTCGCCCGCTCAGTGGACCTCCTGCGCTGGGCCCACGAGGAGCGCTTTGAAGGTCTGCTCACCAAGTCGAGCATCATGCTCGGACTGGGCGAGACCGAAGACGAAGTCATGGAAGTCGCCGCTGAGCTCAGATCGGCCGGAGTGGACATCTTCACCATGGGTCAGTACCTCGCCCCGAGCGAGCGAAATCACCCTGTGCGCAGGTACTACACTCCCGACGAGTTCACCGAACTCGGACGTCGGGCCAGATTGCTCGGCTTTCATCATGTAGAATCGGCTCCGCTGGTTCGCAGTTCGTACATGGCCCATCGCGCAGTCGGGCAGCCGGCAGCGCCCTGATGCCACGAGTCACATTCGCAGACGTCGAGAAAAGTGGAGTGTTCGCCGCGGGCGACACGCTATTGCGATGCGCTCTGGCGCTCGACGTGAAGATATCCCGTGTTTGCGGCGGCGACGGAGCTTGCGGTACCTGCAGGATCGAAATTATCGAAGGCTGGGATCAGCTGACATCCCCTACCCCGGACGAAACCTATAAAGAAATGGAGCCACCGTACAGACTCAGCTGCCAGTCGAAGTTGATTGGGGACGTGATCGTGAAAGTGGCCAAGATCGAATGAGAGGCAGAACATGACGACAACCGCACAGGCACCGGTCGATATCGACAATCAACTCGGACTGATTTTTCAGTACACCGTCGAGGCCTACAAGACCTTCCAGAAGCTCGCAGAGAACCTGCCGAATCCGATCACCGCCAACATCTTCCGCAACTTCGCCGAAGACGAACGCGACAACAAGGATCTGCTCGAGATCAAATATCTCCAGACCGGCGTCTCGAAAATGAAGATCACCCTCGGGAATGATCTGCGCTTTCAGGACGCCATCGAAGGCGATCTCTCTTATCGGGAAATGGCCGAGGTGCTCATCAGTCGGGAGCGAACGATGGAGAAACGGCTGCGTGATTCAGCGAAGAATTCAGGGCCAGGCGACCAGAACATCCTGATCTATCTGGCCGGCTCGAAGCGCGCTCACGTAGTGCTGCTCGAGCGAGAGCTCGAAATGATCAGACTCTACCCGGACTGGTTCAAGCGCGAAGATGCAGAGTCGCTGATCGTCAACGGTTTCGGGAACTGAACTTGAATTTCTCCATCACCCCGGAGGCGCGCACCATCCTGCTCGACGAGCTCGACGGAAAGATACTGCGCATCTCCTTCACCACCGGATGTGGTGGCAGCGGCTTCCGCATGGCCTCCGCAGACGGCGCCGAAAATGATGACAGCGTCATCACCGTAGACGACGTGACAGTAGCACTCGACAGCATGTCCGCCAGCCAACTCACCGGCGCCACCATCAGGTACAGCGAAGACGAAGACGGCTACGTACTCGATCACCCCAACGCAGTAACCGCAGTTTGGTGCGGCTAACCAATCGCGCTCAAACTCATCAGAGCAGTGTGGAGTGGAGCACAGGCAATCCTGCCTGTGACTGGACCCCTGAAATTCCCCGAACCACTCCCCTCCAGCGCAGACCTGTGTGGCACAGGCAATCCTGCCTGTGACGCGGGGAAGTGAGTTCAGAGCCCGCTGCCCGAATCTTCTGCTAGCTATTGCAAGGTCAGCTGACAGGAAGCGACGTCCGATTCACGGATCGAAAGCGTGCACTGAAGTCAGTACGTGGCGCCACAGGCAGGATTGCCTGTGCCACACAGAGCGCAAGTTCGGGGTCACACCTTCGCTTTCTGTCTTCGCGGAACGATCCACGCGCGGCGGTAGAGCGAAAAACGAAGATCTGACCCCGGTCCATGCGACTCTGAACGTACTCGATCACCCGAACGCAGTGACCGCAGTGTGGTGCAGTTAACCACTCGCGCTCAAACTCACATCAGAGCAGTGTGGAGTGGAGCACAGGCGATCCTGCCTGTGACTGGACCCCTGAAATTCCACGAACCACTCCCCTCCAGCGCAGACCTGTGTGGCACAGGCAATCCTGCC
>JBKJUK010000387.1:0-5988 GCA_046590705.1 Thermoanaerobaculia bacterium
TCGCGCCGAAGAACATCATCATGATCGGACCCACCGGCGTTGGGAAAACGGAGATCGCGCGGCGGCTGGCCAGACTTTCTCACTCACCGTTCCTGAAAATTGAGGCGTCGAAGTTCACCGAGGTTGGTTACGTCGGCCGGGATGTCGAATCGATCATTCGCGATCTTACGGAACTCGCCGTGAAGCTGGTGCGCGAAGAGAAGAGCAAGGCCGTACGCGCGCAGGCGCAGTCGGCTGCTCGCGAGCGTCTGCTCGATCTGCTTCTGCCGGAACGTCCGTCCACTTCGTTTCCCGCCTTCGTCGGTGATCCCGCGCAGAAGAGTGAACAGCCTTCCGAGTCGCGGGAGAAGATGGCCCAGTGGCTCGATCAGGGGAAGCTGGAGTCGCGGGAGATCGAACTCGACGTGCGCGAGCAAGGCGGTCAGTCCTTCGAGATCTTCAGCAACCAGGGCGTCGAAGAAATGGGTGTGAACATCAAGGACATGATGCCCGGCCTCTTCGGCGGTGGGCGAACACGTCGACGCAAACTGAGTGTTGCCGACGCGCGGGTGATTCTCATCACCGAAGAGACCGAGAAGCTTCTGGACCAGCCAACGCTGGCGCGCGACGCGGTCGAGCGTGTCGAGCAGAACGGCATCGTGTTTCTCGATGAGATCGACAAGATCGCCGGACGGGAAGGGGGTCAGGGGCCTGACGTTTCACGGCAGGGTGTGCAGCGCGATCTTCTGCCCATCGTCGAAGGCACGACCGTCAACACCAAGTACGGCATGGTGAAAACCGATCACATCCTCTTCATCGCCGCCGGCGCGTTCCACGTCTCCAAGCCGTCGGACCTCATCCCGGAACTGCAGGGACGATTTCCGATTCGGGTCGAACTCGAGTCGTTGACCTCCGAGGATTTCGTACGCATCCTCCGCGAACCGCAGAATGCGCTCACCACTCAGTACCGGGAGCTACTCGCCACCGAAGGCGTGACCCTTACCTTCGAAGAAAGCGCCATCGTCGAGATCGCGCGCTGCGCCGCCGAGGTGAACGAGCGAACAGAAAACATCGGCGCGAGACGACTGCACACGATCCTGGAAAAAGTCCTCGACGATCTCTCCTTCCGCGCCGACGAGCTGCGCGGTGAGACAGTCACCGTCGACGCCGAGTTCGTCCGCAATGCGGTCGGCGACATCGTCAAGAACGTGGATTTGAGCAGATACGTTCTGTAGTTTTTCGGATGAACGCAGAACTCAGAACGCAGAACGATGAAGTAAGAGAAGAGTCAACGGCAGGCGGGGCAGCACAATGACTGTGGAGCACAGGCAATCCTGCCTGTGACGGGACGCAGCAAGTTCTGGAAGCTGAAGACAATAGCTGTCGATTCAGCGTCCGAAACGTCATTCCGATGAGCAGGCGTCACTCACACGAGCCTGCGTGCTGTGCATGCGAAGAGGAATCTCCGGTCCGCGCCGCGACGGTTAAACTCGAATCACCGCGTCTGCGCGGACCGGAGATTCCTCTTCGCAGTCAAGCCTGCGTCCAACGAACGATCGCGCAGCTCATCGGAATGACGTTGCCGTGATTCGCGAACGCTTCTACTCCGGCCCCCGGCCCCCAGACTCCGGCCTGCCTCTAGCGTTCTGCGTTCGTCAGAACGACAGCTTCGCCGCCACCTGCACAATCCGCGGACCTGAGGAAGCCGTCGGGAAGCCGAAGCTGGACGCTCCGATATTCACCTGCGGAACCAGCTGGTTGTTCGCGAAATTGTAGAAGGTGTTTCGCTCTCCGCTGACGTTGTTGCGATTCAAAACGTTGAAGGCCTCGGCAATGAGTTGCACACGGAAGTCTCCGAAAATCGGAATCTCTTTCGTGATTCTAGGATCGACTGACAGTACATCCGGAAGTCGCTCGGAGTTCCGCTTGAAACCAGGAGCGATGTCGTTGCGGTTGTTCCCGTCACGATTCAGGTCTGCATTGACCACGCGTGAATAGGGCTGGCCGGTTTGATAAGAAGCGATGCCGCTGATTGACCAGCCGCCTGCCAGATACTTCACGAAGCTGTTGGTGAGACCAGAGGCGTAGCTGTTCAAATCCCACACGCCACTCAGCACTGCGCGATGACGTACATCGTTGTCGCCGTAGGCCCAGTCGGTGTCGAAATTACTCGGGTCAGACGCGAACTTTGCGTCGTCCGCACCCTGCGGCACGACTGCAGTCGCATCCGGCTTGTTGTCTTTCACCGAGCCGAAGGTGTACGAAAGCCGCCCCTGCCAGTTGGTCGCGAATCGTCTGCTCAGCTCGAGCGACAGTCCGTTGTACTCGGAATCGGCTGTGCTCTGAAATGAAACGATACGACTGAAGTTCTTGAAGGGACCAACAGCAAACCTTTTCACTGCAACAGTCCCACCTGTCGAGACGGGAATCTGCTCAGTGGCGAAGCTCCCGATGTTTACGTCGGTCGAGCGAGGCAGATCGTTACCCTGTACGAACAGGTAGCTGACCGACAGCCCGATGTCGTTGGTCAAAGCATGCTCGAATCCAAGACTGGCCTGATGAACCATCGGATTTTCGTAGTCTTTATCGAAGGCGAAAATGGTCGGCTTGGGAAGAGCGGCGCCAGTGGGAATCGAGGTGAAGGCGTTCGGATAGGTCGGCACCTGATTTCCGGTGAAGGTTATGGTCTGTACGTTGATGCCGTTGTTGCTGTGGGCCGTACCGACCATGATGGCCGGCGTGCGACCGTAGAAGACGCCGTACCCTGCGCGGAGCAGCGAACGGGGGCTGAAACCGGGAACCCAGGCCACGCCGAGGCGCGGGCCGATGTTGTTCGAGTCTTCGGGGACCACGCTGGTGTCGATGCCGGCCGCCAGGAGCTGTGCGTCGGGATTCTGCGTTTCCGGTTGTTCGATGGACTGCAGGTCGTAACGCAGCCCGAGGTTCAGAGTCAGGCCGTCTGTGAGCTTCCACTCGTCCTGAACGAAGAGCGCTGTCTCGAGCAGGTTCGGCTCGGTGGTTGGCCCGCTCGTTCCAGGACCGGCAAAGGCCTGGACGTAGCGCTCACCAGCGCCCGAAGGCCGGCCGCGATTGAACGAGGCGATGCTGGCGAAGGTGTACGAACCGGAAAAGTTTCCTGGGAAGAAATTTACGATCTCGTCGCGATTGACATCGAAACCAGCGCGAACTGAATGTCTCCCGAACAGCACACTCGCTGTATCTGCTACCTGCAGTCGCTTGATCGTGGTCTGGCGCGGGCTGAAGAAGTTACGTCCGATCACCAGAACGGTTTGACCGCCCTGTCGAATGGTCGCTTCGGGATTGGTGCTGTTCGCTTTTCCCGGCTCGTGATCTTTCGCGTACTGGCCTCGCAGCTCATTGAAGAACGATGAGCTGACCGGGGTAATGAACGAACCGGTCAATGTGTCCGTCGTCACGATGGAGTCACCAGTGTGCTCGGCAGAATTGGTCGGCCCGCCGTTCTCGAAGTTCGTTCCGGTGAATTCCTGCCTGTTGAAACGCATGGAGAGATGGCTGCTGCTGAACAGTTCGTGATCAGTCTTGACGAGGAAGACATCCTGATCCTGCCCGCGCGTGTAATCTCCGGCCAGAGCCTGCAGCTTCGCCAGTCCGGCCTGCTCATCCGGATCGGCGGCGTTGATCGGACGATAAGTGAGGATCACGTCGTTGGTGATCTGGTTCCGCTGGCCATCGAAGTTCACGAAGAAGAAATGGCGATCACGAACCACCGGTCCACCGAGACTGAAACCGAACTGGTCGAAATCGTACGGGCTCTTCCGGCGGTTGTTCAATTCGTTGATGTAGTCGTTTGAATTCAGTCCTTCATTGCGATGAAAGAAGAAGGACGTTCCATTCAGTTCGTTCGTTCCTGACTTGGTGACCACGTTGATGACCGCGCCACCAGCGCGACCGTACTCGGCAGAGTAGGCATTCGAGTTGATCTGAAACTCTTTCACGGCGTCCTGACTGAACTGATAGGGAGCGCGTCCCGAACCGGTGCGCCCGAGAGCCTGACCGAAAAAGGTGTTGTTGTTGTCTGCGCCGTCGACGACGAGGCTGTTCAGTGTTCCACGTTGACCGGCGAAGCTGATGTCACCGCTTCGTACGTCCCGCACGACTCCGGGAGTCGTGAGCGCGAAGTCGATGAAGTTTCGCCCGTTGGTGGGAAGGTTGGCCACCAGTTTCTCGTCGACCACCGAGCTTACTTCCGAGCGCGTCGTTTCCACGATTGGAACTGTGGATGACACCGTGATCGATTCGCTCAGGGAGGCCCGGATCAGCAGGTCTGAAGTGACCGACGACCCGACATTCACCTGCACGGTGCGTGGCGCGACCCCTTCGAGTTCTGCGGTCACGCGATACCTTCCGGCCGGAAGCAGCGGGATGGAGTACGCCCCGATAGAGTTGGTGGCCGTGGCTCGTGACGCACCGGTATCGAGGTTGGTTGCGGTCACAGAGATGGAAGGGACTACCGCGCCTGATTCATCGCGCAGGGTGCCTGAGATGGTTCCGCCTGAACTCTGAGCGACCAGTAGCGATGGCATCAGAAGCACGAGCAGGCAGAGCAGCATATTCAGACGTGAGCGGTATCTCATGAGATTCTCCAGATCTGCGCCGGTAGCGCGTGTTGTAAAGGCAGTTGTCAGTTTTGGACCGCGTCGAGATTAGCATGGAGTGTCGATCCGCAGGAAGGCTGCGCGACTGATGCGCAGATTTGATGAAGGGAGCAAAAAGATCATGAAAAGCGTGAACCCGGCGACCGGCGAAGTCTTGCTCGAAGTAGACTCCTTCGACTCCGCGGAAATCCAGAGGCGACTGAAGCTTGCACAGGATAGTTTTCTCAGGTTCCGCAGAACGTCCTTCTCGCAGAGAACCGAACTGCTCCTCCGCGTCGCGGACCTCCTCGAGCGGCGTAAAGAGGCGCTCGGAAGAATCATCACGCTGGAGATGGGAAAGACTCTCGCGGCCAGCATTGCCGAAGTAGAAAAGTGCGCTGCCAATTGCCGGTTTTACGCGGAACGTGCCGAGTCGATGTTGCAAGCCAAAGTCATTCCTACCAACGCCCGGAAGAGTTACGTACTCTATCAACCACTTGGTGCAATCCTGGCGGTGATGCCCTGGAACTTTCCCTTCTGGCAGGTCTTCCGCTTTGCCGCTCCGGCTCTCATGGCGGGCAACGTGGCCCTGCTCAAACATGCCTCCAATGTCCCGCAGTGCGCGCTGGCCATTGAAGAGATCTTCACTGACGCAGGTTTCGAACGCGGCGTCTTTCAGACGCTGCTCATCGACTCGAAGCAAGTCGCCTCGATCATTCGTGACGATCGTATCGCTGCAGTCACACTCACAGGAAGTGAGGCCGCTGGTGCCGAAGTAGCTTCGACGGCGGCGCGGGAAATCAAGAAGGCCGTCCTCGAACTCGGCGGCAGCGATCCCTTCATCGTCATGCCCTCGGCGGATCTCGACGAGGCCGTGAAAGTTGGTGTCAAAGCGCGAACAGTGAATAGCGGGCAATCATGCATTGCTGCGAAGAGGTTCATCGTCCACCAGGAAATCGCCGAGAAGTTCGAGCAGGCTTTCCTGAAAGCCTTCTCCGAACTAATGGTCGGTGATCCGCTCGAAAAGGTGGACCTCGGACCACTGGCAACCAGGCAGATTCTCGACGATGTACACGAGCAGGTCACCAGGAGCGTGGCACTCGGAGCGCGTCTGGTCACCGGAGGAAAGAGGATCGGGCGCGAGGGGAACTTCTACGAACCGACCATCCTCGCTGATATCCCACGCGCAGCTCCAGCCTACGACGAAGAGATCTTCGGCCCGGTGGCATTGCTCTTCAGAGTGTCAGGCGTAGAGGAGGCCATTGCCCTCGCAAATGACACACGCTTTGGCCTCGGCGCGAGCGTCTGGACCAACGACCCTGACGAACAAACTAAGTTCATTGAAGGCGTCGAATCAGGCCAGGTATTCGTGAACGCCATGGTCGCCTCCGAT
>JBKJUK010000055.1:0-5014 GCA_046590705.1 Thermoanaerobaculia bacterium
CTGGTATCCACTGGATGAGCCATTAGCCGCTCCGGTCAACGACGTTGCGCCCCCACCTACGTCCAGCGCGAACAATGTTGGGCAGCCGATTCCCGGGGGGTCGGGCGGTAGTCCTGCACCCGTGGCCGGAAAGGTGAGCGGCGCGCAGTATTTCCGTGGGCCGTATGTTGAAGTCCCTCACCACACTGACCTCGCCTTCACCGATCCCACTTTCTCCATCGACGCCTGGGTCAGAGTGACCAAGTGTGAAGAGGGAACAGTGTCTCCGATCGTCGATAAGTTCGACCGCGAACGCGGATTTTCGTTCTATCTCCAGCAGTCGGTCCCGGGTAGTGCCGTCCTCAAATTGAGGGTCAACCAATCGACGTTTACAGGAGGATCGATCGTCACCAATGCCGATCCGCTTTCGAACACGGGCCAGTGGTTTCATGTTGCAGTCACCTTCAGAGAACAATCAGGCGGGACCTTCTACATCAACGGCTTGCCAGCAGGCAATTTCCTGCCAGTCACTGGACAATTTTCGAACAGCGTTCCAATGTGGATCGGCCAGAGCCGGCTCGAAGGTCGTGGTTGCCCGTTCGCGATTGATGAATTGGAAATCTTCAATCGGGTGGTCTCGCAGGCAGAAATCCAAGGCATCTTCAACGCCGGGCCGCAAGGGAAATGTCGTTTGCAAAACGGGGGTTTCATTTGCCTCACGAAATTCGAAGACCTCAATGGCAACGGAGTGCAGAACGCCGGCGAATTGCGCCTGTCCGGCTGGGCATTCAATGTCACTGACCAGACCAACGTTCTCGTTGGCACAATGACAACGCCCTCGCCCGTTGGAGGAGTCATCGCGCCTGGCTGTCTGTCACTACCTCCTGGTACCTACACGACCACCGAGCAGATGCAGCCCGGCTGGGCAGCGACGACACCAAATCCGCAGACGCTAACTCTCTTGCCTGGCCAGACGATGAACCTCATTTTCGGCAACAAACAGGGGCGTGGAAAGCGGCGTGCACCGCGACGCTGACAGCAGTGTTCTGACGTGTTCCACCACATCGTGCACAAAGGTGCGTCGTTCGCGTGGGACATTTGTTTCACGGCGGTTCACCACCGCATCGTTCATGCATCCGTCCCCGTCAGGTCTTTCGTCACGTTAACCGCCGGGACGTGCGTTCGCGAGATCGGGCGGCTGCCTTAGAATCGGCATACCATCCGATTTCGCTGAACGCTGGCCAGAGCCGGTAACATGCGCGCATGACACAGCGGGAACCGAAGCAGCCGCATCCGAACAGCCCACAGGCCAGGGAGATGGCTGACGAATCGATGGTTCGGAATCTGGCCGCACAAGCTGAGGCCATCTGGCCGCAGGAAGAATTGCTTTTCGCGCGGTACGATTTCCAGAGCGGTCACGTGCTCGACGTCGGCTGCGGAACCGGCGAGCTGACTGTTCGTCTTGCGGAGAAATACCCCGAGGCCATGTTTATGGGACTCGACCTCGAGGAGCCGCACCTCGACCGGGCACGCGCACGAGCCGCTGAGTTCGGAACGCGCGTCCAGTTCATCAAGGGCGACGCGATGTCACTTCCCTGGCCAGATGAACAATTCGACATGGTCGTCTGTCGTCACCTGCTGCAGGCCGTGCCTGACCCGATGCACGTGCTCTCGGAGATAAGTCGCGTGCTCCGCCCCGGTGGTCGCGCGCATTTGCTCGCCGAAGACTACGGAATGCTGCTCGCCTATCCGACCGCGACGGATACTGATGAATTCTTTCCGGGCGTGCCTCTGAAGTTCGGAGCAGCGGTGGGATGCGAGATGCGCATCGGACGGAAACTGTTCTCTCTGCTGCATGATCTCGGTATGGCCGAAATCTCGGTCGAGTACGTCGTGGTCGATACCGTGCGCGTCCCCCGCGAGGTCTTCGCACGCATTTGGGAAGCGTGGCGCGACGGTTACACCGAGTCGCTCGCGGAGTCCAGCGGTCTTGCTGTGAACGACGTCCGCAAGCGCTGGCAGGAGATGATCGATTGCGCACGCGATCCTCGCGGCTACGCCTTGTGGCAGGTACCGATCTGGACTGCTGTAAAGCGTTAGCCCGCATCTCTCACACCTTCTGTTGCGGTGGCGGTGAGCGGGCTGGTAGCTCGAACGATGCACGCAAGTTTCCGTCAAGGTCTCTGAACTGAAGTTACGTCCACAGTCATGCCGAACGCCAGGTATACCTGGTGTAGCGACGCTTCCTTCTTTCGCGAAAGAACCGCACTAACGCTCACGCCGTTGCCGCCGCCACTATTTTTTTATCAACGTCCAATTTTGAATCAGAGTTGCCGTCGTGCGGGTCGAGTTCTCGAGCACCTTGTTCACAATGAACCGATCACGCCCGAAGACATCAAATGGCAGATCCTCTCCAGCAGCGACGCTGGTGTCGAAAAGTGGCTTCGGCTCTGCGGCGGAAAACTCGGGAGAGAGTTTCACCTCCACATTCATCATCCGCCCACCCGTCGTGAGGTAGAAGATCTCCCCGCCGTCGCCGCTCCATTGGGGAAAGCCTCCCCCGTCGCTCGAGATCTGCCACTCCTGACCCGTCGCGAGCGCATGAACGTAAACCTCGTGCCGTCCGGTCTGATCAGACATGTAGGCGAACCACTTTCCGTCGGGCGAGAACACAGGGCTCCCATCGTTCGCCGGTGTCTGCACGACGCTGGTGAACTTCCGCTCGGGGATCGAGTAGACGCCGATTCCCCACTTCAGTTTCGAGTCGTTGTACTCGATCAGCATTACGTCATCCCGTGACCAGTCACGCGGGATCGGGTTCTCACCCGAGAATAGGCGTTGCGGTTTCCCGCCGGTAGCCGGGACGACGTACACACTCAGTGGCAGCTCGGCGCTGGCGTACGCAATCCTCGAGTCATCGGGAGACCAGATAGGCGCGTACTCCCCGCCGGCCAGATTCGTGATGCGACTGCGCGTTTTACGCGCAGTGTCGAAAGTCCAGATGTCGTAGGTTCCTTCCGCGATCCCTACGGCGACGCGGCCTCCGTCGTGCGACAACATCCCCATCCCCAGCGCCCCTTCCGCGACTGTCACCAACTCACGGCCCGTTCGATCCATCCAGACGAGCTTCGTGACCCGACTCGTATTGGCGACGACGTAGACAAGCGATCCGTTCTCGGCCGCCGATGCCACGACGCTCTCATTGCCGCTGTATGCAGCATCCGTCGCGACCACGAACGGATCTCCGCGCACTTCAAGTTTCCTGGTGTCGAACTCCCGCGCGAAGAGGTTCTGCTCACGCCAGTAGAGAATGTGTCCAGCCGAGTAGAACATGGAGGAGTTACCCCGGATGATCTGCTTGCGCGCGCCAGTCTTCAGCGACAGCACCTCGATCGTCGAGCGATCGGTTGCAATACCCCCCTCTCCACGTTGGGCCAGAAATAGCAGATGTTCGCCGTCCGGCAGGAAGTGAGGCCAGCGGTGGTTCGTCTCTCCCTGTCTGGTGTCGGGCTGCGTGACACGCTTCACCTCACCGCCGCCACTGCTGACACGAAAGAGACCGTCACGAAACACAGGAGTGAAGACGATCGTCCCGTCTTTCGACCACGTTCCACCTCGGGGGCTTTCCGCGTCGCAGATCGTCTGCGCCCCGCCGCCCGAGAGTGCAGCACGCATCAACTTCCCGCCCGCAAAAAATCCGACGTTCCTGCTGTCTGGCGACCAGAAGATTCCCTCGGCGCCCTCGCTGCCGGGGATACTGGTCATTGCGGCGGTCGAAATATTACGAATGTGCAATTTCCTCGACTTTTCCTCGACAGCCTTGTTTGCGAAGGCGATGTATGCTCCGTCCGGCGAAATCGCGAGGCCGCCGTCCAGCGAGTACTCCCACCCTGCAGGAACGTTGATCGAGGCGGTGACGAGCATAGAAGGACGGAGCGAGCGCTCGTGGTTCCAGAGGAGCGCGAGCGCCACCGCGGCGACGAACCCGGTCATGACCGCAGACAACAGGAAGCTACGACGAATGCCGCGCCCCGCCGAGGCATGGGACGCTGGCAACGCGGCCCCGGAACTGCCCGCAATCCAGCGCAGCTCGGAAGCAATATCGTGCGCGCTCTGCCAGCGCTCCTCCGGATCCTTGGCGAGACACTTTCGAATCACATGTTCGAGTGCCGCGGGCGTCAGTGGCTGAACCTGCGAGAGCGGCGGCGGCTCCGACGAAACGATCGCTGCAATGAGACTCGTCTTCGTCTTACCGTCGAAGGCCCGGCGCGCGGTTGCCATCTCGTACAGCACAGCTCCCAGTGCGAAGATATCGGAGCGGGGGTCCGCGTCGTCTCCGGAGAGTTGCTCTGGCGCCATGTACTGAAATGTGCCGACGATGGTTCCTTCCGCCGTGAGTGGTTTGTGGTGCTCGGTGGGAGCATCAGGTGAGATATTCCTCTGCACACCTTTGGCAAGACCGAAGTCGAGCAGCTTCGCGCCCGACTTCGTGATCATGACGTTGCCCGGCTTGAGATCTCGATGAACGATTCCGAGGCGATGTGCTTTGTCCAGGCCTTCGGCGATCTGCGCGCCGTAGCGAAGCACCTGCTCGAGCGGCAGTGGTCCCTTGCGAAGACGATCAGCGAGTGTTTCCCCTTCGAGTAGCTCCATGACGATGTAGTCAATGCCGTCATGCTGTCCGACGTCGTAGAGCGTGCAGATGTTGGGGTGATTCACGGCCGAGATCGCTCGCGCTTCGCGATCGAACCGTTCGCGAAGCTGCGGACTGAAAGCGAGATGCGACGGCAGAACCTTGATCGCCACACTGCGATCGAGTCGCGTGTCGCGAGCGCGGAAAACCTCGCCCATCCCACCCGCGCCGAGCGGTTCGAGAATCTCGTACGGCCCGAGTCGCGCTCCCTTCTCCAATGTCACAGAAAGACGATTATCGCATTCCATGCAGGGGAGTCCGGCGGAATTGTGCCTGACCAGGATTTCCAGCAGACGCTTCCTGCCTCAGGCGCGAGGGATCACGCCTTCGTTCGTCGGTATT
>JBKJUK010000227.1:0-5567 GCA_046590705.1 Thermoanaerobaculia bacterium
AGGGATCGATCTCGATCGACTGGTGGAAGCCTCAACACTCATTGGCAGATACCTCGATCATCCGCTGCCAGGAAAGTACATCCAGGCTTGCAACCGTGGCCAGCAAACCGGCGCCCACCTACCCGTACATTAGAGCAGTGCTTTTCCCTCTCCCTCGAGGATGAGGGAAAGGCTTTAGAATCTGACGATGGTTGAACCTGTTCATGCGATGTCGGGATGGCGCGACGGCTGGTTTGTCGTGCCGCAAGTGGTCAGCTGGCGCGATCTCGATGGGCTTGGGCATGTAAACAACGCCGTTTATATCTCGTACTTCGAGTTTGCACGCGTCAGGTATTGGTTCGAGATGCTGCAGGACGGTAAAGCTCCGCAGGATCTCGACTTCATCGTGGCCCGGGTCGAGTGCGACTATCGCGTGCAACTCTCCCTCGACGAGTCGATCGAGATCCGTGTACGCATTGGAGAGATGCGCGGAAGCTCATTCGATTTCGAGAGCGAAGTCTGGCTTCGTGACGGTTTGAAACCTGCGGCCACCGGCAAAGTGGTGGTGGTGCTCTTCGACTGGAAGACTCAGAAGAAGAGAGTCATCGACGCAGACTTGCGGGAACGGGTTGTGAGATTTCAGCAGGGTGTCCCGGCGTGATTTCCGTCAGCGCCATACCTGCTTTGTGCGGCGGCGCGTCATCTTTGCTAGAATTCGGCCGCTTCCCACGACAAAAGGATTGACCTCTTGATCACCGGGTTCAACACCGATATCAAGCACAACGACAGGGTGTATCACGTTCAGACCGAGGATAAAGGTCTGCAGAACCCCTGTATCGAGTCGCTGGTGTACGTCGGCGGAGAGATCCTGGCGTCGAAGAAGACCAGCTACGCGGAGCAGATGAAGTCGGGTGTCGATGAAAAGTTCATCGGCGGTTTGATGGAGCAGCAGCATCGGACCATGATCGCCGCGATCAAGCGCGGTCGCCTCGACGCTCCCGCTGACGCGACTCAGATCGCGACACCAGCCCAGACCATGAGCGGAGCGACGGTAACGCCATCGTCTTCATCAGCGCCTGCAGCCATCGATGATCCTGAGCGCACGCTCGATCAGGTCATCATCGACTACCTGGCCTCCGAAGCACAGAACGAGCATCTCGAGCTGGCGCTGCTCAGTCAGTGCGAATTCATCAGCGGGCAGACCGTCGAACTGCGCGTGATGAGCAGAAAGAGCCTGTCGCAGCAGCCCATTGCCGATGCCGCGATTGAAGTAAAGGTCATCTCGACCATTGAGCCGCCGCGAGTGATCTTCCGCGGCCGCACCGCTGAAGATGGAGCAACGCTGGTCCGCTGCACCATCCCCTCGTTTCAGGAAGGTACAGCTGCGGTCATTATCTCGGCACAGAGTCCTCTCGGGAACGACGAGGTCAAGCAGCTGGTCAAGAAGCGGCGATAGAGCAGCGTTGGCCCGCTTACGGTAGTGGCCGAAGTTTCCATTCCAACTTCGGACTCCGTGGCCTCGCAGGAATCGATCGGAAACTCCGCGCTTTGGTCTCTAAGTTTCGAGATCAAAAGCCCAAAGTTGAAAACTTTGGCCACTTACCAGCCGGTTCGGGCACTCACTGATCCGCATGGCGAAGATGCTGCATACAGGGCAACCGATGAAGCACCGCAGACCTATCTTCCTCCTCACGGTATTCGGAATCGTAGCCATCCTCTACCTGCTGGTAAGCCTGTACCTGCCGTCATCGCGACGGCTCATCGTCGGCATCGACAAGGACAGCGGAAAGGTTCGAGCCGTTCAGCAGCGGATCACCTTTCTTCCGCCACATCAGTTTTACCGTCTCTCTTTCGAGAAGCGAGAGGGTCAGGCGCAGCGAAGCGGACTCGTACAGATCATCTCGTCCCGCGAAAAGGTACCGGTCAAAATCACATACAAGATCCGCTTCGGACTTCGTGGCGGAAAACTTCCTGACGCCGACCGGCTGGTCGAGGATGGCTGGACGGCATGGATGAACGAGCGGATCGCCGAAGTCATGACGGCCATCACCTCGCAGGTACCTGTCGAGGACTTCGCCTCACCGTCGTCTGAGTTCAGCGCCCAGCGCGACCGGATCCGTCAGACAGTAGCGAAGCATCTCGCGCGCAGCGGACTCCAGGTCACCGCATTCGAGATCGAGCGAATCGAGGTCGATCGCGACGCCCTGCTCAAGAAGAAGCGGCTCGATCTGCGGCGGAACGCGCGCGGGCCGGTGGGCCGGGTTCTGCTCATCGGCCTCGATGGCGCGGACTGGGAACTGCTGACTGAGCTGATGATCGACGATCGGCTTCCCAACATCAAAGCGATCGTGCGAGGCGGTGCGTCGTTCTCACTGCAGACCATTCAGCCCACGGTCTCGCCCATGCTCTGGACCACACTTGCCACAGGCGTAGCGCCCGACCGTCATGGCGTTGTGGACTTTGTGGATCAGGCCCGCAATGGCGCACCCGTCGACTCGCGTTCGAGGAACGTCCCTGCGGTCTGGGACATCGCCAGTGCCTTTGGCCGAACAAACGGAGTGGTGAATTTCTGGTCCGCCTGGCCGCCGACCAACAGCGATTCCTTCATCTTCGATACACCCTCGCGTCTCAATCCTGCCGCAGCGTCGCCCGAGTCTCTTTCACGTCTCGCCGAAACCTCAGTCGTTCCGCTGCCGACCGTGGGCTACGCTCAGGTGTCCCGCTTCTTCAATATCACCGCTGCCGAATATGAGCAGAGCGCAAATTCAACCGATGCCGCAACTCCCACCGGAACCTTTCGCGCGCTGCTGGCCAAGACATGGTCCGACCATCGCGCCGGCATCAACTACTACAGCAAGTATCAGCCTATGTTCTTCGCGATCAATTTCGAAGGCACGGACACGGTCAACCATCTCTTCGGGCCCTACCACCCCCCGTTTCGTGAAGGCATTCCCTCGGAGGAGTACCGCAAGTACTGGCCCACGGTCGCAAACTATTACTCCGAGGTCGATCGACTGATCGGAGAATGGATGACGGTACGCGGCACTGACGCGACGGTCATGCTGGTGTCCACGCACGGCATGCAGTGGGGCAAGACCCGCCCCCGAACGCCACCAATGGGCGCAAGTGCACTCACCAGCCACCGCAACCCCGGTGTTCTCGTTCTGTTCGGCAATGGTGTGAGTCCGAACCAGGGTCGGCGCGCGGCGTCGATCTACGACATTACGCCGACCACTCTGGCAATTCTCGGATTGCCTAAATCGAAAGAGATGCCCGGCAACGTGATTCCCGCATTCATGAATCTGCAGCCGATCACCAACGTTCCAGTGACCAGCTACAGTGAACTCCTCCCGGAATCACCGGTAGGCAATTCAGCCGTCGTGAATACTCAGCTTTACACTGCCTCACTGCGCCAGATCGGACATCTTACTGATCCGAATCGAGTCGCTTCGCCTGTTCTGGAGAGCCCGACCCAACAACAGTCCATACCCACGGGGACTGCGGTATGGGGTCAGTATGCGCACCTCAACAACAGCGGCGTGACCCTCAAGCAGCAGAAGAAGAATAAGGACGCCGTGGCCGCGCTGGTCCAGGCCACTGAATTGAATCCCGGCAGGCCCACTCCATACCTCAACCTGGCCATCGTTCTGATGGACATGCAGCAGTACTCGGCCGCGGATGAAGTCTTCTTCAAGGCCATCAATCGGGGCCTTCCGAACCCGGAGCGCTACATCATCGATCTGGCCTCGTACTATCGCAATAAGCAGATGGTGACGCGCGCCATCAATGTTCTGGTCGAAGGCAGAAAGATCTTTCCACAGTCTCCTCACATCGCAGCGAACCTCGGTTCTGCGCTTGCTGCAGGCAAACGTTATACGGAAGCTGTTCCGGAGCTCGAACGCGCTCTTTCCCTGCAGCCTACGTCCACACTCGTTCTGAACAATCTGGGCATCATGTACCTTCGTCGCAACGAGTACGGTCGCGCCCTCGACTACTTCAACCGCTCGCTTTCGATTCAGCCGCGTCAGCCGTTGATCCGGGATACTGTGCGTGCAACGAGCAGCTGGCTGTGACCGGATCGGAGCAAGAAACGACTGACCGGTAGGGGCGCGTTGCGCGCGCCCGCTCCCTGGTGCAGTTCGAGAATACGACCGGAGAGCGGGCGAGCGCAGCTCGCCCCTACGTAGATCGAGGGTATGCGATAGGATCTGCGCACCATCTCATGTCGCTCACTTCAGAACAGCAGATCCGCTACGGGCGCCACCTGATCCTTCCTGAGATCGGTGAGGCGGGGCAGGAGAAACTTCTGGACAGTTCCGTCGCTGTCGTTGGCGGTGGTGGTCTGGGTAGCCCGGTAGCGCTCTACCTCGCTGCTGCGGGAGTGGGAAGGATCACCATCATCGACTTCGATCGAGTCGATGTGTCGAATCTTCAGCGTCAGGTTCTCTACACCACCGCCGACATCGGGTCAGGAAAAGCACGCACCGCGAAGTCACGTCTTCAGCAACTCAATCCCGACGTCGCGGTGACTGCAATCGAGGAATCAATCTCGTCCAGCAACGCCATGCGGCTTCTCGATCCACACGACCTGGTCATCGACGGCACGGATAACTTCCCTGCCAGATATCTGATCAACGATGCCTGTGTGATGCTCGGCAAACCGAACGTCTACGGCTCCGTTTTCCGCTTCGAAGGACAGGCCTCGCTGTTCGCACCTGGAGAGGGACCCTGTTACCGCTGCATCTTCCCCCAGCCTCCTCCGCCCGACCTTGTCCCATCCTGCGCAGAGGCAGGTGTGTTCGGTGTCGTTCCAGGAATCATCGGCCTGATTCAGGCGACCGAAGCGATCAAGCGCATCACAGGAGTGGGCGAGTCACTGGCAGGAAGATTGTTACTGTTCGATGCGAGCCGGATGAGCTTCCGGGAAATAAAGGTCGCGCGAAGAAACGATTGTGTTGTGTGCGGCGACGAGCCGCAGATCAGAGAACTGATCGATTACCAGAGATTCTGCGGAGGCGAAATGCACGACTCGGACGAACAGAACATCACGCCGGCTGAGCTCTCGGAGCGGTTGAAGAGCGAAGCAGCGTTGCAGCTCATCGATGTCAGAGAACGAAATGAATGGGACCAGCAGCACCTTACGCAGGCCACGTTAATGTCTCTGGGCGAGGTTCCGCTCCGGTTTTCGGAACTCGATCCCGACAAAGACACGGTGGTCTATTGCCGAAGCGGGGGGCGCAGTGGCCGGGCCATGCAGATGCTGAAGGCCCAAGGATTCAGGTCGGTAAAAAATTTGACAGGCGGGATGCTGCGCTGGCGAGAGGAAGTCGATCGCGATTTCAAGGTGTGATCGGCCGCGTCGCGGTAAGCGCAGTCGCGGCGGCGAGCCTCGCGCAATAACGCCGTCATTCCGACGAGCCGCAGGATCGTAGTCATTACGCAGCTGTAACTGCTAGGAGGAATCTCCGGTCCCTGCGGACGAGGTGGAACTTCACGAGCACCGCGGCGCGGACCGGAGATTCCTCTTCGCACCCACAGCACCGCTGCTCACGTAGTCACGACCTGCTCATCGGAATGACGTTTTCGCG
>JBKJUK010000319.1:0-6973 GCA_046590705.1 Thermoanaerobaculia bacterium
GTAACGTTTCTGGGACGCCAAGTGCGTCAGGGGCGAAGTCGAACGTCTAACGTTCTGCGGCAGCCTTGATCCTGATGGGTGACTGGTGCTGATCATGCGATCGGACACCGCACAAACGAGACGCCGGGACTACTGAATCATCACCCAGCGAATGACGCACCACCATTGATAGCAGCTGCTAAACGCAGCTGAGGATTCGACCGCCCATATTGACAACGCCTGCTAATGGGTGACCCTGCGATCGACGTGACTGAGGCTCCGCCCCAGCGCTCCATCCCCGCGCTCCGACCGAAACACCGACCCCGGTGCTGGATGGTTGGACCCTGTTGCGATCCACGCTGCAGTATCCATTTACATCACAGGGCCGGAGGCCCGGCGTCTTTTTGGCCACGGCCGTAAGGTCGTGGAACAAAAACCCACGTTGTACCGGAGCCGCGGAGCGGCGGAATCGCGACTTCCGGCATTCCACCCTGGAACTTCGAAACTTCGGCGCGCTGCGAGTTCGGAGTCTTTTTGTTCGAAAATTGGAAGGTAAGAGCGTCGCCGATGATATTCAGGCGCCCTAACGTGCCGTGTCAGTCGATTCGGCAGTACTGCTCTCGGCAGAGGACATCATCCAGATATCGGCCTCCGTTGACAGAGTCGGATAGACGATATCGCCTGCGCCGTACCCGAGTTGCGCAGAGATCGCTCCAGCTGGATCCCACGAATCTACGCGACCGACCGAGCGCACGGCTTTGGTGCGGAGGTCGACAACCTGAAAGTTCCCGACGAGGTCAATACAGGCGATCCGTGACTCATCAAGCCATCCCCCGACACCGCAGGTCGGGTGAACCAGATCGTAGCTGTTCGTGTCGAACGAATAGACGTAGATCCCTGAATTTCCTTCTCGAAGACGAGCCCAGTCTGTTCCGAGAATACGCCGGCCGTCTCGAGACCATGCAGTTGGCCAGAACGAGCCGGAGGCGCCTGGGAGAGGTGGAAGGGTCTTCGGCGCGTGAAAAGGGGTCGCGCCTACGAAGCTCACGATCTGCCCGCCGCTTACGATACTGTAGACAGCGAGCGCGGTACCATCAGGGGAAACGCGCGGGTAATTGTTTCCCCGGTCACCTGCAGGCGATTTCGTCAGCCTCGTCAGCCCGCTTCCATCGGGTCGGATGCTCCAGGCCTCGTACGTATCGACCCGGTTCGAATAGAACACGATGCGCGAACTGTCCGGCCACCACGAAACGCCGCGATCGCGCGCCAGGTCTCTCGTCAGTTGCCTGACATCCGTTCCATCCGCGCGCATCACAAAGACATCTTCCTGTTTCCCATCGGTGTTGAATGCGATCCAGTTCCCGTCCGGGGATATGGCGGCTGCCCGAATCAGCATCGAGCCTTCGAACAGCGGTCCGGCATCGGAGCGAAGAGTCTCCGTTCGCGGGTCGAAGGTGGCGTGGCGTAACTCCCCTCGGCTGGTGGCGGACTGGTACAGCAGTCGGCCATCGCTACCAGGGCTGGAGAGAAAGGCCACATCCATTGCCGGCAGGCGGGCAGACGTTGCCGGTGCCGTCGGGAGCCCGCGCTCGGGATCTATCGCAACGCGCCAGAGGTTCATTGAGCCATCACGATCGCTGAGAAAGTAAATCGATCGGCCGTCCGCAGACCAGACCGGGTTCCAGTCCGTCGCGGGTTCTCTGGTCACGTTGGTCAGCGAGGCGCCATCGTCAGGTTTCACGCCGATGGTTTGCACTTCGCGGTTTCCGACCTGATCGATACTCCAGAATGCGATCCGGCGACCGTCCGGCGACCATCGCGGCTGCATGGCGTCCCCTTTGAACAGGAGCCGGGTGGCACCATCTTCGACGCGGGAAATTGAGAGCGTGCTGACCGAAGTACGTAACCGAGGATTGCGCACCGCTTCGCTGGCATGGACGATCTCGCGGCCATCGGGCGACCAGGAAGGATTGAAGCCTTTGTCTGTGAGGCGGCGCACTGATTCGCCCGTCGTACCCATCACGAAGATGCCACCGTCTTTCTCAGAACAGGAACAGAAAGCGATCTGGCTGCCGTCCGGAGAAAAGGCCGGTTGCGACTCGTTTCCCAAACGTCCCTTCGTTACATTGATGGCGCTCTGTCCATCGATCCGCTGGACGAATATGTCGCTCTGTCCGTCGACGACTCTGACAAAAGCGAATGTTTTTCCGTCGGGAGCAAGTGACGGCTCGCTTTCGGCGCCTGCGCTGTAGGTGAGCTGAGAGAAACTGGCCGGCGGTTCGGGACGGCTGTTGCCCCGCAATCGAACAATGCCCGCGCTACCTGCAAGACCGAGTACGATTCCCAGCGCAGCAGCAACCCACGGAGTCCACTTTCTCATCCGCGCCGGTTCCGCTCTTGAAACGGGTGCCGCGGCACCGCTCGAAGAACCGCTCACGGCATCGAGGGCAAAGGCGATATCGCGCGCAGAGTGAAAACGCTCGTCACGTTCTTTCTCGAGACAGCGACGGATAAGACGCTCCAGCGGAGGTGAGACATGTTCGCCGGCAGCAGTGAAATCCGGAGGGTCCTTGTGCAGAACTGCGTTCATGGTCTCGACGGAGGAGGGTCCGCGGAAAGCACGGATACCCGCAAGCATCTCGTAAACGATCGTGCCGAATGAGAAAATATCGGAGCGCTGATCGACCTCCAGTCCACGCACCTGTTCAGGGGACATGTAGCCGGCGGTCCCCAGAACCGTGCCGGGGGCAGTGCCCCTCTGCTGCGTGCGATCGTCTTCTCCGCCTCCCTGTGCGTCGCGCAGCTTGGCCAGGCCGAAGTCGAGAATCTTCAGTCGCCCATCGCTGGTGACGAAAATGTTTTCCGGCTTGAGATCGCGATGCACGACGCCTTTATCGTGGGCCGCGGCCAGACCGCTGGCGAGTTGGAAGGCGTAATCCACGGCTTTGCGGTGCGGAAGAGTGTGGGCTGCCTCACCTTCGCCGAGCTTCTCGCGCAGAGTCTCCCCTTCGAGCAGTTCCATGACGATGAATGGCGAACCGTCGTGAGTTCCCAGTTCGAAGATGGTGACCAGATTCGGATGATTCAGCGAGCCGGCGGTTCTGGCCTCCTGTTCGAATCGGCGAAGCCAGTCCGGGTTAGACGCGAACGTCGCCGGTAAAACCTTGATCGCCACATCGCGCCCGATTCGCGCATCGCGTGCGCGAAACACCTCGCCCATGCCGCCCGCACCGATGCGCGAAATGATCTCGTACGAACCGAGACGTGTACCGTCTGTAAAATTCATGTATGAATGACATCATAGTCGACGACGATGTGCGATTCGTCGTTGACCTCTTCTCCACTCCTCACGTGAAACCGGTCGTTCCTGATCGAAGGCGTCAGCTGGATGTTCAGACATGTTCGCGAGCCTTCGCCCGAACACCACGCAACTCCAGGGAGCACATCTTCGCTTCTCGTTCTAACGCGTGACTCACACCTTCAGAAACACGAAAACGAAGATCGGCGGCAGCGTCGGTGGTGAGATTTTTCACACACAGTCTCGGTGCCCTCTCAACGACGGTTGTTTGAATGGCGAGCGTCGCGTCACAGGCAGGATTGCCTGTGCTCCACACGTGTCGAATATGAGTTCGCGAGCGGGACGAAGTCACGCCGACTAAGGCGCAGGGATTCGCGTGTGCGGTCTATCGAAGAAGTGGAGGGGTATTGAAGTAGAAGGTCGTTCCGGCGGTGAAGACCTGCCCATCGTGTGCGTTTCGCCCCCAGATGTACTTCGAGAAAGAGGCGAACACATCGACCGGACCAAGAGAGTACGCCAGACCCGCGCCGGCCTGCCAGTAGCGCACGCTGAGCAGCCGGTCACGTTGGGCGAATCGTTCCGGAGTGTTCAACTCTCCAGGAGGGAAGAAAGGAACGCCGGTGGGTGAGCCGACGCGGAGACCGCCGTGCGTGTACAGCCAGTTCGCCGAGGCCTGCACGAAGAGCCGGTCGGTCAGACCGTAGCCGACACCGAACTGCCCTGTACTTCGATCGATCGAAATGTCGCGTAGAGGTTTTTCGACGAACGAGTACGCGTACGAAGATTCGAGCGTCACCTTGTGAAACGCTCCTGGGAGTCGGAGCGACGCGTTGACTCCTGCCTGAGTCTCGCGGAGATTTCGGCCGACAACGGCCTCTCCTTTGTACGGGTAATCATGACTCGGGACAACGTATCTGACCACAGGGGTGATGGCCCAAAGCTCGCTGCCGAACCTGTAGCGCGCACCCATGGACAGGTCTTGAAATGATGAGTGCCAGCAGTCACAGGCATCGACAGCCAGACGGGACGGGGGCGGCTGACGCCCGGTGTATTTCGCAAAAACGTAGGGAATTGAAGCCGTGATGGAGAGCCTGTCGGAGACTCCGTAGTCAACTTCCAAAAGGGTACTTGCGGTGACGCTCTCGCCCCTTGAAAGAAGAAAGCCGTCGCTGAAGCGGTGGCCTGTATTGTCGACGTACTGCCACCCTACCGTAACGGCTCCGAGGCCAGCGGGAGGAGTGAAGGCCTGTGCGAGCGCGGGGAGCGGCGAGGCCACCGCGGCCCACATCAGCAGGAAGATTCCGCGACGCAATTTCATCTGGCCGTTACTGCCGGCTGCGGAGGCTCGAGTCTCTCAGGAGAACTGCGTTGTCGATGGCCTTGAGCAGGATCGTCGCTTTCGGTGCGGTCTCGAAGGCCAGCACTACCGCAGCATCGGGCACTCCCGCAAAAAGTTGCTTGACGCTCGCCGCTGCGCTTGCTGTGGCGATGACCACGTCGAAGCGTCCCGCCGCGAGTACGTTCGAGAGCTGGTCGAAGGTAGTCACGGTCGTGAAGCGATGGCCGCCCTGTTTGAGAAGTGGCTCGAAGCTGGTGTTTGCGCTCGCAGCGAGATCCGTCGAGGGAGCGGCATAGATGAGCACCGAGGCGGCGCGTGCGTTCTTCGGTCGCTGATACCGAGTGCCGCGGCCCGACACGAGGAACTTATCTCCACAGGCCATCAGATCCTGGGCCGAAAGTGCGGCGACTAAAAAAGTGAGGCAGACGATGCGATTGCGCACTTGGACCCCCCGGGCCTGACGGCCCATTGATGGTGAGACCCAAGACTACGCCCGCACAGCAGCTAAATCAAGGAATGCCCACGCGTCTGACGATCGCGGCGAAGCGGGCGTCCTGCCGAACCGGGTCCCAGGCCGGATCGACTTTCAGAAACACGAGTCCCGGAGAGCGTTCCGCCAGTGCTTTGTCGAACTCGGAGAAGGCGAGCTCCGATTCTCCGATCCGGACCTGAAGCCGCGCGATGTCAAGCGGCGAAATGTACCTCTGGCTCGACATTGTCTTCATTGTCTCGAGTTGTTCACGAGCGACGGAAACCTGCGCTTTCTCGTAATCGCCTTCCGTGCGAGCTGAGGTGAGCATCTCGGCTCCGGATTGCTGCTCGGAAAGCTCATATGCTTTTCGCAGTGTGGCGATCGCGTTGGTGATGTCGCCTCGCTGACGAAGAACGCTCGCCAGTCCGAATAGCGGGCGCGGGTCGAGCGGCTCAGCCTGCGCCACGGCTCGATAGATACGGACCGCGTCTTCGAGTCTCCCCGCATGGGCGAGCAGGTTCGCGAGCATCACTCGCGATTCAACATTCGCAGGATCGAGACGCAAGGCCTGCTCGAGCAGCGCGATGGATCGATCGGTACGGCCCGTCGCCCAGAAATACATGGCGGCTGGATGGTACTGGAGCCCGAGAAACAGTCGAGGGTCCGAGGCAAGTTCGACAAATTCTTTCTCTGCCGTGGCCCAGTCCCAGTCGAAAAAAAAGTGCCTTGAAGCGAGGGTCGTGCGTGCTCCCAGATTGTCCGGGTCGAGCTGCGCAGCCTTGCGCGCTTCGCTATCGGCCTTGAGCCATCCCTCGGCCGGCGCTGCATAACCGTTTCCAGCGCTCCGGGCATACGTCGTCGCGACGCCAATTCGTGCGTCGGAGAATTGGGGATCTCTCTCGAGAGCCTCCAGAAACAGACGACGGGCCTCCAGGTCGTCTTCCTCGGTGTCGTACTGCAAAAAAAATCGTGCCCTCAGGAAGTGTTGATACGCCTGCGGATCCTTCGTGCCTTGTGACGCGATACTCCGTTTCTCTGCGGGAGAAAGGCTCGGGCGCAGGTTGTCTCCGATCTCGGTGGCGATGCTGTTCTGCACTTGCAAAAGATCGCCGGCGGGTCGGTCATAGGTTCCCCCCCAGATTCGTGCGCCGCTGGCGACGTCGACCAACTCTGCTGAAACTGCGAGCCGCGAGCCTTGCTTCGAGATTCTTCCGTTGAGGATTGCGCCCACTCCGAGCAGTTTCCCAGCGTCCTGTGGATTGGCGGTGCCCTTGAAGCGAATCACCGTGGATCGCGCCATCACTCTCAGAGATGGGATACGAGAGAGTTGGTCGATGAGACTCTCGGTCATTCCCGCCGCAAGATAGTCGGCGTTCGGATCATTCGTGGCATTCTCGAATGGCAGAACCGCAAGTGAATCGATCACGGGAGAGTGCCGGCCCCACTTCATCAAGGCCACAGCGCCAGCTGCAAAAAGAACAATCAGCAACGCTGCTGCAGCAATCGCTCGTCGTCGCGTTTGGATGGGATGCGATGACGCAGTGACGGACGACGGCGAAGGCAGGGGAACTGCTTCCAGAAACTGTGTGGGGTGGTCCGCGAAACCGGACGGTGTCGAGCCGGATCCCGACCTCTGGTCGTGCGAGAGTGTTTCGAGGACCGCCGCAAGCTCCGCTGTCGAGTCAAATCTTTCCTCCGGAAGTTTCGCCAGACAGCGCGCGATCAACTGTTCCAATGCGAGCGGAATCCCTCCCCTGAGCGTCGACACAGGCACCGGCTCGTCACGAATGATGGCTGACAACGTTTCCACTGCGCTTGGCTTCTGAAAGGCGCGTCGTCCGGCAAGCATTTCGTAAATGATCAGACCTAGAGAGAACTGGTCCGA
>JBKJUK010000025.1:0-18859 GCA_046590705.1 Thermoanaerobaculia bacterium
CCGCGCCGTTCCAAAGAGCGCGGCGATCTCCTGCTCTCCCATGCGGTCGAAATCGTCGGGGACTTCGATCTCCCCTTTGAGGAACCCGAGCCGCTTCGGCCTGGCCGGCGCGTCGAGCGCCGAGACCTTCACCAGCGGCTTTCCCGCCCTGGCGATGACAAACGACTTCCCCCTGGCCGCGCCATCGACGAGACGGGAGAGCTGCGTCTTTGCTTCATGGATGTTGACGGTGGTCATTATAGTGGACTAACCCGAGTGGACTAACTCTAACCTGTGTGATTTGATTCCGTCAAGAAGGCGGATGCGGTCTCCATCACCGCAGAAAGCGATCCCGCAGGATCCACGAAAAGAAATCGTCCTTCGAAGTCAGTGCGTCGCGCCACAGGCAGGATTGCCTGTGCTCCACACAGGCGTGTGCCGGTCAGGTCTGCGTATCACATCTGCAGGATGCATTTGGGGATTCGCAATCTCAGCGCGCCTCCACCGCAGAAAGCGATCCCGCAGGATCCACGAAAAGAAATCGTCTTTCGAAGTCAGTGCGTCGCGCCACAGGCAGGATTGCCTGTGCTCCACACCACCGCCCCCGCCGCGCTTAAACCTTCAGTGCCTTCAGTGACTCTGCGAATTCCATTGCAAAGTAGGTGATGATCAGGTCGGCTCCTGCGCGTTTGATGGAGAGCAGAATCTCGTCGCGGACGCGGTCGCCGTCGATCCAGCCGTTGGCTGCGGCGGCTTTGACCATGGCGTACTCGCCACTCACGTTGTAGGCCACCACTGGTAACTGTGTGCGTGCTCTCGCTCCCTGGATGACATCCAGATACGACAGGGCCGGCTTGACCATGACCATGTCGGCGCCTTCTGCGATATCGATGTCGATCTCGCGCATGGCCTCGCGAAAGTTGGCTGGATCCATCTGGTAGGAGCGACGATCGCCGAACTGCGGAGCTGATTCTGCGGCTTCCCGGAACGGACCGTAGAATCCTGAGGCGAACTTCGCTGAGTAGGCGATGATTCCGCGGTCTTCGAATCCGGAAGCGTCGAGTGCATCGCGGATGACTCCAACTCGTCCATCCATCATGTCGGATGGTGCGATGAAGTCCGCACCAGCCGCGGCGAATGAGAGGCTCTGCCTGACCAGCAACTGAAGTGTCTCGTCGTTATGCACGTCGACTCTTCCACCCTGCTCGCGCAGGACTCCGCAATGGCCGTGATCGGTGTACTCGCAAAGGCAGACATCGGCGATGACTGCCATCTCCGGCACCTCACCCTTGATGGCGCGAATCGCCTTTTGCACCGAACCGTTCTCGTCCCAGGATGCGCTGCCGGTGGAGTCCTTGGTCTCGGGAAGCCCGAACAGAAGCACTGCTCTGATCCCGAGCGAAGCAGCACGCACACACTCTTCCACTGCGTCCGACAGACGATTCTGGAAGATGCCGGGCATGGACCCGATTTCCCGGCGATCCCTGGAATCGGGAATCAGGAAAAGCGGAAGCACCAGATCTTCGGGACGCACGACCGTTTCCCGAACGAGCTGCCGGATCGACTCTGTCGACCGCAGGCGACGCGTCCGTGCGAACTTACGCGATGAAGAGTCGGGACTCGCCTCAGTAGTCGTCTTCTCCACCTTTTCCAGAACCTTCCCCATCATCATCTCCGTAGAAATACTGGCGCGAACAGACCTGAGAGCAGAACCTCCGGCCGACGCCCCGCACACCACAATCGGCGCAGTAGTAGCGGGAGCAACTCGGGCATCGCTCCAGCTGCTCTGTCTCGCCGGAAGCCTCGCAGCGAGTACATTTGTCACTTTCCATTCAAACGAACCCCGCCCGCGGAACTCAAACGTTCCGCCCGTTGAAGCAGTATATTCCTTGACCAGCGGGGTCAGGGTTCCTAGAATCACGGCTCACCGCTCTACGCGGCGAAGCCTCACGGCTTCATCCTTCCTATAGAATCATCCTCTGTATCACCTCGGCGGTGTAGCTCAGCTGGTTAGAGCGGGCGTCTCATAAGCGCTAGGTCCCCGGTTCGATTCCGGGCACCGCCACCATGCGACTGCTGTATGGAGACGCGATTTGAACGAAATCTCGTCGGGTCGCGTCCCGGATATGCTGACCAAGATGATCCTGAGCGAAAGAATCGCGCGGTCTCTCGAGCTTTTCCAGATCGATACAGCCTCCCTTCTCGTGGCCGTCTCCGGAGGCAGAGACTCGATGGCGCTGCTCACCGCCCTTCACGCGCAGGTGGAGAGCGGGTCTATTCCGCTCTTCGGAGTACTTCTCGTGAATCATCACCTGCGAGAAAGTGAGTCCGAGGACGAAGCCACTTTCGTGCGCGAGCAATGTGCACAACTACATGTTCCCTTCACTGAACTAAATGGCTCGCTCGAAGCGTCGACGGTGAAGCTCCGAGGAATCGAAGGAGCGGCGCGCGAGACTCGCTACCGTTTGATGCAGGACGAACGGGAGAAAACCGGCGCGCGGCACATTGCCACCGCCCATCATCTGCAGGATCAGGCTGAGACCGTTCTGATGCGCATCCTCTCCGGATCGGCCCTCCCGCGACTCCGAGGGATCAGGGAAACTACACCTGAGGGCCTGGTGAGGCCGATGCTTCACGCAACGCGGGCCGAGATCGATGACTGGCTCGTGACCAACGGTGTTCCGTTCCGCGAGGACAGCTCGAATCGATCCGGCAGATTCCTCCGGAATCGCATTCGATCGGAAGTGATTCCGCTGCTCGAGACGCTGAATCCTCGAGTGAGCGACGCTCTCTCAAAGCTGGCCCGCGAGGTCGCTGAAACCGAAGAGGCACTCTCCGAGTACGAGCAGGCGATCACTCGCGAGATTACGGAGTCATCGTTC
Organism: Thermoanaerobaculia bacterium; assembly: GCA_046590705.1. Lineage (GTDB taxonomy): Bacteria > Acidobacteriota > Thermoanaerobaculia > Gp7-AA8 > Gp7-AA8 > JBKJUK01. Next base: position 2,862 of record JBKJUK010000025.1, read on the forward strand.
ACCTTCGAGACTACAGGCGCATCTCGCGGAACGTTGCGGAGGATGCTGCGAGAGGGGATCGGCCGACTCGCGAGCGACCCGCGTGAAATTTCGTCGTCGGATCTCGAACGGATCCTCGATTCGCTACAGGAAGGTTGTCGCATCACGCTCGCCGCAGATCTGGAACTGCGGATGGCCGGATCGAAAGTGACCATCAGTCGCCCCTTGCGCTCGAAGGCAGTGCACTTCGATCTGCCTGTGCAGCCTGGGCAGCCTCTACAGGTTGAAGACATTTCCGGGCGACTGGAGCTGACCGAGATCACAGGTGTTCCGCCTCAGCTGAGTTCCTGCGCTGGCAACTTTGATCGGCACCGAGGAAGAGCGGGACCAACTCAGTTCGAAGCCTGCGGTGAAGAACACCCACATTCGAACGAACGGCCGAGGGAGCGGGCGCGCGCAGCTCGCCCCTACGCGTGCGCCGACTTTCAGATCTTCGAACTCCAGCAGGGAGCGGACGCCTCGGGCTTTCGATTTCGCACGAGGCGGGATGGGGACCGCTTCTCCCCGCTCGGCGCTGGAGGCTCTAAAAGTCTCAGCGATTTCCTGATCAATCGTAAGATTGCTCGTGACGAACGTAGTCTCGTTCCACTTCTGACGTGGAACGAAGAGATTGTCTGGGTTTGCGGAGTGGAAGTGTCCGATCGTTTTCGTGTTCGCAACGCTGGTGGGAGACTCTACAAGGCGGTTCTTCAATATGAGTGAAATCAAAGAGATGTACGACGCAACGTCAATCCGCGAGCGGATCTCGCAGCTTGCGCTAGCCATCCGGGCTGACGCAGGCGATCGGGAAGTACTGTTGATCGCGGTGCTGAAAGGTTCAGCGGTGTTTCTGGCCGATCTTCTGCGCGCGATCGAGGGAGAAGTCTCCTACGAATTCATCGACGTCGTGAGAGAAAGCGAGACTGATGTGGGCGATGCAATCTCCATCGATTTCATGACTCACTTTTCAATCGAGGGCCGGGCCGTGTACGTTCTGAAGGACGTGGTCTCGACGGGGATCATCGAGAATTACCTTCTGACGCAACTGCAGGCCAGGAAACCTGAGCGCGTGAAGCTCGTAGCACTACTCGACAGACCGGATCAGCGCCACGTCTCCCTCGACGTCGATTTCACTGCCTTCGTGGCTGCGGAAGGGATGTTCGTAGGGTACGGTCTGGAGCAGAATCGGAAACATGGAAACCTCACCGGGATCGGAGTTTTGGTTCGGTGATGGTTTCTCAGTGAAGCCGAGCAACAGGTCAGAATTAAACGCCGGCTCGGGTGGTTAGCTAAATCCAGCAAAGCAGCACGCAACGTACCCGCTGGGCAGTCGACTGGGATGTTCAGTGCATTACTCCGGAGGCATTTTTGAATTCAACGGTCAAGACCGCTCTTCTCTGGGTGGTCATCATTGTTCTCGTATTTCTGCTGTGGAGTCTGTTCAAGGGAGCCCAGGCGACTGCCGAGGTAGTTCCGTTCAGCGATTTCCTGAATAACGTCGAGCGCGGCCAGGTTTCTGAGGTCGTCATTCGTGGAAACGAGATTCGCGGCGAACTTCGTCCGGTCGCTGCTGGCGCAAAGAAAGAGTTTCGCTCGATGCTGGTCCCGAACTACGACGGGTTGGTCCCGATGCTTCGTGCCAAGGGTGTGAAGATTCGCGCTGAAGAGGCGCGTGACAACTCCTTCTTCACGGCGCTGGTCACGTGGGCTCCGGTACTCTTCCTGATCGGCCTCTGGATCTTTTTCATGCGGCAGATGCAGGCGGGTGGAAACAAAGCACTCTCCTTCGGCAAGTCGAAAGCGAAACTCCTCTCGGGCAGTTCCAAGAAAGTAACGTTCAAAGACGTAGCCGGAGTCGATGAAGCCAAGCTCGAGCTCATGGAGATCATCGATTTCCTCCGTGAGCCACAGAAGTTCACCAAGCTCGGTGGAAAGATCCCCAAAGGCGTACTGTTGATGGGGCAGCCGGGAACGGGAAAGACTCTGCTGGCCCGGGCCATTGCAGGAGAGGCCAACGTGCCTTTCTTCTCCATCAGCGGCTCTGACTTCGTGGAAATGTTCGTCGGCGTCGGCGCTTCACGCGTCCGTGATCTCTTCGAGCAGGGCAAGAAGAATGCGCCCTGCATCATCTTCATTGACGAGATCGACGCCGTAGGCCGTCATCGCGGTGCCGGCCTCGGTGGTGGTCACGACGAACGTGAGCAGACTCTCAACCAGCTCCTGGTGGAGATGGATGGATTCGAAGCCAATGAAGGGGTCATTCTCGTCGCGGGCACGAACCGCCCTGACGTACTCGATCCGGCCCTGCTTCGTCCTGGCCGTTTCGATCGCCGAGTGGTCGTTGATCTTCCTGATCTGAAAGGCCGCGAAGGCATCCTCCGCGTCCACACCCGCAACACGCCTCTGGCGGAAGATGTCGATCTGACCATCCTCTCCCGAGGCACACCAGGCTTTTCCGGAGCTGACCTTGCCAATCTCGTCAACGAGGCTGCGCTGAACGCTGCCCGCTACGAGAAGAAGAAAGTGCAGATGGTGGACTTCGACTTTGCGAAAGACAAAGTCATCATGGGCGTGGAGCGCAAGAGCATGGTCATGAGCGATCGTGAGAAGCGAAACACCGCCTATCACGAGTCGGGACACACCATCGTGGCGGCAATCCTGCCGGCTGCCGATCCGCTTCACAAAGTCACCATCATTCCCCGCGGACGCGCATTGGGACTCACGCAGCAGCTTCCGACCGAGGATAAGTACTCGTATTCGAAGCGTTACCTCGAGGCCAACCTGGCCGTTCTGATGGGCGGACGCATCGCTGAGGAGATCTTCCTCTCCGAGCTCACTACCGGTGCCGGAAACGACATCGAGCGCGCCTCAAGCCTTGCACGCCGGATGGTGTGTGAGTGGGGCATGTCCGACATGGGTCCCATGTCGTACGGAAAGAAAGAGGATCCGATCTTTCTGGGACGCGAGTTCGCGCAGCACGCCGACTACTCCGAGGAAACTGCCAAGAAGATCGACGCTGAAGTGCGAAGGATCATCGACAAGGCTTACAAGACCGCGCAGGAAATCATCAGCACGAACAAGAGCGGTCTGGATAAGGTTGCACGACGACTGCTGGAGAAAGAGACACTCGACGGGGCTGAAGTCAACGCGATCCTGCTTGCCGATACGGGCATCGACTACATCAAGCAGAAAGAGTATTACCCGCAGGAAGGGCCGGAAGAGATGACGATTGCACCAGGCACGGGCGGCGAAGCCGACATCGTCATTCCCATTCCCGAGCCCTCGTCAACGTCGCTCTGACCAGGAGTCAGTAACCAGTAATCAGTAAGGGATCGGAACCAATCGATTCTCAAAAGGCCAGCCTTCATCCGGGCTGGCCTTTTTTTGTTTTCGCGAGGTGTGTGTGGCACAGGCAATCGCGTTGCGCGGGTAGCTCGATCCGCCCTGAACGACTACCGTGGAATTCCGCAATCGTTTATCATGGCTGCTCAAAGCTTACGGCAAATCGGGTCGGTCCCCCGCTAGCCGTTCCAACGATTGGAGAATGAGTGCAGAAGAGAAGAAATCTTTTCGTCCTGGCAGCATTTGCTTTGACAACAGTCTTCTGCGCGTGGAACGACGCGGTGGCCTGCGCGACGAAACCTTCTGAATCGCTCATCTCAACCCTCGGTCAACAGGCCCCGACCCTCAGCACGAGAGTCCTTCAACTCGCGCTTGCAGGAGCGACCTGTGCAGCGGAAAGTGGACTGGTTCGCCGCCAGAATCTGCTGACCGTCATCGATTACTCGATGCCCTCCACGCAGCCCCGCCTTTTCGTCTTCGACCTCTTCGCAAAGCGTCTGCTCTATCGCGAGCTAGTTGCCCACGGGAAAAACAGCGGCGGGAATCTGACTCAATTCTTTTCGAACGCACACGGCAGCCTTGCCACGAGCCTCGGGCTTTTCGTGACCGCAGACACCTACATCGGCAGCAACGGCTATTCGCTCCGACTGCGCGGACTCGATGAGGGCTTCAACGATCAGGCGCTTGACCGAGCCATCGTGATGCATGGAGCGCGCTACGTCAGCAACTCTTCAACACGAAGCCTCGGGCGTCTCGGACGCAGCTGGGGCTGTCCTGCCGTACGGCAGGAAATCTCCCGCCAGCTCATCGACACGCTGAAGGGCGGCTCCCCTATCTTCGCTTACTACCCTGACCGGAACTTTCTCGCGCAGTCGCGCTTCATTCAGTGGCTCACCACTGGCGACGCCGGTCGCTGATGAGAGACCGGCCGGGGGCCGGAGCGAGAGCACCACACCATGGCAGTCGTCATTCCGATGAGCCACGCGATGGTCAAACTCACGCAGTTCTGACTACGAAGAGGAATCTCCCGTCCGCGCAGACGCGTTGTCAGGTCACGACCTCGCGGCCCGTTATCTCGGAACCGCTTATCTCGGAACCGCGCTGCGCGGCGACTGAGAGAAAGAAACGGATCGCTGTGCTTCGCAGAGCGCCGTCATTCCGAGCGGCGGGATGGGTGGGTGCGAGGAATCTACGCACAGGGACCGCGCTTGGAATTGACAAGCGCGACCCTTGCTCGTAGATTCCTCAGTCGCAGCCCGCTCTCGTTAGATATCGAGCACGGCGTGCTCCTTCGGAATGACATTGCTGGTCCGTCGCGGCGTCATTCTGATGAGGCCCGCGATGGTCATCCTCACGCTACACTCCCCCAGATGCCGTCCATCACAATCTGACCGAACATGTCTGACTCCGAATTCATCAAGCGCGTCGACGATCTTCTTCGAGAGGAGTTACTGCACCTCGGGTTCGACTTCGGCGTTGTCGTCCGTTCGCTATCCGAAAATCGCTCTACCGACGGGTGCATCGTTCGCATGCAGGGCGAATACGACGACTTCGAGGTCGTGCCGAATGAGGCCGGGCGTACCGCGGGCCTTCTCAGCGCTCAGATTGCACGCAAACTGAGAGTCAGCCTTCTGGGAACCGCTGGTCATGGATTGCCGCTCGAGGAGTGAAGAGGCGCGCGCTGTGAGCACCGAACGACACTGCTGATCTTCTTACTCCGCCCGCGCGGGAACCCGGCCTGATGCCATCGGAAACATGAGGACCGCGGCCAGTGCGCAGATGAGCGCAGCCGCATAGAAAGCTCCGGCCGAGGCGTAGGCGTCGTACATCGCGCCACCCAGCAGGGGCCCGAAGATCCGGGCCAGAGCGCTGATCGAGGAAGAAACGCCTAGCGTTGCTCCTTGCTCCGTGTCGGCCGCTGCTCTGCTCACCATGGCGTTGAGGGAGGGATAGCAGAGCCCTTGCCCAATGGCGATGAGGAAGGCCGCACCATACAGAAGGCCACCGCGATGCACGCCCGGCACGAGCGCAAAGCCCCCCATCAGAGAGAGCGAGCCAATCAATACCAGTTTCGATTCCCCTAACCATCCGCTGAGGCGTCCGATCAGTGTTCCCTGAATGAGGGCCACTATGATTCCCATGAAGCCGAAGAAGTATCCGATCTCGCGTGGCCCGAGATTGAATCGATCCTTACCGTGGAGCGTTGCGGTTGTTTCCATCCCCGCGAAGGCGAGCACGATGAGAAAAAGCGATGGCAGCGCAATGACCAGCGTTCTGTTCCCGCCGATGTTCGCCCAGAAGTTTCGATCGAAGCGCGAAAGGCGTTTCGGAGCGTCCTTCCGGGGAGGGTGCGATTCGCGTAGCGCGAAAATCGCCAGACTCAGGGCGGCCAGCGACAGGCCGGCCGCGGCCAGTCCAGGCAGGCGGTTTCCAGGCAAACCCTGCTCTGTTCCGACTGCGTAGAGAAGCCCTCCGATCGGCGGACCAGCGATGAATCCGAGTCCAAACGCTGCACCGATCATCCCCATCCCTTTGGCCCTGTTCTCGGGTGCGGTGATGTCGGCGATGTAGGCCTGAGCCGTGCCGATGTTGGCAGCAGCGATCCCTGCCACGATGCGAGAGAAGACCAGACCGAGCAGAGAGTCGGTGAATGCGAACAGGAGGTATCCGAGGACGCTGCCCGTGAGACTCACCAGAAGAACGGGGCGGCGTCCAATGCGATCAGAGAGTCCGCCCCACAGCGGGGCAAAGACGAACTGCATGAGTGAGTAGACGGCCAGCACGGAGCCAGCGAGCAACCCGGTCGCGCCGTATGTGCGCGCGTAATAGGGCAGCAGCGGAATCACGATTCCGAAGCCGAGCAAATCGATGAAAACCGTGAGGAACAGCACCAGCAGGGAAGCTTTTCGCATCAGGCGCGGCGCAGTTTACCTCATGCCTTCCGATGAAACGGGCGGCATGACCGCTGCAGTTGATAAGTCTAATGAACGATCGACTGATTCTTTTCGATATCGATGGAACGCTGGTGCTCGACGACGGAGCATCTCGCGAAGCCTATGCTCTCGGATTGAAGGAAGTCTTCGGCTTCGAAACCACCCTTCGCCAGTACGACTTTTCCGGTCGGACCGATCCGCAGATCACGCATATGGTTCTCGGGGATGCAGGATTCAGCGCATCTGACATTGATGCTCGCATCGAGGACCTCTGGGAGGTTTACGTCGCGGAACTCGAAAAGAGAGCTTCTGCGGAACGTGTCAGGCTCCTTCCTGGCGTGATCGCGCTTCTCGACCGACTGGCCACCTACCCTCACCTCACCCTTGCGCTTCTTACCGGCAACATCGAACCTGGAGCGCGATTGAAACTCAACGCTCAGAACCTCAACGGCTACTTTGCGTTTGGGGCTTTCGGAAGCGATTCGACGGAACGGGAAGATCTTCCTCCCATTGCAGTGCAGCGAGCAAGCGATCTTCACCAGAAGAAATTCGAAGCGAAGGATGTCGTCGTCATCGGCGATTCCATCTATGACGTTCGCTGCGGGATCCCTCACCGAGCCACAACCATCGCGGTCGCGACAGGTCGGACTACGAAGGAAACGCTGATGGCCGAGAACCCGGATTATTTCTTTCACACTCTGGAGAGTACTGACGAGATTGCGTCAGTGATCGCCGGAGTGTGAGTCGCGAGATGCGCGTCGCAAGTTAGTTCAGCGCCTCACAGGCAGGATTGCCTGTGCTCCACTGGAGCCAGCTCGCGAGGGCGTGTGGAGCACAGGCAATCCTGCCTGTGGCGGGACCAATGGACTTCAGGGCGCGACTCCAGACTCTACCGAAAGGCATCCTTCGGCACTTCGGAACTTACCGTCACGTCCGTAAGCATGATCTGCGATTTGCCGTCAGCCGCTTCCTTCACAGTGGAAAGCAGCAGCCCTCCCCTTCGCTCGTACTTCCGCAGATTGAATTTGCCATTCGGCTCATCCGGCTTCGAATTCTGCAGTTTCATTTCCCAGGTCACAGCCATTCCCGTCTCGCGATCAATTCCGACCCAGTACTGGTCTCCCGAGGTGAGGCCGACTCCCTGATCGAAATTCAGCCTCAGTACATCGATCACGCGGCTTCCGTCAGTCACCTGCCCGGCGCTCTCCAGCCTGACCCCCGGATCGCGCAGCTTCAGCGGCATCAGCAACCAGTACGTATCGTTGATATACCTTCGATAGCCGGTGACAAGCAGGTCTTTCGGGTCGGAAACTTCGACACCGTCAAGCCAACCGCGTCCCGCCTTCGTATTGATATTCATGACGACGATGAAATCTTTCCCTTCTCTGTTCCTGCCTGACACTCGGTAGTCGCCCGTGTAGCGGTCCAGCCTCTGAGCATAGGAAGCGACGATCTTCCCCTCGCGCTGAACGCCAAAGGTGAACGCTATGTAGCGCGCCTTCTCCCATGAAGGGCCTGCCATCAGTTCAAAGGCACGGGCGGCCACCGCGTCGGCCGAAGGTTGCACCGCTTCATCGGCCCGAGAATCCGGCACCAGGGAAAGTAAAGCGAACGCGACGACTCCGAACTTAAGCAGTGTTGATCTCATCATGGTTCCTCATACGAAATTACCAATGATCCGGATGGTACCATCCGGATTTTTCCGGAAGCGACCTTGCAAATAAACTCATCTCGAATCGTCATCACCGGGGTTGGCGCGGTAAGTCCCAACGGCAACACACGTGAAGAATTTTTTGCGGCGACCGCCGCGGGAAGATCAGGCGTCGGTCCGATCACGCTCTTCGACCCTTCCTCCCTGAACTGCAGAATCGCTGGCGAAGTGAAGTCTTTCGATCCTGGCGCGTGGGTCGATCCCAAAAGCATACGTCACGTATCGCGCGCAGTTCCTCTGGCCCTGGCCGCAACCTCAGAGGCTCTTGCTGACGCAGGGTTGCATCCGGCAGAACTCGATCTAGAGACCAGACGGCGCTTCGCGGTGATGCTCGGTTCGGGTGGCGGTGCCATCGAGTTCAGCGAACGAATGTATGAACTCTGGTATGGAGGCCACCTCAAGCAGGCCTCGGTCTATTCAGTGCCGTCCGGAACCATCGGAACGATCGCCTCTGAGATCTCGATGGCTCACGACCTCCATGGATTCTCACATCTGATTTCAACCGGCTGCACCAGCTCGACCGACGCAGTCGGCTACGCCTATCGAAATCTTCGAATCGGCGTCGCGGATTACATCGTCGCAGGAGGCACGGATGCGACCATCACCGAAGGTGTGATGACCGGATTCTCCCTCATGCGCATCGTTTCAACTTCCCACAATGAGGAGCCGGCACGCGGCTCACGACCGTTCTCGGCGGATCGTGACGGCTTCGTTCTGGGCGAGGGCTCGTGGATGTTCGTGATGGAGCGCGAGGAGTCTGCGCGTGCACGCGGTGCACACATTTACGCTGAAGTCGCTGGCTACGCATCCACCTGCGATGCTTATCATCGAGTAAGGCTCGACGAGTCCGGCGAAGAACCAGCGCGGGCCATGACTCTAGCCATCGAAGATGCCTCCATGGCACCCAGCGAGATGGACTATCTGAACTACCACGGCACCTCCACCGAACTCAACGACCGAGTCGAGACCCGCGCCGTGAAACTAGCGTTCGGCGCACATGCGCGAAAACTGGCCGGATCAGCGACCAAGTCGATGATCGGTCATCCGCAGGGCGCATGCGGGTCCGCCGGAATCGCCGCGACTCTGATGGCATTCAGAGACGGCGTTCTGCCTCCGACCATCAATCTCGACAAACCAGATCCTGAATGTGATCTCGACTACATTACCGACATCGGTCGAACCATGCGGCTGAACGCTGCGGTCTGTAACACCATTGCCTTCGGCTCGAAGAATTCAGCACTGGTCCTGAGGCGTGTCGATTGATCTCGAATCCAGGACAGCGAGGCTTTCTTGTTCCTCCGCGTGCGCCATCACACGAGCTCCTCGACGAGATGGACGCTCCATGGGACGACATGCAGGCTTCGCTACTGGACCTGCGACGGATCAACAAATATCTCGGCGGCACCTCGATCTATCAGCGGATGATCGATCGGCTGCTTCGCAACAGCACCCACCAGCCTGAACAACCGGTGATACTCGACATCGGAACAGGGACCTCTGATCTGCTACAGGATCTTCAAACCAGACGCAGAATCGTCGCGATCGGCATCGACTTCAACATCCGCCATCTGCTGGCCGGGCGACGCTTCGATCGTCACGGGCAGACCGTTCACCGTGTGGTCTCCGATGCCAAAGCGCTTCCGTTCAAACGAGGATCCATCGACATCGTCACCTCCTCGCACTTCTTCCACCACTTCTCGGCGGAGGAGAATGAGCAGCTCCACGCGGATGCACTTGCTCTTACCAACATAGGCGTGGTGATCAACGACACCCGACGACACTACGCACCGCTCTTCTTCGTGCGACTGCTGGCCATGCTCCGCGTCGTCGGGGTCATCACGCGCGAAGACGCGCCTGCCTCGGTTCTCCAGGGCTACACCCCGGAAGAAATGCGCGAAGTCGCGGCGAATGTAGCGAAGCAGAACAGTGGTGCAGCATTCGAGATCGTACGCATGTTTCCATTCCGCGTTTCGATGATGCTATGGAATCAGAAACGCTGAACGCCGACGTGGCCATCATCGGCGCAGGTCCCGCCGGTGCGACGCTGGCCACGCTGCTGGCCCGTAAAGGTCTGTGTGTCGTCCTCGTCGACAAGGACGAGTTTCCGAGGGACAAGGTCTGCGGCGAATTCTTTTCGTACGACGGCTTGCCGCTGCTCTCGCACATCGTCGGGGAAGCGTCCCTCGCCAGCAGCGGAGCCGCACGAATCAGCCGCTGCTCCATCGCATCAGCAAGGCCCTACCAGTTCGATCTTCCATTCGAAGCGAGGGGCATCTCTCGTCGGTTGCTCGACGCTATGCTGGTTGATCGCGCGCGTGCCGCTGGTGCCGATGTACGAACCGGTGCGACTGTCACGCAGCTCATACCGGCGGAGGGTCGATTCGAGTTCGAGAAAGGCGGCCGGAGATTTGTCGTGAACGCGCGGCAGATCGCCGGCGCCTGGGGCCGCTGGGGCCGGTTTGATCTGCAACTGCAGCGAACGTTCGTGCACGATCGCAGACAGCGGTACTTCGGATTCAAGCGGCACTTCGAATCCGCACATCCAGTCGACGCGATCGAGCTGCATTCTTTCCGTGCCGGCTACCTTGGAATCTCAGCAGTGGAGGACGGGCGCACGAATCTCTGCGGCCTGGTACACGCCGATCGAATCGCGAATCTTCGCGGCGGCTGGACAGCCTTCACCGACGAGTTGTCGGGAGAGAATCCGCAGCTTGGTCGCTTCTTCCGCGACAGCAAGGCACTTCAGGAAAATTACATTACCTCCGAGCCGGTAATCTTTCGCGCACGCACGCCGGAAGCTGCAGGGATTCTCATGGTCGGCGACGCTGCAGGTCTCATTGATCCACTCACGGGCAATGGTATGTCGATGGCGCTGCAGTCAGCGCTGCTCGCTGCGCAGACCATCATCGATTCATTCGCGGGCCGGATTTCGAAGACGCCAGGATCGGAGTATCGACGGCGCTACGAAGTTCAATTCACGACTCGCATGCGATGGAGTCGCGCGGCCGCGGTGATCCTACGCAACCCGAGCGTCATGAACGCCGCGGCGAAATTCGCAGCGTTCAAACCGGCAGAGATTTTTCTGTCGAAAACGCGTTCAACCCCGGTTGAGACTGAGATGCGAATCGAGAAGTTCGAGCGCAGCAGGGTGTGAACATATCGCGAGACGCAGCCACGCCGGGCTCACACTAACGTCATTCCGATGAGCGCGTAGCACAGATGCAAGCTTGCGGGCTCGACATGCGAAGAGGAATCTCCGTCCCGCGCCGCGTGGGTGGTCAAGTCACACCGCATCCGCGCGGACCGGAGATTCCTCCTCGCACTTCCAGCTGCAAAATTCTAACGACTAAGCGGCTCGTCGGAATGACGGCGCTGGCAAAGTATCTCTTCGGCCGATCAGGCGGTACCGTCAACGCCATTGTGATAGCGGCGATCAGTTCTTGCTCGGATCCACGTCAGTCCTGAAAGGTGCGAGAAAGTCGAGCATCTCCAGACGGCTTGCGAGCAGCGCAGCGACCTGCTCGGCACGCTTCGAGACTTCGTTTTCTTCGAGCAGCGACTGCTTCTGCTGCGCATCGACGTTGAGCGAGCTGATTAACCGGTTGGTCAGACCCTCCAGAGAACCTCCGCCGAGTTGTTCGAGATCGAGTTGCCCCGGCATGAAGGCAAGATACTGTCTGGTGAGCTCTCCGAGCCACTCCCTGTGTACGTAAGCGTCTTCCACCGCAGCCGGCTGTTCCGGTTCGTTGATTGCGCGAGCCACCCTGTACGAATCGACTCTCTCCACTTCTTCCAGAATACGAATACGCGCCGTTCCTTTCAGAATCAGGTTGAATCGTCCATCTTCCAGACGTACTGCACCCTCAATCAGTCCGACCGTGGCAATGTCGTGCACCGCCGGCTGCCCGTAGTAGTTCATCTCCCACCCTGGCTTGAGCAGGACGATCCCGATTCGCCTGTCGCCTTCCAGCGCATCTGAGACCATCGACCGGTAGCGCGGCTCGAAGATATGAAGCGGAAGCCGGGTCTCAGGGAAGAACACGAGATTCGGAAGTGGAAACAGCGGGAGAAGAAAGGAGTCTTCTGCCAGTTCGGCCATGACGCGACTCTACTTCAATTCTCTCGAATTTACAGCCCGTTCAAGGCACTCGATGCGCGCATTTCGATTATGCTTCCGTCCGCATGGCTTATAAAGACCTTCACCACTTCATCCAGCGCCTCGCAGCGGAGAAAGAACTGGTTGTCATACGAGAGCGCGTGTCGCCCCACCTCGAGATTGCCGAGATCACTGACCGGGTCTCAAAAAAGTATGGTCCTGCGCTTCTGTTCGAGAATGTGGAAGGTTCCTCGATGCCCGTAGCGATCAATCTGCTCGGCACCGAAAAGCGCATGCGGCTCGCCCTCGAGATCAACAGCTACGATGAGTGGACCAGTCGCCTCGACGTATTCCTCGAGCCAAAAGTACCGACCGGCATCATGGACAAAATCAAAATGTTGCCGGCCCTCGCCGAACTGACAAAACTGTTTCCGAAGATCGTCAGCTCAGGCCGATGTCAGGAAGTCGTCATGAAAGGCGACGAAGTCGACCTCACCAAACTGCCGGTTCTCACCTGCTGGCCAGACGATGGCGGACCATTCATCACACTGCCCCTGGTCTTCACCAAAGATCCGAAGACAGGGCGTCGCAATTGTGGAATGTACCGGATGCAGGTGTACGACCGGAACACCACCGGCATGCACTGGCAACTGCACAAAGACGCCGCGCGACAACATCAGGACGCGGAAGCTGGAGCGTTCACGCGCATTCCGGTGAGCGTGGTCATCGGTGCAGACCCCGTGACCGTCTTCTCGGCCGTATGCCCGCTACCGCCGGACGTCGACGAGATGATGTTTGCCGGCTTCGCGCGCGGCGAGTCGATCAGGATGGTCAAGTGCGTCACCAACGATCTCGAGGTTCCAGAGAATGCAGAGATCGTGCTCGAAGGCTACGTCGACCCGAGCGAGCGGCGGCCTGAAGGACCGTTCGGCGATCACACCGGCTTTTACACGCCGGTCGAACCGTACGCGGTCTTTCACGTCACTGCTGTCACGCACCGTCGCGATCCCGTGTACATGACCACCATCGTAGGCAAACCTCCCCAGGAAGATGCGCACATCGGTTTTGCCATCGAGCGAATGTTCCTTCCGATCCTCAAAAAGCAGTTCTCTGAGATTGTCGACATGCACATGCCACCCGAGGGTGTCATCCACAATCTGATGATCATTTCGATCAAGAAGCGTTATCCGGGACACGCCCGCAAGATCATGCATGCCATCTGGGGTCTGGGTCAGGCCATGTTCACGAAAGTCATCGTGATCGTCGACGCACATGTCGATCCGCATGATCTTCCCACTGTGGCCTGGTACGTACTGAACAACATTGATCCGGAGCGCGATACCGAGATGGTGCTCGGGCCGATTGATGTTCTGGATCACGCTTCGCGGGCATTCGGGTATGGAAGTCACATCGGGATCGACGGAACCAGGAAGCTTCCCGAAGAAGGATTCAACCGGGTGTGGCCAGCTGAAGTGGGCATGTCCGAGAGCGTGCGCAGGAAGATCGACGCTCTCTGGCCGAAGCTCGGTCTCGGCTGAATCTCAGCTCGTCACTCACCCGACTGAAATCATCATCAAGCAGCATCGGAAGCGTAGATTCATCCGGAGGTTTCATGTTACGCGTTCTTTTCTCTGCGGCCCTGATCGCAGTCGTGGCCATGCCTGCCATTGCGCAGCAGTCTCCGAATACCAAGCGCGCCGAGTTCCGGTGGGATCTCCTGCTGCGATACGACAGCATCGAAGACATTCCGTCGCGCATCCCGGTTTCCTTCGAAAGAACGCGTGTCCAGGTTCGCCCCGGGTTCCTTCTCTATCCGACATCAACCACAACGGTCGAGGTCAGGCTGGCCGGCTATGCCGACACCCGTGAGAATGACGAGCTCCCCCTCGCAGACGGTTCGTCCAAACAGTTTCAGATCGGCTCGCAGGACCATCTGACCTTCACCGGCCGGCAGGATAATTTCAGACCAAACAGCATCGCACTCGATCGCCTGAACATCCGCCTGCGGCCGACAGAGAACGTCGAGGTCGTGGCGGGAAAATTTCAGAATCCACTCGACACGACCGAGGCCACCTGGGACATCGACCTGCAACCTGAAGGAGTGGCTGGCACCTACATCCTCGGGGACACTGCCTCGGCGCACTCCCGCATCAGTGCAGTCGGGTACTTCGGGACGCAGCTGTACGGTGACCAGTCCAGGATTCTCGGCGGTCAGTACACATTCTCCACTGGAGAAGCATCGACGACTGTTTTCTCCGCGTCCGCGACCTATCTCAACTATAGCGATCTGGACGAGCTCGGCCGAAAGAACTGGAGGCAGAATCGGACCATCGTGACAAACGGCATTCGCGCATTCGCCTCCGACTTCGAGATCGCAGATGTTCTGCTGAGGCTTCGGTGCGACCGTTGGATACCGTTGGCCATGCATGTCGACGTCATCCGTAATCTTGGCGCTTCAGATGACGGAGAGCGTGACGGACTGGAAGCGGGAGTGCGAATTGGAGAGTTGGGCGGCGCTGGATCGTATCGAGTTTCGTACGTCTATCAGGACCTCGATCGCGATGCGGTGATGGACGGATTCAACGGAGACGACTGGTATCTTCACTCCTGGTACCGCGGAAGTCTCGTTCGTGCAGCTGTGGGTGTCGGCCGCGGCTTCGCCTTGCAGGGCACGTATGTCGAGGCCAATCATCACCAGACCACTTACCCCACAGAGCGTCTGATGCTGGACCTGATCAAACGATTCTGAAGCGAATGGATGAACGATATCTGTGGTGATACTTCTGGCGCCCCTGCCGGGGCGCATATCGGTATGTGTCGCGGCCGGCTCCGGTGGCTGCGCGCTTCGCGCTGACCACCGGCTACCTTCGATTCGCGCCTCCGGCGCGTGCCGCAAATCGCGAGCGCTGCGTCGCGATTGAGCCGCGTGTGTCGAGCGTCATATCCCCGCACCCAACGCATCGAACGCACGTGGAGCGCGCCGGAGGCGCGGCAGAAGGTAGCCGGTGGCAAGCGCGAAGCGCGCAGCCACCGGAGCGACAGCCGCGAATCATGACGCGCCCCGGCAGGGGCGCCAGAGTGCGCGTTCTCCGTGACTGTCGATGTGCACGCGTGAATGTGGGGTTCGCAGGAGCGCAACACCGAAGATGTTCGTTCAGAGGGAGGATCGAGTTCAGTCTGAGCATGACTTCGATACGATGAGCGTATGCGGCATGATCTCTCTGGCGCCCCTGCCGGGGCGCATGTTGATATGTGCTGCTGTCCCGGTGGCTTCGCGCTTCGCGCTTACCCCGACTACCCTCGATACGAGTGCATCCACTTACAATCGTGCCATGAGAATCATCACCCTGGCCGCACTCACGCTCGCATTCACAACCGCCGCAGCTGCTGAGACGAGACCCCGTCTCCGCGATCTTGGCCTGCCTTGCGGAATTCTGCAGCCGGGTCTGCGCAACTCGATCACCGATGTCGAGGGCGTGCGTGTCGGGCACACGACCGTGATTCGAGGCGAGAACATTCGAACCGGCGTCACTGCCATCCTTCCGCATGGCGGAAATCCTTTTCAAGAGAAAGTCCCTGCCGCGGTCTTTGTCGGCAATGGGTTTGGCAAACTGACCGGATCAACCCAGATAACGGAACTCGGCGAGCTGGAGTCGCCGATCCTGCTGACCTCCACGCTCAACGTTCCTCGCGTTGCCGACGCACTGCTCGACTACCTGCTTGCTCTGCCGGGGAACGAGAATGTCCGCTCGATCAACACCGTCATTGGCGAGACGAATGACGGAGCGTTGAACGACATTCGCGCGCGAGCGGTCTCGAGACTCGATGTCATGAACGCGTTGAAAAATGCATCAGTGGATGTCGCCGAAGGCGCGGTGGGCGCAGGGACCGGAACCGT
>JBKJUK010000194.1:0-7041 GCA_046590705.1 Thermoanaerobaculia bacterium
GCGATGTCACGAGTCTGGTTTTGCCGGATGTGAACGTGCGCGTCCACGGGACGCCTGTCGAGCCAATGGGCCGTACCAGTCGGGAACGCTGTCCGCTCGTCGTGAAGAAGAACCAGAGTTTGACGAGCTCCGGTAATTCGGTTCTCGCCACCGCAGAGCAGCGCTTCGCGCGCTGACACCTTCACTGGCGCATCGGCCCGCGCGATGAGAAAAACTTCATCGGCATGGCGGAGACAGCGCCTGGTCCACTCACTATCGACGTCGTCGGTCACCAGCAGAACGAACTCGTTCCAGAACTCGACATCGTCGAGCCAGGTCGTGACGCGATGGTGGGTGTCAGACTCGCGTTCTCTCGTCTCAGCCGCAGCGGTGCCGAAGCGGGCGTTGATGCGATCGCTGGTCTCAATCGTCGCCACCCCCCAGCGATCGAGCTCACCTACCAGATTGTCAGCGAACGCGCGCAGGTCGACCCCGTCAGTGATCGCCATCAGGGCAATGGTCGATGGCTTCCGAATGGCTTTGCGTGCTGATGAGCGCTTGAGCCGTTCGATGATGATTTTCGCCATGTGGACGGTAAGTTCCGGGTGGCGATGCCACAGCTCCTCGAATACCGCTTTGGGAGCGTGTGCCAAGACCGTGTCACGAATTGCGATGACGGTCGCGGCGCGCGGCTCGCCGGTGAGCACCCCCATCTCGCCTACCGTTTCGCCACGGCCGATTTCGCCGAGCGGCTTGAGCTCATTCTCGCTCGTGACGTAGGCGCGTAAGCGGCCGCTGATGACGAAGTAAACGCCGTCCGAGGCATCACCTTCCCTGATCAACGTTTCGCCACCCGTCAACTCGATCCAGTCGAGCATCGGCAGCGCTGCATCGACGAACGTGTCTTCGACGCGCCCGAAGATCTGCGTCAGACAGCTGGCCAGTGTATCCCGGTGATTCTGATTCATTGAGCTACTCCTCGCCGGGGGCGCGGTACGGGTCTCGAGCAACGCACAATTCGCGCTGCTCCGGCCCGCCTATCTTGCATGTGATGCTTCTATACTAGTGCAGTTCCCACAATTCGCAGTCGCACATATTGAAGCTACGGACGAGGTGCAATCTGAAGCCAGCCGAGGTCGCGAATTCGGAATCCGAAACTCTCTCCGAGCTACAGGAACCGGAGACATCCGATTCCAGAGCACGGCTGCATCCGATTGTCAGGCTCGATTACTTTGTGAGGTTGTTCGCCTGTCCGCTGCCCGCCGCAATCATCATCTCTTCCCGCATGAGCGCCGGCGAGCACATTCCGCCCATGCTCTGGATGGTAATGGTTCTTTATGGAGTGCTCTGGCCTCATCTGGCACTCTTCATCGCCAGTCACAGCAAGCACCCTCGCCGTGTCGAGATGCGATTGCTCATGCTCGATGCCGCTGCCTCCGGTGCGGCCATTGCGCTCACCTCGTTTCAGACTGTCCCGATGCTCTGTTTTTTCATCGGCTATGCGACGATTCTCGGCAGTGTCGGCGGCGTTCCGCTGCTTCTCGCTGGCATGTCGATCCTCGTCGCCAGCACCCTGCTGACCGGGGCTACCGTGACGAATTTCTCGGTCTCCAGCGATACTCCATTCAATACGGCCACGGCCGGGTTCGCCCTTTTCGGTTTCCAGGCGATGATGGGAATCCTCACCCACCGTACCGCCCGCAGCCTGGTGCGCCACCGCAAGCGCATCGCTGAACAGGGGATCGAAATTCAGCGCCAGAACGAAGAAGTGATTGCTGCGCGGGAAGAAGCACTCCAGGCGGCACAGGCAAAGGCAGCCTTCCTGGCTACGATGAGCCACGAGATCCGCACCCCACTCAACGGAGTGTTAGGCATGACCCGGCTGCTGTCCGAAACCTCGTTGAACGCCGAGCAGCACGACTTCGTTCGCACGATTCAGGTTTCGGGCACCACTCTGCTCACGGTCATCAACGACATCCTCGACTACTCCCGCATCGAATCAGGCCGTATGGAGCTCGAGCAGGAACCGTTCGGGGTACGCGCGGTGGTGGAAGAGGCGTTAGAGATGGTCGGATCGCGCGCCCGTGAGCAGGGGATCGAGCTGGTCTGCGAAGTCGCTCCCGACGTACCGGAACTCGTCCTCGGAGACGCCACGCGAGTTCGGCAGATCCTCACTAATCTGGCGGGAAATGCCGTCAAGTTCACGAAGAGCGGAGAAGTAGTCGTCAGTGTGCGGCAGTCGCGTAGTGCGGCTGAAGATGTGCCGGCGGAACTTCTCTTCACGGTTCGCGATACCGGCATCGGAATTCCTGCTGATCGCATCCCCATCCTGTTCACGCCCTTCAGCCAGGCCGACGCGTCGACGACGCGCCGCTACGGAGGAACGGGCCTTGGACTGGCCATTTCGCGGCGCCTGAGCGAGTTGATGGGCGGGACGATTTCCGTGGAGAGTAAAGATGGGGAAGGAAGCACCTTTACCTTCACCATTCAATTGCCTCTCGCGCCCGATCGCCGGTCCTCTCCGCGAGAGCCCGCTGCAGCGATCTCCGGCCGACATGTTCTGGTGGTCGATGACAACGCCACGAATCGTCGCGTTCTATGCGCACAGCTCAAACTCTGGGGAATGAAGCCGCGCGCTGAAGAGAATGCTGCGGCAGCGCTGCAGGCTCTGCGGGGCGGCGAGCAATTCTCGCTGGCCATCCTCGATCTGCACATGCCGGAAGTTGACGGCATGACACTCGCGCATCAAATTCGTGAGGAAGCGCGTTTCGACTCGCTGCCGCTGATTCTTCTTTCGTCGTCGCTGGTGCAAAGCAAGGACGACCCGCAACGCCTCTTTCACGCGCGCTTGATGAAGCCGGTGCGCCAGTCAAAGCTGTTCGATTCCATCATCGGGGTGCTCGATCATTCTGCAGTGGATCGTGTGAAGGAGCGCACCTCCCCCGGCTCCGAGCAGGTACCGCTCACCACTCCTCTCAGAATACTCGTCGCTGACGACAACGAGATCAATCGCAAGCTGGCAGCTCTAGTCCTTCGACGCCTCGGCTACGAGAATGATTTCGTTGAGAACGGACGTGAGGCGCTCGACGCCGTGGTCGCAGCGGCAGGGTCCGACCGGCCTTACGACCTAGTCTTCATGGACGTTCAGATGCCGGAGATGGACGGCCTCGAAGCCACCAGGCGCATCCGGCAGAAGGAGGCCGACCTGCCGCAGCTTCGCTGGCCGCGCATCGTTGCCATGACCGCCGATGCCATGCCCGAGGATCGCGAGATCTGCCTTCGTTCCGGGATGAATGATTACCTCACCAAGCCGCTCGATTTCGACGCAGTTCGGACGCTGCTGGTGACAACGGCAGCGCTGGTCGTCGAAGAGGCCCGGCCTGCCGCTCAACCGGACTCGAAGCCTGCAGAGACAACGCAGTTTGTCGACTGGTCCCGTCTCGACGAGATTCGGACCTACGACACTCCCGATGGCGCCGTCATCAAAGAAATCATCTCCTCGTTCCTCCACGAAGCTCGCAAGGCGATGCTGCAAGTGCGAAGCAGCGCCGTTGCACGCGATGGTCAGGCCTTGCGAAGCTCGGCACATGCTCTGAAGGGCGTCGCCCTGAATGTTGGTGCGACAGCGATCGCTGAATGCGCCGCAAGGTTAGAGGACGCGGCGAAAGCAAACGCATTTGATGGCATCGAGGTGCTCGTCGAAAATCTGACTCGCTCATTCGAGCCCACCATCAATGAACTGAATTGCCGCGTCTTACTCGATACTATGTCAGAAGCTCAGTCATAGCCGCGAGGCGATCATCACTGGTCCGATGGACCGGTAAAAGGAACGAGAATGGAACAGCTGGAAGCAGCGATCTTTGATCTCAACGGAGTCTCCAATAGCGAGCCGGAAGTGGACGCGGAGGTTTCGCGGCCGTTCGAGAACGCGGCGATGATTGGCGATGAGAAGTTGCGGTCGAGCGGCTTCTTCGTAAACATCGTCCGGCGTGCCGGCCAGGGAGAGTTCTCTGGAACCGCCCCACTCGTTCTCATCGTCGAGGATGACCGGGGAACCGTGGCAGTCATCGATGCTGTATTGAAACGTCAGGGATACTCCACGCGGTCGGCCGGGAATCTTCAGGAAATCATCCGGGCCATGAACGTCAAGCCGCACCCGGACCTGATCCTTCTCGATATCATGCTTCCCGACGCAAACGGTTTCGCGGTGCTGGAGCGTCTTCGCCGTCACCCCGAGTTGAGCGTGATTCCAGTAGTCATGCTCACCAGTCTCAGCGAGCCCGCCGATGTAGCCAAAGGACTTGCCCTCGGCGCCACCGGCTACATGAGTAAGCCGGCCAGGCCACAGGCACTACTCAGCACCATCGAGATCGTTCTGGGAATGAAAGCGGAAGCGTAATCCGAAGAACGCGGCCTCATCATACGAATTTTCGACGCAGTGAGTTCTGGCTAATGACCACGAGGATTCGCGCTTATCCCACACCGATCGGGCCTATACTTGGCGCCATCGCATGCAGGTCATTCGCGGCTCCCGTCTCTCCCATTACGAGATCACTGCCGCCATTGGAAAGGGCGGTATGGGAGAGGTGTGGCGCGCCAGGGACACGAAGCTCGGGCGCGATGTGGCGATCAAGATTCTTCCCGACGAGTTCACCAGAGACGCCGATCGTCTATCCCGTTTCGAACGCGAGGCGAGAATTCTGGCCTCGCTCGAACACCCGAACGTAGCTTCGATCTACGAGATCGGCAACACTCTTACGCCCGCTGACGACGCCTCTTCGGTCTGCTCAAGCATTCATTACATCGTCATGCAGCTCGCCGAGGGCGAGGATCTGTCGGATCGGCTCGCGCGCGGAGCCATTCCGCTGGATGAAGCGATCGCAATCTCTCGGCAGCTCGCCGAGGCACTCGAGGTGGCGCATGAGAAAGGAATCGTTCATCGCGATCTGAAGCCGGCGAACATCAAGCTGGGCTCTGAAGGCGTGGTGAAAGTTCTCGATTTCGGCCTGGCAAAAGCAATCGAAGCCGACGAGTCGAGCAGTGATTATGTGAACTCGCCGACCATGGTTCGCGGCACGCACGCCGGCGTGATTCTCGGGACCGCTGCGTACATGAGTCCTGAGCAGGCGCGCGGAAAAAAGGTCGACAGGCGTGCGGACATCTGGGCGTTTGGCGTCGTGTTCTGGGAGATGCTGAGCGGCAGAAGGCTCTTCTCCGGGGAAACCATCTCCGACACACTCGCCGAAGTGCTGAAGACCCCCATCGATTTCGAAGCGCTTCCGCAGGAGATGCCTCATTCGATCAGAACTCTCATCCGCCAATGTCTCGAGCGCAATCCGAAAAACCGGCTGCACGATATGGCCGACGCTCGCATTGTGCTCGATGACTATCTGGCCGGTCGCGGGTTGGATCGGCCGGTCGTCACTCCCACCGTCGCCGCAAGCAGGAACTGGAGGTTGACGGCACTCTGCACTGTGGTCGCTCTCGCGCTTGGACTCGCCGCTGGGTATCTGGCCATGCGCGGCCGCGGCGCCGCCACTGCAGTGAGCGAGATCAGCTTTGAGCGGCTGACTTTCCGCTCTGGTCATTTCGTCAACGCCCGCTTCGCCCCAGACGGCCAGACGATCTTTCTGAGCGCCGACTGGGGCCGCCCCGATCGCGAAATCTTTCAGGTCAGACCAAAGGCCGGGGAGCTGCCTGTCGGATTGACGGGAATGGAACTTCTTTCGGTGTCACGAAGCGGGGAGCTGGCTGTGATGCTGCCTCAGATCACGAATGGGAATCCGTATCGAACGACCGGCACTCTGGCCGTGGTCTCCTCGAGTGGTGGTACGCCGCGAAAGCTGGCCGAGTCCGTTGCGGCTGCTGACTGGACGCCTGACGGGAAGGGTCTGGCTGTGCTCCGTCGGAAAGACGGGAGGTCGCGGATCGAGTATCCCCCTGGAAAGCTCCTCTACGAATCCCCCTCCACGTTGACGTGGATCCGGATTTCTCCCGACGGCAACAAAGTTGCGTTTTTCGAACGGAACGAGAAAGGGTACTGGGACGTGGCCATGGTCGACCGTTCGGGTGTTCGCGAAGTGTGGTCGGACGGATGGGCCGACTGGTGGAATCTCGCCTGGTCGCCCGACGGCGAGGAAATCTGGTTTGGTGCCGCGCACGCCGGCTCGGCTTCCAGCCTGTACGCGGTCGACCGGAAGAGGAAACTTCGAACGCTGATGTCCGCGCCAGGCACGCTCGAACTGCACGATGTGGCTGCCAATCGCGATGTGCTCGCAGCCCTGGTAAATACCAGGACCTTCGCCTTCGCCGGATCGATCTCAAAGTCGACTCCTATGGCGATTTCATGGCTTGAAGATTCCGAAGTGGTCGATATCTCCGTCGACGGTAAGACCGCCCTACTCGAAGTGACGTCGGAGCGAGAGGCGGGTGACATCGTCTATCTGCGCTCGATGGATGGATCAGCGCCGATCCGCCTTGCCGTTGGAGTCCCGCAGGAGCTTTCGCCCGATGGAAAATGGGCGCTGGCAATTCGCGGCAAAGATCTCATTGCACTGCCGACGGCTGCAGGTGAGGAGCGAGTGGTACCCATTGGACTCGAGTCTGTCTCGGAGGCGCGCTGGATGCCCGATGCCAAGCACGTTTTCGTCGCGGCACGCGTGAAAGGCGGACGCGCCGTCGGAGCCCTGCTGAATATCGATGGAGGTCCACCACGGATCGTAATTCCACAGTTCGAGCTTCGATCGGCGCAGCAACGCAAGCATGTTTCGCCCGTGTCCCCGGACGGAAAGATCGCAGCCGCGATGGCCAGTGGGCAGATCGTCGTTTACCAGATTGAGGGCGGTAGCTCCCGGCCGATTCCAGGAACCGGACCGAACGACCTGCCGGCGCAGTGGACCCTCGACGGTCGTCTCATCGTGTTCAATCCCGGCGAACTTCCAATGAAGGCATATAAAGTGGAGAGCGAGACCGGCCTCCGCGAGTTGTGGCGGACGATCACGCCGGTCGATATAGCCGGGGTGTCCGGCATCAGTGAACTGCTCGTAACACCAGACACCTCGG
>JBKJUK010000262.1:0-8457 GCA_046590705.1 Thermoanaerobaculia bacterium
GAAACAACGGCAGCGTGCCAGAGCAGGAGAGCGACGAGGAACGTCCCCAGCGGCGCGAGGAATGAGAGTGATTTCAAGGGGATGTCCGGACCTTAGGATGATGAACGCAGAACGCAGAACTCAGAACGATGAAGTAAGAAAAGAGAACCTGAACGAGACCTCGGGAATTCACGGCACGTCCCGACGAGCGCGCGTGATCGGAGACGTTACGCTGTCCCGAATGCGAGGAGGAATCTCCGGTCCGCGCCGAAGCGGTGGATCGGGTCGAGCCTCGCGGCGCGGCACGGAGATTCCTCTTCGCATTCGAAGTATCCGTCGTTTCGGCCGCGAATGCCATCAACTTCAGAGGTTCAGCGCTGGTGGCGTGCGCAGAAGTAAGTTGTGCGCCCGAAGACGACGCTCTGTCTGATCTCGCCCCCGCATGCGGGGCAGACTGCGTCGCGTTCACGACTCGGGATTAGGTAATGTTTTGGATACGGCAAGTTCAGGAGTTTCCTCCGGATTGTTTCTCTGAGAATTTTTCTGAGCGCCGTGAAGATTGCTTCGATTTCACCTTCCTTCAGCTGTGCGACGGAGCGGGACGGTCGAATAGATGTCTGAAAGAGTGTCTCGTCGGCGTACAGGTTGCCGACGCCCGCCAGAATCTCCTGCGAGAGCAGCAGCGACTTGATGGCGCCTTTGCGTCCCTCGAGAAGCTTTCTGAACAGGCGAAGCGTGAATCCGCGCGCCAGCGGATCGGGGCCGAGTCCCTTCTCGCGGACATAATCTTCCGGGGAGTTGACCAGTTCGACTCTCCCGAAGAGCCGGGCATCATCGTAGACCAGGACGTCGCCGTCCGCGGTGTGAAAACTGACGCGCGCGAAGCGGGGCTCGTTCTGATCGAATTCCGCGGAGAGCGCGTTGAAGTAGAGGTCGCCGGTCATACCGAAGTGAATCCTGAGCCAGCGCGATTCCGAGAACTGAGCGAAGAGATGCTTGCCGTGACGGTGCGTCCTGCTGAAAGTTTTCCTCTTCAGTTGCGCGCGCAGGGCCGAGGCACTCGTTTCGCCGAGAATTCGCTGGTCGTGAATGGTGACTCGTTCGATGAGGCGACCGAGGGCATGCCGTTCGAAGAACTGCCTGAATCGTTCGACCTCCGGGAGTTCGGGCATCAGATCTTCACGAAGATGTTGCGTCGTTGCATGACGTAGAGGATCGCCCACCACAGCAGTACGAAGAGCAGTGCGTACAGCAGCGAACCGAGGCGGGGCTCGAACGCTGTTTTCAGCGGAGCATAAAGAAAGTTCTGCAGAGAGATTCGCCCGCTGGATGTGTTCACCTTGAGCATCGAGCTCAGCAGACGCGCCATGATCCCCGAGCCGACGAATGCGACGATCGGATTCAGTCCGAACGGCAGGAAGAATCGCGCCCATAAAGGCATCACTGGAGCGACCTCGCGATCCGACTCCCGCTCCAGCAACCACAGGAGCGTAGCGATGCACATCGCTGCGACCCCGGCGGTGAAGAGCACATAGCTGCTGGTCCACAGACTCTTGTTGATTGGAAAGATCCAGCTCCATATGAGACCTGCCACAGTCCCCAGTCCGCCCATGGCAAAGAGCGACGCCATTCGTTCGGCCAGACGTTCTCTGCCTGACAATGCGCTGCCTGCGAGCACTCCCAGCATGACCGTGGCGATGGCCGGAAGAGTGGAGAGCGGGCCTTCCGGATCCCAGGTTCGGCTCGACTTCCAGATGTGCTTCTCACCGAGCAGTAAACGGTCGGTCCAGGCTGCCAGCGTCTGTGATGGCTGGTCCAGCACCTCTGCTCCGAGCCTGCCCGTGCCCGGGACCGGGACCAGAGTGAGGAGAGCCCAGTAACCGACCAGCAATGTGGCGATCACGATCCACTGCGTTCGTTTGCGCGTGCGCAGCGTCAGCAGAGCTCCGAGAAGATACGCGATACCGATCCGCTGCAGCACTCCGGCAAAGCGGAGATGCTCGAAACGATCGAGTACCCGCTGGACGAGAGTAGGATCCTCCACACCTTCTACGCTGCCCCAGGTGTAGAACGGAAACGCGTTGAGCAGCAGACCGCAGAGAACAATCAGCGTAGCCCTGCGCACAATGTTCCTGATCAGGTCGCGATCGCTTGCCCCGCGGGTCCGCCTGATCGAAAGCGAAAGCGCCGTAGTCACGCCCACAATGAATAGGAAGAACGGGAAAATCAGATCCGTAGGCGTCCACCCATGCCACTCGGCGTGCGCAAGCGGAGGGAAGATGGAACCCCAGCTCCCTGGATTGTTGACCAGTAGCATCGCTGCTACGGTCATGCCGCGAAAGACGTCGAGCGAGGCCAGTCGCTCGCGGGGAATCATATCCGCGGATGTGCGCATGTCTGAATTGTAAGGGACCTGGCGTCTTCGCGCTCTCGATCTATCGCGCGACCGTCGCATCTTCACTACAATCGCGTCATGCGAATGATTGCGAGTGTGACCCTGCTCCTGCTGTTTCCTTTGATCGGTTCGGCTGCGGATGTTGATCCTGCTGCGTTCGACAGGGTCATGCAAAAGTCGATGGCCTCCTGGCAGATTCCTGGCGCTGCACTCGCCGTGATCAAGGATGGAAAGGTCATCCACCTGAAAGGCTATGGAGTTCGCAACGCGGGCAGCGACGACATCGTCACTCCCGACACGCTTTTCGCGATTGGCTCAACGACCAAAGCCTTCACGACCACAGCCATGGCCATGCTGGTGGCTGATGGAAAGATGAACTGGGACGATCCGGTGCGTAAACATGTGCAGTACTTTCATCTCAGCGATCCATGTGCAGATGCAGCAGTCACGCTTCGCGACATCGTTTCTCACCGTACGGGCCTGAGCAGGCATGACGAACTCTGGGACAACACGCCATGGTCTCGCGAAGACGTGATTCGCAGAATTGGTTCAGTTCCTCTGACGAAACCCTTTCGCAGCGCCTATCAGTACCAGAACATCATGTTCATCACCGCAGGCGAAGCCGTCGCTTCAGCCTCGGGTGCTTCCTGGGACAGGTTCATCACCGAGCGGCTTCTCCAGCCACTGGGGATGAACAGGACCTACCTTCGAATTCGTGAAGCACAGGCAGCAGAGAATCATGCCGGAGGTCACCGCCGCAGCGATCGAACCGCTGAAGTGTCTGCGTTCAAGTGGAACGACGACGAGACCGTTGCTCCTGCCGGCTCCATCAACTCGTCCGCTCGGGACATGTCGCGCTGGCTGCAATTTCTTCTCTCGAAAGGTTCGGTGGATGGGAAGCAGCTCCTGGCCGCCGAGAACCTGGCCGAAACATGGCAACCGCAGACACCGATCAGGCTGGAAGGGGCCTCGCGCGAATCGAACCCTGAGACGAACCTGCAGGCCTACGGCCTCGGCTGGATCATCCAGGACTATCGAGGAAAACTGCTGGTTTCGCACGGCGGTGCTCTCAACGGGTTTCGTGCGATGGTGGCGTTCCTGCCGTCCGAGAATACCGGGATGGTCCTGCTGCACAACCTCGGGCGCTCCACCTCCCTGGCCGCCATTCGCAACTCGGTACTCGATGTGCTGCTTCAGGCCAGGCCGCAACGCGACTGGAACAGCCACCTCATGGCCATCGAGAAAAAGGGAGTGGACAAGGCCTTCGCGACGCTGGCGGAACGCAACGCGAATCGTCGAACAGGAACAAAACCGTCCCGCGAACTGATGGCCTACAGCGGGACATACAGTGAAGCGGCGCACGGCACCATCGAAATCACGATCGAGAATGAACAACTCCTGCTTCGATGGAACCGGCTGCAGGTACCGCTGAAGCACTTCCACTTCGATGTCTTCAATGCCTTGAGCAAGGACGATGACGAACACGATGAACTGGTGAATTTTGCGCTCGATGAGAAGGGCGAGGTGAAGTCGCTCGAGTTCTTGGGTGAAGTATTCGTTCGTGAGAAACCGGTCAGCAAGTAGCAGGAGTGCGGTGCCTTCCCGACCGCGCACCGGGTGTTGACGTCATTCCGAAGGAGCACGCCATGCTCGGTAGGGCACGCAGACAGCGTTGCGACTGAGGAATCTACGCAGAAGGTTCGCGCTCATCATTTGCAGCGCGGCCCCTGCGCGTAGATCCCTCGCACCCACCCTCCCGCCGCTTCTCATGAACAGTGTCCTCGAACGCAAGGCGACAGAGGTTACACCGTGCGTGTTTTGTGAGCTCCCTCGCCCCTCACGCCCACCCGCGCATGCTCGGGATGACAATTCGGTAGACAACGCGGGGCGCATGTCATCGCGAGCTCGGGAGGGAGCGCGGGAGGGGCGAGTGATCTCCCAAAGTACGAACGATGTCAAATGTCACCTCGACCGCCCGCACGATCGGTTTATTTTTGAAAAACCGGCGTCACGCGCCGATTCCGCGCTCGGGATGCCGGCTCTCCTGTCGGTTCCAGGCGATTCCGTCTCTTTTTCACAGTCGCCGCGTTCGCGTCCGCAGCTATGGGGTTTGGTCCGGGCACGCATCGTGATTTCTCCACTCGTCGAACGCGACACGGCGTAAATCACGGAGAACTGCATGGCCTTGAATCTCGACGATCTGAAAATCGAAAACAACGAATCCGAAAACCGCTACGAGGCGATCTTCGATGGTGAAGCAGCTTTCGCTGAATACGATCTCGAAGGAGACATCATCCGCTTCACGCACACCGAGGTTCCAGAGGCCGTCAGCGGCAAAGGCCTCGCTGGCAGAATCGTGCGCGTGGCGCTCGACGACTCTCGCCGTCGCTCGCTCAAAGTGGTACCGGTCTGCGCGTATGTGGCAGACTTCATTCGCAAGAACAAGGAGTACTCGGACCTCGTTCCTGAAGAGCAGCGCCAGAATCTCTGAAGGTGCAGCGGGCCCGATGAAACGCGGGCGATCAGGCGACCCTGCGCCTCCATCGCCAGCAAGTACAGTAATCTCTCTGCGAGGTATCGATCATGCGCGTTTCAATCTGTCTGATCTTCCTCACGCTTCTGGTTCTGACTTCCTGTCGTCGTGAAGAATCGGGTGCGTCGCCAGTGACCGAAAGCGTGTCTCCTGCTGCTCAAGCCCCGCCGGTGGTGGAGGTCATCACAGACAGCAGTGCTCCACAGCCTGTTGACACCGTGATCTCGCTGGAGCAGAAACGCTTCTTTGAGAGCGCGGCCATTGGAACTGCCCTTTCCGAGGATGAAAGCATCTCGAAACGGGGTGACCGCTTTTCAAAAGGGCAGGCGCTCTTCGTTTCGGTGAGAGCAAGGGAGGCTCCGAAAGGCTTGGTTGCTCGCACGGTAATCAGTACCGGCGAGGGAAAAGAGCTGGACGATCAGCAGAAAACTGTTGAAGGCGCCATGCGCTGGACCTCGCTGCAGCACAGCACGAAAGGTCTGGCTCCGGGTGAATACACCGTCGTTATTTACCTCGGTGGCAATCGTGTTCAAAGCGAGCCTTTCACGATTGAATAGCTCGCTTCCGACATACCGTTCTGTTCCCGGGAGAACCTCGAGGGTGCTAACTGCAGGACTGTCATCCCGAGAGGGGGGGCTGGGTGGGTTCGAGGGATCTACGCACAGGGACCGCGCTGTAATTGGTCAGCGCGATCCTTTCGCGTAGATTCCTCAGTCGCAGTCCTATCTGCGCTCGCCATCGAGCACGGTGCGCTCCATCGGAATGACGTATCTGTTCCGTGTCGGAGGAAATTCTTCGACCGCTTACATATCGTGGATCATCGAATCGTCACGGCCAGTGTGCCTGTTGCGTTGACCCGAATCGTGATGGATTCGCGATCGACGACTACGCCGAGCGGCGTGAGTGCCGTGAGTTTTCCGCCGAGCAGAACGCCAGGCGCGATCTGTCGCTGCAAACTTCGCTCGACATCAGCGCGCATCTGCTCGATGCGGGGCTGGATGTACCAGCGGCATGCGGCGGCGAGTCGGGTTCGGATGGACTGGTAGGCCAGACGATTGGCGATCTTCACGAAAAGACTACTCGACGAGTCGAGCTGGTACTGCAGGTTTTCCAGCACCAGGTAACCTGTCTGTCGGTCATAGGCTGGTGTTCCGTCTAGAAGTACCCGGCCCCGAAATTTCTTCAGTGTCGATTCGGAGTAGTCGACCATGGCCACGACACGCAGCTTTCCCTTCTCACCGGGCTGCAACTCGATCGACTCGATCCGAAGGGATCCTGTTCGTGGAAGCTGCGCATTCGCGATCACCAGGCGATTCGCTTCCGCCCACGATAACTGGGCGTCGATCGGGATGGAAAGAGCGCCCGAGGACGGTGCGACCACTCGAAGTGGTGGAAGTGGGCGAGCCTTCGCTGAGCCGGGTGGTGACGTCACAAGCGCAGGGCGAGCCTGCAGGTGCAGCGTCGTACTGAGCGACTCGGCCGCGGCTTCGAGCGGCCCCAGTGCGATTGCCGTCGGATTCAACTGCAGCCAGAGGTCAGGGCGCACATTGATCGGTGCCTGCAGGAGGCTCCAGACAATCTCCGCGGCCTTCCTTACATCCTTTGCACCGGCGATGCTTCGATCAATGCTTCGCGCTGCAATCTGCAGTTGAGAGCTGATCTCCGGTGCGATCACCTTATCGGTAATGTCCAAACCGAGCATGGTGACGCGGCAGCGATTGAGAAAGAGGGGAGGAAGCGCGATGGTTTTCGAGATGAGTCGCCAGTCCGCGCTCCATTCCAGCGTAGATTCCAGGCCAACTCTGACCTGGCGCATCGGTTCGTCGTCGACGCCACATTCGATGCAGGGGAAATAACGCTCTTCTCCCGTGAGCGGAACCCTGACTCGCGTGCAGCCGACGATTCCGTACCGCATCAGCGCACTGGCTTTGAGTCTGCCTCCCTCGAAGCGGAGCCGAATCGGGTCACGGGCCAGCATGTATTTGATTCCCAGCCGCCCGCTCTCATCCTCCGTGAATTCTTCCATCTCATCGATGGCCCGCAGCGTCTGCGCGTCGACCTCCGCGCTGATCCTGGCAAGGCTGATTCGCACAGGAATCCCGATGATGGAAGCGGCCGTCGGCGACTGCAGCGGAGTGGCAGGTAAGGTCGAGGGTTTGCTGAGGAGCTCACCGCCTCTGATCGGCGTCGCAAAAAATGTCGACAACGAAATGCCTAGCAGAGCGAAGGCTGGCTGCAGAAGACGTGACCCGGTTCGGGGCCTGGGAGTGTTGATTGGGATGCGCATTCGTGGTCCTTCCTATTGCGTCCCGCCTTCGGCTGGTGCAATCTGACTCTGGAGATTTTCTCATGAGCCTGAAACTGCCCCTGCCGATCGATGCGCCGGTCACGCGACCCGACGAGGAATCCACCATGATTCCGGTCAATGCCACGTCTGCTGCGGCCGACCGAAGGGTGGCGGTTCGGACGGTGACTGCGAAAACAGCGGCTGCGCAACCTGCTCCGCTCAAGCCACTCTACGACTGCCTCAAGTGTCCGGCTTATTGCTGCAGCTACGAGCGCATCAATGTTTCAGGACGGGATATCGCCCGGCTGGCCAGGCACTTCGGAATCACCACCGAACAGGCCACGACGCGGTTCACCAAGATCCGTGAAGGGGAGAGGGTCTTACGTCATCAGAAGGACAAGATCTACGGCACGATCTGCATGAACATCGATCAAACCACCAGGAAGTGCGGCGTGTACGAGGCGCGTCCGGCGGTCTGCCGGGAGTATCCGGAGAAGCGGCGCTGCGGCTACTACGAATTTCTCAGCTGGGAACGCAAACATCAGGACAACGAGGACTTCATCCCTCTGCCGAAAGGCTGATTCTCGATGAGTCGTCGAGAGACGCCAGAGCCGTCGCGAGCGACGATTGTGGCGTGACCTCCGCCTAACCCGACCCGGCGCGTAAGTGCTTTACCACGCGGGTGTGTTACACGACTCCTTCGTTACTATGATCCAGACATTCCTCAGACTTTCGCCTCTTCTGGCGCTGGCGTTGCTCGGGGCATTCCGAATCGGCCTGTCCGGACTGAATCGCTCGGTCTTCGGCCACAAAGAAGAGAAACCGGTGATGAAGATCGCGCTGATCTCCATGCCCGTCGTTCTCCTGCTTCTTTCCTCACTTTACTGGTTCATGTTGAGAGATCTGAACAGTGGACTGTGGTCCGCTGCCGGCCTGGCCGGGGTGGTGTGGACTGCGATCACGGTCATTGTCGCGGCAGTGTGGGTGATCAACATTCTCCGCCATCGACTCGCGCCGAAACGGGCCGGCAATGTGACTTCCGCCGAACCGCGTGTGCTGGCGCTTCGTCGTGCGCACGTCCCCTACGCCTGGCTGCGGAAGCTCGGAGCGCACAATGATGTCTACGATCTCGAAATCACTAATCATCGGATCGTGATCGACGACCTTCCTCAGGCATTCGAAGGGTATTCGGTGGCCTTTCTATCAGACTCACACGTGGCGTCGTTCATGCGACGAGAGCTCTACCGTCGCTGCGTGGATGAA
>JBKJUK010000363.1:0-9665 GCA_046590705.1 Thermoanaerobaculia bacterium
TTTTTCATTGAAGGGCTTTCTCCGTCGTTTCTGATTTCCGCTGTGCGGGACCTGTTTTCTCAGGCGATCCTTTACAGAGCAATCGGGAAACCAGCTTTTTCAGTAGTTATCAGAAGATCTCTCGAATCACTAAACGTATGACTCTCAATTACTTACCGGCATGCGTCACCGTGACGTGACAACGAAAAAGGGGTCAGAGGTAAGCCTGCTGGCTCGCTCTCTGACCCGTCGTTGTGGCTGCTTTTTGACCCGCGCGAAATTTTAACGCTGCAAACCGCGCCGTCGAAGCGAAGGTTACCTGACAGTCATACCTGTGAGTGTGCTCAGTATTCCGGAGTTGGCGGGATTCGCAGCTTGATGTCGCGGGTCCTGCCACCTGGCGTGCGTCGAAGCGTAGTGCTCACCAGCACCTCTGAACGTACGGAGTTGATTGTCTTTAGGTTCAAAAATTAAGCGGGGGCGCCAGTTGGCGCCCCCGCTGTCCTTGAGTAGCTGATCTTTACTGAACCGTCAGCGAAGTAGTGTCGACGAGGAAAGATGTCTGCAGCGAACCGTCTTCGGTCGCGTTGAATTTGACCCGAATCGTCTGTCCGATATACGAGGAGAGACTGAAGGATTTCTGCACGTACCCGGTGCTCTTGTTGAGGTTCGAGTAAGTGGCCAGCGTCGCCAGAACGGTTCCGGACGAGTTGAGGATCTGAACGCTCATCTTGTCGTAGGCCGTCGCGGTAGTGGTTTCGGCGGTGTCGATCTTCATGTAGAAGCTCAGCGTCGCGGAGGTGTAACCACTCGGAACGGCAATCTGCTGATAGGCGGAGTCGGCGCGCGAGGTGCCATAGCCGCACAACCAGGCGTACCACGAACCCGCCTGCGGTGTGCGTGAAGTCGAGTTCGTGATCACACCCGATGTGGTTGTCCAGCTGACGTTACCCGACTCGAAACCGGGATTCGCGAGCAGCTGTGAGCCAGTCGGTGGAGGCGGTGGAGGGGGCGTCGTTCCGGTGAGCAGCGAGTACAGAAGCCGGTTCGGCGATCCAGCGCCTGGATCGGTGATTTTGTTCGGAGTGGAACTGTCGCGAATAGCAGTCCAGACCGTTGCTGGCGAAGCGGCCGTGTTGCCTGCCAGATACAGCGCAGCAACGCCGGCTACATGCGGAGTTGCCATCGAGGTTCCGCTGATGGTGTTTGTTGCCGTGGTGCTGGTGTACCAGGCCGAGGTGATGCTGGATCCTGGTGCGAAGATGTCGGTGCAGGTTCCGAAGTTCGAGAACGAGGAACGCGCATCAGTGTTGGTCGATGAATTGACCGTGATGGCGTTCGGTACGCGTGCCGGCGATGAGTTGCAGGCATCGACATTGGAGTTACCTGACGCAACTGCCATGGTCACACCGTCGTTGATGGCACGATTGACGGCGTCGTCGGTGGCCTGTGAGGCGCCGCCGCCGAGGGACATGTTCGCCACGGCCGGAGCACCTGCGGCGTGGTCAGAGACGACCCAGTCAACACCAGCGACAACGCCGGAGTTCGAACCGGAACCTGCGCAGTCCAGCACTCGCACGGCGACGAGCTTCACGGCTTTGGCAACACCGTAGGTCGAGCCACCAACGGTGCCGGCAACGTGCGTTCCGTGGCCGTTGCAGTCAGTGGTGCCTTTTCCATCGGCGATCGCGGTGTATCCAGAGCGGACGCGTCCGCCGAACTCGTTGTGCGTAGCGAGAATTCCGGTATCAATGATGTAGGCCGTCACGTTCGAGGCCGTGGTGTTGTAAGTGTAGGAGGTGCTCAACGGCATGTCGCGCTGATCGATACGGTCGAGACCCCAGGTAGCGCTGCTCTGTGTGGCACTGGAAGTCACAATTCCATCTTCCTCGACGAACCTGACACGCGGATCAGCCGAGAGCTCGAGAGCGTCTTTGTCGTTCATCCGTGCCGAAAAACCTTTGATCGCACTCTTGTACACATGGTCCTTGCTGCCGCCGTGGCGGCTCAGCAGGTCGTTACTCACTGCATCGACGTCGACAACGTCATCGGACAACACCACGATGAATTGATTAGGGATCTTGTTATTGCTCTTTCGGACCTCTTTGGGACCGGCGTATGCCACCGTGGCGACCAGACTGCATGCTAAAAACCAGGCAACTTTTTTCATGAACCCGTTATCTCCTTGTTAGGTGTAACCAAAGTGTTTCTTGAGCCACCCTATAGCGAGACGTCTGCCATGAATCTTTAGTCGAGGTAAGTTGTTGAAAACATATGCATTACACTACTAAATGGCTATAAGGTTTCCCCCGCTGGCCTGTAAACTGACCCTCATCTCACCTGAAATGGCCGGGAAGGGTGGGTCGAGAATCAAGCCAGGGGTTTCTCTTAGATCCGTCCAGAAAACGAGAATTCTCCGTCGACAAACTCTCAGAGTTTTCTACGGGGCCTCGATGGGGTGACTCTCCTGACTCCACGTTCTCGCAGCGGAACCTAAGAGAGAGGCGCTATCTCACTCGAGTCCCGAGGCAGTGACTGAGCAAAAACCGTCGCGATCTACCGTCACCTCGAGGTTCCAGGGTTGACAGCAGACCTGGCAGTCTTCGACATACGACTGGCGTGATCCGGCTGAAGGATCGAGCAGGACCTCGTTTGTTTCGCCACAGAAGGGGCACTCCACCGAGGCCCGGCTCAATCTCGCTTCCATCTTGTCACTCCCTGATCGAGTGGAAGCCAGAGAGCAGGTGACACCGTCCAGGCTCCACTCGATTCTGCTTTCATCACTCTGAATTGCTCACGTCTCTGCGCGGCGGGCACGATTCGCGTGCCGGCGGGCGGGACTTCAAAGTCGTCGTAACCGGGAACAGCGAGAAAGATGAATCTGCAGTCGCATGGTGGTCCGAAGCGCCAGCTCACGCGGTTCCCGGCTTTGGCGAATTCGATACTCAACGGGGCAGACTCCACTTCAAGAGCGGCCCGTTCATGAAGCGCCAGCTGCGAAGCGAGATCCAGGGGCGAAATCAGTGACTGGCCGGACTTACTGGTGTTCACGGAAGCAGGGTCAATGCCTTCTATGAGCAGGGCGGCCTCGGATAGACGGAAAGCCGGCGCGCTGACGCCTGACTGAAGAAGTCGCAGTTCAGCGATCCCGGCCAGGTACCAGCCAGGACTCCACCCCAGCAGCAACCTCGAGCCTGGACGAGACGTCCAGAGATATCGTCCTTCCGCGACCATCTGCGCCTCCCGCGCCGAAGTGCGAGTCGTGGCAACATTTCCACGCCACAGCAGGGCCGACAATACTGTCACGATGATCAGAACTCCGGCCAACCGATATCGCAGGAGTAAACCCGAAAGCAGAAACCCTGACAGGGCGCTCAAGCCGAGTCCTGCCGAGAAAGCGTAGCGCCAATCGAACTGAGCCGCTACAGCCAGAACGGGAAGGAGAATCGCCAGCAGCAATAGCGCCAGAACTGCCACAGCTCTTCCCCGACGCCTCACCATCATCAATTGTGCTGTCAGACAAGCCGTCAGAATGAGCAGCGCAGGCGCTGCTGCATCGACTCCGATGACTGCTGTCATGATTTTTCCCGGAAGAGCGAGAAGCGAGGCAGTTTCAGGACCGGAGCCGTAGCCGCCGAGCGAACCCAGCATCCACCAGCGCCAGACCAGATAGAGGCCGGCCGTCATGGAGATCGGGATGAGACGCATCGCCAGGACACGCACGTTCCATCGATCGATTAATGCGATTGCAATCAGCAGCAACGGAAGTGGGGCGTAGATTTCCTTGGCCGACATCGCAGCCAGATAGAGGACCGAAGTCCCCGCCAGTCGGAGCCAACTGGTCCTCCCTTTTACGCCACTGCCAGCCCAGAGGGCAGCCGCAAGCAGCGCCAGCAGGCCACCTTCGACGTAGTGTCGAACCATGAGTGCGCGTGCAGCGAGCGCGGAGACCGGAAGAACGATCAGCGTGAGTGCGGCGATGATGGCCGCGATTTCAGACCAGCGACGAAGCAGAAGATAGAGCGCAACTGCCAGCAGCGACAGCGAAACGATCTGGTGCCCGTAGAAGAACAGCGGCTGGACTCCTGCCAGGAGCAGGTCGAGCTTGAAGGAAAGCGAAACGAGCGGCGTGAAGTTCGAAGCGGACAGAGTCTGCCAGCTGGACGGCTGGAAGAGAATCGCTGTCACGTCATGACTCAACGCATGCAATAGAACCTGAGGGTCGTCGCTCAGCCACCATCCCTGGAGTGCACTCCAGTGCCGGACCAACGAGAGACAAAAGATCAGAACCGCCGCGAGCCATGGAAATCGCAGGAATGCGGAAACCTGGTCCCTCTGCGCGGATGCGTTCAAGTTCGATTGCTGCGCACTGAGCGATCAGCTCCGCTTTTTCTCTACAGCGACCCAACTTCGGACACGCTGATCGAGGAGTGTCAGCGGCAGCGGACCAGCCAGGAGTACGGCGTCGTGAAATTTGCGGATGTCGAATCGCTGACCCAATTCACTTTCAGCAAACCGGCGCAGCTCGGAGATTTTCAGCTGTCCCAGTTTGTACGCAAGAGCCTGGCCTGGCCAGACGATGTAACGGTCGATCTCCACGGTAATGTCATGCTCCGACTTCGGAGCATTCGCCTTGAAGTACTCGATGGCCTTATCGCGCGACCAGCCTTTCGCATGCATTCCGGTGTCTACCACCAGTCGAACGGCCCGCCACATCTCGTAGGTCAGCTGACCGAACTTCGAGTATGGGTCTTTATAAAGACCGAGTTCCGGACCGAGCGATTCTGAATACAAGCCCCAGCCCTCGATGAAAGCGGTGTAGCCGCCGAAGCGTCTGAAATCGGGAACATCTGTAAGTTCCTGGGCCAGGGAAATCTGCAGATGGTGTCCTGGCACAGCTTCGTGCACGGTGAGCGCTTCCATCTCCCACTTCGGCCTGGAAGAAAGGTTGTAGGTGTTGGCGTAGTAGTAGCCGGGCCGGCCAGCGGCGGGCGAACCCTGGTAATAGTAGGCGGTGGTCTGCGTTTTCTCGGAGTACTCCGGTACCGGAATGACCCCGTAGGGAAGGCGGGGCAGTGTACCGAAGAGGCGGGGGAGTTCAGGGTCAATGCGTTTGGCGATGTCCCGGTAGGTCATGAGCAGCGCTTCTTTCTCGGTGAAGAAAAATTGAGGATCGGTGCGCAGAAATGTAAAGAAGTCCCCTAACGTTCCCTTGAAGCCGGTCGATGTTTTGATCAGCTCCATACCGGCCCTGATCCTCTGCACTTCACTGAGTCCAATTTCATGGATGGCGTCGGGGGTGAGGTCAGTGGTGGTCATCACCTTCACCCGGTGCGCATACCACTCCTTCCCGTCCGGAAGTTCGGTGAGGGCAATCCCCGCCCGTGAATGAGGTTCGTATTCCTCGACAAAATAGGTGTGGAGCTTCCGGTACGCAGGCACGACCACCGAGCCGATGACGCTGGCCGCTTCTTTCTGGAGGCGATCTGCATCGGCCGGAGCCATGGAGGCAGGCATTCTGGTGAAGGCAAGTTTGTAGAGCGGACTCTGGAGCGGGTCCGTCACGATGTGATTGTTGATCAGGCCGCCCACGTCGCGAAGCGTGATGCGCGGGGGCGTCACACCGGCCGCGACACCTTTCTTCATGAGTGCGATGACCTGCTCGACGTAGACATCAACGCCTCGAAGACGCGCAATCATGTTCTGGTAGTCGCGAACGGTCTGCCTGGGCATGCTGCCGAGCGTGTCGGCAACGTCCTGATGCACTCCGCCCATCTGATTGATGGGAGTCAGCTCGTCAGGAAATTTCATACCCTCGACGGACTGACGGGCGTCAAGCAGGAAGAGATCGTAATTAAGTTTGTTCGCAGTCGAGAGTTTCGTTCGATCGAACTTCTGCAGCCTCGCGTAGAGCTCGCGCTGATGTTGATCGCGGCGTTCCATGGCCGAAGCGGAGTAGTCGGGCCAGCGGTCGTCGAAACGAGGGTCGCCGACATAGGTGGCCGCGGTCGGAAACTCGCGCAGTCCCCATTCCCATTCGTCTTTGAAGATTTGCTCGAGCCGCTTGTTCGAATCGAGCGCTGCCTTGCCGGATGGACTCACTTTCTTCCCTGCCGCTTCGAGTTGAACATTCGCTGTGAGTATCACAATGAAGAGCAGCGCTGCTTTCGTACGCACGAGGGACCTCCGAGATTGCCGCGGAAGCAGCGGCGCCTGCCATCATTCTAACGGCTGTCGACGAGGGAATCACAAGCAGGATGCGTATCGAAGGGGGAAAAGGAAAGTTGGAGGTGACGGTCGGGATCGAACCGACGAATAGAGGTTTTGCAGACCTCTGCCTTACCACTTGGCTACGTCACCCCACGGCGGGGTGTGCAGTCTAATGAACGAGTCTCATTCGGTCAAATGCGCTCGGGTCATCCCGCTCTGGTCGAGACGTCCCGGCGGGCGCACTGAGTGCCGGGACGCGCCTGTGTGGCACAGGCAATCCTGCCTTTGGCGCGACGCACTGGCTTCGAAGGGCGATTCGTTCCGTGCAAGCGACATGTCGCCCCTGTCGGCGAAACTTCGATAACACATGGGAAATACAAGCAGTGGAGCTGGACCTTCTCCGCCCAACAGGCAGGATTGCCTGTCCACACAAGCCGCGCCTGGAATGAGCGCGTCGCAGCGATGTAAACGCTCTCGCAGACCCGCTGCCACGGAACGTCAGGGCGATCGAGACTACCGGCCGGTCTCAGTCGAGGTACTGGTGCTGGTCCCTGGCGTGCTCGCTGGTGAAGCCGTGCCGGTTGCGTCGCCGGCTCCGGTGGTACCGCCGCCAAGGGTCCGACAGGCCGCCGCACCGAGCGTTACGGTGGTGAGCAGTGTTGCGGTGAGCAGTGCGTTTCGAAAGGTCTGAGTTCTCTTGTCCATGGGGTCTCCTTCCATTTCCTTGCCGTGATATCTAACCTGCCGATTTGGTGCCGTTAAAAAACAGACCAGTCAGCACCCGAGATCAGGAACGAATATCGACGCCGCGCCAGAAGGCAACTCTCCCGGTGATCTGCGCAGCGGCAGGCAAAGGACTCGGATAGAACCAGGCCGCATCGACATTGGTAGTGTCGTCCACTTGAACGGTGAGGTAGCTTGCCTCGCCTTTCCATCCGCAGGTTGAATGAGTGTCACTCGGCAGAAAATGTTCGTTGACGAGTGACTCCCGCGGGAAGTAGTGATTCCCTTCCACCACCACCGTGTCTTCACTTTCAGCGATGAGCCGATTTTTCCAGAAAGCTTTCATCTTCCGCACTCCTTACCGCACAAACAGCTGCTTACCCTCGGGTCGCATCTCGCTGAACCGATAGGTCTGGTCCGGGTCGAGCCGTGTGCCGGCGTCGTACACCGCGCCATTCATCACAGCTCCCTCGAGTTTCGCGCCTGCGAGTTTGCACCAGCGTAGATCGGCACCGGTCAGGTTGGCGTTTCGCAGATCGGCGTCGTTCAGAAACGCGCCACGAAGATTTGCATCGGTGAGGTCTGCGCCGACGA
Organism: Thermoanaerobaculia bacterium; assembly: GCA_046590705.1. Lineage (GTDB taxonomy): Bacteria > Acidobacteriota > Thermoanaerobaculia > Gp7-AA8 > Gp7-AA8 > JBKJUK01. The sequence continues at coordinate 7,507 of JBKJUK010000363.1, forward strand.
AGGACGCGCCACGCATCGAAGCTCGAGCCAGATTCACGCCGCGGGCGATGATTCCGTCGAAGCTTTCGCCGTCGAAGCTGACGGCGCCTATGTTCTCGCCGATCCAGTCGCCGCCTGCCCGAAACTTCGAGAGTGCTTCGTCACGTATCCCGGCTCGGACTTCTTCCGGAGTTCCCTTGCCGAGCCGCAGATCTTCCAGCGCCTGCTGCAAGGCCTCGAGCGCGGAGAGCGGATAGTTCTGTCGCCGCGCAGGAAACCCGTCCAGTCCCGCGTTGATGTCTTCGACCGTTACCTGCTCTGCCTCCGCCACCGTACGACCCTTCACGACTTCCGTGACGATGGCCAGGGCAGCCAGACCGAAGCCACAGCCGGTGGTGGTGTACGAGGCGTCGACGATGGTGTCGTTCTCGACTTTCAGATAGATGCGGTAGCCATCACCACAGCCCTGATTCCGGTAATTCGAAACGACCGAGGCGTCGTCCATCTCCCGGAAGTTCATCTTTCCGTCATTGATCTGCTGATATTTTTCAAAGTTCATCGATCTTCCATTCCTGTCTCTGGGATAACCGCGCGCCCCGAGTCGCTATTCTTCGTCGCCTAGAGAGGCCGGAGATCAGCCCGCCAGATCCGGGCTGCGGGTGTCAATGCACATCCAGTTCGGCCGTGCTGACCGGCTTGGCAACCTCACCCCCGCAGTTGGGACACGCACCAGTGAGAATCAGATTTCCGCGAAACTCAGCCTCCTGAAAGTTCTCGAGTCTGAATGATTTCTGACAGCCGATGCAGAACACATCCGAAACGGCTTTCTCTCTAACATGCTCCGGTAACCGCTCAAATTTCATTGCCGCCTCCGCCAAACTCCAGCGATGATACGTTGTCGGCCGACGACGTCACGCACCGATCCTCTCGAAATGCTCTTCATTGATACAGATAACGCCATGGGTTCACGCAGGGGCGACGTCGACGACGGCTTCGCAGTGGCTGCGCTGCTCCTCGCCGGAATCCCAATTGCGGGCATCGCCTCCATCTTCGGAAACACCACCGAGCCCCTCGCTCATCGCAACAGTGCGCGAATCGCCGAATTCTGCGGTTCAAAGGCTCCTCAATTTCGTGGAGCGGAGCGTGCCGGACACTACGACACCTCCGCTGCACAGGCACTCGCGTCCATCCCGGAAATCGATCGGATCGCGGCACTCGGTCCGCTGACCAACCTCGCCGCTGCACACCGGCTCGACTCAATGAAGAGCGTTTCCGAAGTGGTGATCGTCGGTGGCAACAGCAACACCTCGGGAAGATGGCCTCCTTTGTGGCCGCATGAGTTCAACCTGACCAAAGACTGCAGTGCGACGCTGGAGGTGTTCCAGTCGCGACTGCCACTCACAGTCATTCCGCTGAATATTCTGAGTCGACTTCTGGTGAGCGAGCGCCGATTGAAGCAGCTGGAGTCGAGTCTCGGTCGATACATCGCGCGGGAGTCGTGGCGCTGGGGGTTCCGCAACCGCTTTCTCAGACTGACCTCAGCGTTCCGAGTGTGCGATCTGATCGCAGCCATCTATCTCATCGAACCGAGGCAATTCGAAGTGAGGGATACGACCGCTCTTATGAGTACATCGACATTCTTCAAGTTCGGCGAAGGAAATCGCAGGCTGCGACTGATGACTGATTACGATCCCGAGTTCGTCTGGAATCGTTTCGTCGAGCTGATCAATCAAACCGTGTAGGGGCGCGTTGCGCGCGCCCGCTCTCCGGTGATTCCGAACGGCCGAGAGTTCGGGCGCCCGCAGGGCGCCCCTACGAGCCGCGTCATGCGACGGCTCTCAGTTCGGTGCTGCGCTCGATCCGTACCCGAGTTCCTCAGCACTACGACCCGCCGCGAGATCTGCGTAGACCTGGTCACGTACACCACCTGCGTTCATCTCGCACATGGCCACCATTTCGCCTTTGTAGGGAAGCTTGAATACGCAGGCAGCAAGTCGAGCCTGGCCTACCTCCGTACGCAGTTCGGCCTGGTCCATGAAGTGGTGACTGGTGAAAGTGACTCCGTCGACACGGACCTTCTTGCGCAGCCCCTGCAGGAGCAGACGAAAGAACCCCACACCGAGTTCGCGCTGCGTTTTGGCGTTTACCCAGCGGCGAGCTTTTCCGAACAGCCACCTCGG
>JBKJUK010000031.1:0-6580 GCA_046590705.1 Thermoanaerobaculia bacterium
TTCTCGGCGAATTGGCTTCAGCATGTTTCTGGAAACAGCGACTCACCGTACTGAAGATTCTCTGCGCAATGATCTGTTGAACAACACAGCACAGACGAGCTTACACGGAAGTCGCGATGCCGCCCCTCCGGGACTCGGAATCATCGTCGTTACGATTCGAGACCCCAAGGCCTCACGGCCTGGGCTATTTCGATGCCGGGCCTCCGGCCCTCAAAGGCAGCCCTCGCAACGATCATTCGAAAACCGTTCATCCCGAGCGGCGGGATGGGTGGGTGCGAGGGGTTTACGCACAAAGACCGCGCTTGGAATGACGAGCGCGACCCTTGCTCGTAGATTCCTCAGTCGCAGCTCTCTCTGCGTTGGATACCGAGCACGGCGCGCTCCTTCGGAATGACGTGCTGATCCGGCGGCAACGTACAACCTGTGGGATCATTCGCATGAGGTTTCCGTTTTCAGCAGAACGATGGAAAAACAGGATCGAATCTTCGTAGCAGGTCATCGCGGTCTGGTCGGATCGGCCATTGTCCGAAGGCTGAAAGCTGACGGGTTCACTAATCTGATTCTCCGCAAGCGAGATGAACTCGACCTTCTCGATCAGCGGAGTGTTTTCGCTTTCTTCGAGAGCCAGCGAATCGATCACGTATTTCATGCCGCGGGGCGGGTAGGTGGTATCCATGCGAACGCCTCGAATCAAGCCGACTTCCTATACGAGAATCTGGTCATCGCCACAAACGTCATTCATGCCGCTCATCAATTCGGCGTTACCAAGCTGCTATTCCTCGGGAGTTCCTGCATTTATCCGAAACTTGCAGCGCAACCGATCCGTGAGGACAGTCTGCTCACCGGGTCACTCGAGCCGACCAACGAAGGCTACGCTTTGGCCAAGATTGCGGGCCTGAAGCTGTGCGAGAAATACAGCCAGCAGTACGGAAAGCAATTCATCTCGGCCATGCCTACGAATCTGTTCGGGATCAACGACAACTTCCATCCCACCGAGTCGCACGTGATCCCTGGAATGATGCGTCGCTTTCACGTAGCGAAGATGGGTGGCGAGCCGCAGGTGGTGGTATGGGGATCCGGCACCCCGCGGCGCGAATTTCTCTTCGTCGACGATCTGGCCGATGCCCTACTGCTACTCATGAACAAATACGCTGAGACGACCACCATCAACGTTGGAACGGGCAACGATCTGACCATCGCCGAACTCGCAGCAACCATGAAAGCAGTGGTCGGGTTCGAGGGCGAAATCATCTTCGACCGCTCGCAGCCCGACGGAACACCGCGCAAGGTTCTCGACGTAAGCCGCCTCCGCGCAATGGGCTGGACCCCGAAGCACGACTTCACCTCAGCTCTGACTGCGACCTACGCCTGGGCACTCGAATCAGGAGCGCTCACCGCAAACAGCCGGCACGCCACATAGCGACGCGACGGCGACGCGAATCATCGCGCCCCCGTCACTCCGAAGAGGTAGTGTGGAGCACAGGCAATCCTGCCTGTGACGCGCGGCCGGATCTTCAACGCGACGCGCATTTGAGAGTGCCCGAAGTTTTCGACGACGAAGAAAATAGGGTGCGGCCGTCATTCCGAAGAGCACCCCGCGCGTTACCGTCATACCTCGGTGTCGATGCGACTGAGGAATCTACGAAATAGGTTCGCGCTCATCATTTCTGACACGAGGCAAGCGGCCGAGGCTCTTGAAAGTAACAGCGCACCAGCCGATCACCATCACCGCGTCATTCCGATGAGCCGCGTCATCGATAGCAAGCGCAGAGCGAAGTGCGAAGAGGAATCTCCGTTACGCGCGGATGCGGTGTGAAGAAACGACCCCGCGGCGCGGACCGGAGATTCCTCTTCGCGCCTCACAGCGCGGGGGCCGGCTCAAGCCGCGCCTGCTCATCGGAATGACGTTTCCGACGGGAACGAGGTAGAGTTCGTCGTGTACCGCTCCGCTCCGGCCCCCCGAACCCGGCCCGCCTCTCAAATACTGCTCCAACGCGGCGTCTGTTCCCTCGCGCCGAGTGCGCGCAGCGCCGCCTCTTCCTCGGCCATCTTCATGTCCGAGTCGATCATGATCTTCACCATCTGTTCGAACGATACCTTCGGCGCCCATCCAAGCTTCTCCCGGGCCTTGCTGGCATCGCCAAGAAGCAGATCCACTTCGGCCGGTCGGAAGTAACGCGGATCGATCTCCACGTGCTTCTGCCAGTCGATACCGAGATGACCGAACGCTGCATCCAGAAACTCGCGAATCGATCGCGTCTCTCCGGTCGCCACCACGTAATCATCCGGCTCATCTGCCTGCAGCATCAGCCACATGGCTTCGACGTAGTCGCGTGCGTAGCCCCAGTCACGACGCGCGTCGAGATTGCCGAGATAAAGTTTGTCCTGCAGACCGAGCTTGATGCGTGTAGCGGCGCGGGTGATTTTCCGCGACACGAAAGTCTCACCGCGCCTCTCCGACTCGTGATTGAAGAGGATGCCGTTGCAGGCGAACAGACCGTAGGACTCGCGGTAATTGATGGTGATGAAATGCGCGTAGACCTTGGCGCAGCCGTATGGTGAGCGTGGGTGGAAGGGAGTGTTCTCGTTCTGAGGAACCTCGGCCACCTTCCCGTACATCTCGGAAGACGAAGCCTGGTAAAACTTGGGACGCAGGCCCTGCTCTCGAATGGCCTCGAGCATGCGCACCGTGCCGAGACCGGTCACTTCAGCGGTGTACTCGGGAACGTCGAAGCTGACTCGTACGTGCGATTGGGCGCCGAGGTTATAGATCTCGTCGGGCTTGATCTGACGAAGGATGGTGTTGATCGAACTCGAGTCGTTGAGATCGCCGTAGACCAGATGGAGCTTCGCAGTCGGATCGTGCGGATCCACGTAAAGATGATCGATGCGATCGGTATTGAAGCTGGAAGAGCGGCGAATGACGCCGTAAACCTCATAGCCTTTCGACAGAAGAAGCTCGGTGAGGAACGATCCATCCTGACCGGTAATGCCGGTAATGAGCGCGCGTGGTGACATGCCTGTCATCTTACTATTGGCGATGGGTGTCGCTCGGCATCTCCTGCAAGCGAATGAAACCGATGTACACCGATCGCGCTGCGAATCGTGGAGCTCAGACCTTGTACTTCGTCGAGTGCGGCCACCGGGGTCCGTCATTCCGAAGAAGCACGCCGTGCTGAGCTGGGAGCGAAGATGCGAGTGCGACTGAGGAATCTTCGCGAAAGCTTCGCGCTCCCGACTCGCAGCGCGTTCGTGGTGGGTAACCGGATGTGATCGAGGTGACAGCTGGGTGTCGTTCGGACGTTCGGATTGCAATTGCATCCAATCGTGCGATTTTCCGTCATCATGTTAGATCGCGTGGTGGGCATCCAGAGGTCGGCTGATGCATTCATGGTAGAACGGGAGAATGATGAGTAGAGTCTTAGCGGGGCTGGCAGTGATCACCTTTCTGGGAGCGTGCAGTGCCACGATGCATTCTCCGGCGGCAACTGCGGTCGCGGCTCCGGCTTTGATCGCGGCGCCGGATGCGCCTTCCTCCGTCGCCGCTGAAACTTCTGTGGCCGCAGAGGCAGTGCAACAGGAGGTCGGAAAAGCACTGGATCGGCTGAATACATTCATCAGAAATGGGAATCCAGCGATCACCGACGAGTTCGCTGCCGGCGCAGAGGTCCTGCTACTCGGTTCGTCGCCCGGTGAGATTGCCATCGGACATGAACAGATCGCTGCATTCTTCCTGAAAGTCTTCAGCCAGCCTGTTCGACTCTCCTACGAGTGGGAGCGCAAGCAGATTTCTTCATCCGGAGACGTGGCCTGGCTATTCGCCGACGGCAACGTCGTGATCCACGCAATCAGCGGAAGCCAAAGCAGAATGCCTTACCGGCTCACGGGTGTGCTCCAGCGCACGGACGGGAAGTGGCTCTGGAAACAGTTTCACGGCTCGACACCGGCCAAATAGCAGGAATCGATTCGCTGTCGCAACCAAAGCGGCTGCAGTGCATTGTTATAGCGATGCGGTTGATTCCAGCCTCACTCACCGGAGATCCGTCACCCGGCTGCCTGCTGTCCAGGGCGTGACCTGCCGAAGTCAGCCTCGAACTGCCACGCGTGCGCACGAGACACCGTCCATCTATACTACGCGCGCCAGTGCGTAGGTTTGCTCTCGGGAGGCGCTTCATGAGGAAGGGAATCATTCTGGCCGGTGGATCCGGCACGCGGCTGCATCCGATCACGGCCGTGCTCAGTAAGCAGCTGATCCCGGTCTATGACAAGCCGATGATCTACTACCCGCTGACCACACTCATGCTGGCCGGTATCAGCGAGATTCTGATCATCACCACTCCGCACGATCAGCCTGCCTTCCAGAAATTGATGGGTGATGGTTCGCAGTGGGGGATACGCCTCGAGTACGCAGTCCAGCCCGATCCGGGTGGACTCGCGCAGGCTTTCCTCATCGGACGTGAGTTTGTCGATGGCAATCCCAGCTGCCTGATCCTGGGCGACAACATTTTCTACGGCCACGGCCTCCCTGAGTCGCTTCAGCGGGTCTCCGGCGAGAAAACGGGCGCCACGGTGTTCGCCTACTGGGTCAGCGATCCTGATCGTTACGGCGTGGTAGAGATGTCGAAAGAGGGGAAAGCCCTCAGCATCGAAGAAAAGCCCGCCAGCCCGAAGTCGAATTACGCCGTCACCGGACTCTATTTCTACGACGAGAAAGTCTGCGACATCGCCGCGGCCATCAAGCCGTCCCCGCGCGGAGAACTGGAGATCACGGATCTGAATCGTGTGTATCTCGAGAAGGGCGAACTCACTGTCGAACGACTCGGCCGCGGATTCGCCTGGCTCGATACCGGTACGCAGGAATCGCTGCTGCACGCCTCTAACTTCGTGGAGAACGTGGAGTCGCGTCAGGGACTGAAGATCGCCTGCCCCGAGGAAGTCGCGCTTCATATGAAACTCATCGATCAGGAGCAGGTGAAGAAGATCGCCACGCCGATCGCAAAGAGCAGCTACGGCGAGTACCTGCTGCGCATACTAAACGAGCACTGAGAGGTATCAGCCCGGTCACTTAGAGCGCTCGCTGAGATGAACGGCCGTGATCATTGAAGAAGAGAGAAGGGGATCGGTAAAGCTGGCGGCGCCAGTGCCTGCAAGGCTTCGGAGCAACCTGAATGCGGCAAGAACCGCGATCGGACTCTCCGAATTGGGTTTCACAGATCCTGTTCTCACTTCGGGGACGACGGCGGCCCGCAGTCTTCACATTCAGGAGGTTCGAGCGGGGCTGCAGTAGGGCGCCTCGACTTCCCCCTTTTTGTGACGCGGACACGAGCCACTAACGTGGAATCTCATACCATAATCCCCGGTTCCCAACTCTGACTACCGAGCCCGTCTTCCCGTACCAGCAAGCCAACTCTCCTAGCGGAGGTCTTTTGCAAAAAAATCTATGGTCTCTCGCAGTCGTGATGATGCTGGTCGCGGCCGCCCCATGTCGCGTCCATGGTGCCTCCTTCCTCGTCCCGAGTGACCGGGAACTTGTCACGAAAGCTCGCCTGATCGTCACCGGTACGGTGCTCGGTACCCAGGTGGAGTATGCGCCGGACGGCGACATCCAGACCTCGGTAGAGCTGAACATCGAAGAGGTTCTCAAAGGGCATCTCACGGAATCCACGATTCTGATCAAGGAGATGGGAGGGATGATCGACCAGAAAAAGCTGCTGGTCCCGGGAGCCCCTTCATATCGGACCGGCGATCGAGTCACTGTTTTTCTCAGCAGGAACGGGAACAGAGAGTGGACGACGACCGACATGGTGGTCGGCAAGTTTCTTTCGACGCGGTCTGCAGAGGGTCACGAATTGCTGGTGCGGGAATCAGATGAGTTGGTCGGCTGGAACAAGTCAGGCAAACCGCACGCAGAGAAGGCGCGTGACCGCGCATCGTTTCTCCGTTACGTGCGTGACGTCGTAGGGAAGGGTACGAGCGAGGTCATTTACCTTTCCGAGGAGAAATCCGTTACTGCGCCGAGCGGTGTCAACGTCGTCTCTACGCAATCTTCAGGTCTTCAGATCGCCCCGCAGGTGACGTTCGCAGCCGCCACGTATACGTCGAAATTCTTCGATGGAGTGACTTACTACCCGGCGCGCCATCTGGGTTTCCCCTCCGCGATGCCTTTCTTCAAGCAGGCGGCGCAGAACCTGAGCTTGTCAACGAATGGCGGCGTCGATCTGATCGTCTCCGGTGTTGCTGCATGGACGAACGACTGTCCGAGCGACATCTCCATGACCTATGGGGGAACGAACAGCAACACCGTTACCAACACCAACGACGGAGCCAATACCGTTACTTTCAACGATCCCAATAATGACATCACTGGATCCTGGTCTGGCAGCGGTACGATCGCCATCACCAGGATCTGGGGCGGCAACTTCTACACGTTTGAAGGGAATCCCAATTACGTGGATGTGTTCGAGGCAGACGTCATCTTTCAGGACGGCTTCCCCGGCAATCACGCGCAGGTGAACACCGCGATGACACACGAGTTAGGTCATGGCATCGGGCTGCGGCATTCTGACGGGAACGGCCAGGG
>JBKJUK010000300.1:0-3578 GCA_046590705.1 Thermoanaerobaculia bacterium
CGAGTTAATCCCTCCTGACGGCAGGCATACTGGTCTCACACGTTTTCGCCCGACGGGAATTCCATCATCTTTGGAGCCAGGAATGCCGAGGAACCAACGGGAGCGTTCTACGAAATCCCGGCACTCGGCGGCACACCGAGGCACCTGCTCAGCGGAGTCGACAGTGCACCTTCATTTTCCCCTGACGGAAAACGAATGACGTACGTACGTGCAGCGTTTCCGGGCCGGGATCAGAGTGCATTGATGATCGCGAACGCTGATGGAACGGGAGCAAGGGCCCTGACGACACGTACGCAGCCCAGGAGGTTCGCTCCCGTATTTTTTACTGGCCCGTCATGGTCGCCCGACGGATCGTCGATCGCAGTAAGCGAAAACAGCTTCGAAGGCAAGGTGGAAGCGCGTCTCATCGAAGTCGAAGCCACTTCAGGCAAAGAGCGGGTGGTCTCTAACGGGTGGAGAAGTCTGGCGCAGATTGCCTACCTTCCCGATCACACCGGTCTGTTGGCGATCGGAGAATCCTCAGGAGGCTCGCAATCGTCGGTGCAAATCTGGTTCGTTCCGTCATCGGGCGATCGGCCCGAGCGGATCACTGGCGATCTTCTGGATTACCGTCTCGTGAGTGTTGCCTCCGATGGAAAATCCCTCGTAACCGTAGGTACCGAGGCAGAGTCCGCCGTATGGCGAATGTCACTCGACGAAAGAGTTCCTGAACGGCTCACCCGCGAGCGCCTGGATGGGATGGTCGGCACCGCGATTCTCCCCGACAAAGGGATTCTCTTCGCCTCCGTACGAGGGGTGAGCTTCCGTATCTCGTTGCTGAGTCCTGATGGAAAAATCACCGATCTCACGCGGTCCGAAGAAGAGGGCAGATACCCGGCGCCCGCGGCAGATGGCTCGTCAATGCTGTACATCGCGATGACCAGCGGAGGCGCCGAACTCCGCTGGATGAGCCTGAACGGAAACCGTATCGAACGCACTCTGGCCAAAGGCATCGACGACGGACAACCGGCGGCGCTCTCGGCCGACGGCAAGTGGGCCGTCTACGCCGACGATGGCCGGCTCAAGAAAGTTTCGACCGAGGGCGGGAACCCTGCTTTCGAATGGAGTCTTCCGGGAGAAGTACAGCTTCCTGCCATCTCGCCTGACGGCACACGAGTCGCGTTCTACTTCTACCAGAACGACAAAGGTGGCCCTGAAACGAAGATTGCTGTCGTCTCCATCGATGGCGGACCGATCCTCTGGACCAGACCAGCCGCTTACCCGCGGTACGGCACGAGTTTTCGATGGGCCCCGACATCCGAAGGATTCATCCTCAACACCCTGCCGCGAGACCGTGCCAACCTCTGGTATCTGCCGCTGGAGGGAGAGCCACGCAAGCTCACCGAATTCAATGATCAGAACATTGGCTGGTTCGATGTGAGCAGGGATGGAAAGACTCTCGTATTTTCCCGTTTCATCCATAAACGAGATGCAGTGCTGATCACGAACTTCCGGTGACTGCGCAGTGGCTCGCGACAAGCTTTCCTGTGCTCCGCATCCAGGATATTCGACATATCTTATTATAGGGCATAGATAATGTATTCAGTTACCACAGGTATTTAGTTTTGAAATAACCTCGGCAACGCGTACGCAACTTGCGCCAAACGATGTCGCCTCCTGCCGCGGACGCGTGCGTCGCTTTTTACTTCCTCGTTCTGCGTTCTGCGTTCATCACCCTTCATGGATTAAACTCCACGTCCCATGAAAAACCTCACGCTCTTCCTTCTCCTCATTACGACGTCCATCCATGCCGAGGTTCTCAAGCTCTCAGACCGCGCCAGCATCGTCAGCCCGAGCGACCCGCAGATCTCGCCTGACGGGCGAGCAGTAGCGATCCTCGTTTCCCGGGCCAATCTGAAGGACAACCGTTTCGACACCGACGTCGTAGTCGTCGACGTCGGCACGCGCGAACAGCGCGCCATCACCGCCGAACGTCGCGGCGTGACGCAACCACGCTGGTCCCCGACGGGTCAGGCCATTTCGTATCTGGCCATGGTCGAGGGGAAACGACAGATCTGGATCGCGCCGATGAACGGCGGCGACGCCCGCAAGGTGACGGACGCCCCTAACGGCGTGCAGCAGTACGCCTGGAGTCCCGACGGATCGCGGATCGCGTACGTCACGGCCGATGAGACGCCCAAACGCGACGAGGCCGAGAAGCACAACCGTTCCTTCGAAATCCGGGAAGACGACTTTCTCATCACTACCACGCCCACTCCCTCACACATCTGGCTGATCCCGGCCTCAGGCGGCTCAGCCAGACAACTGACCTCGGGCGAGTGGAGCCTGCCAGTCGCGAGGCCTCCCGGCCCACTCCCGTCGCCGATCAACTGGTCGCCGGACGGAAAAAGCATTGCCTTCGTGCGCGCTGCCGCACCGAGCAGCGGCCGAAGCGAGACCGGGCGCGTTGCCGCGGTCGATGTCGCGACAGGGGCGGTACGAACGCTGGCCGACGCCGACCTCGCGCAGACACAGCCCGTGATCTCACCAGATGGACGCACGGTTGCTTACCTGCATCCGCACGATGCTACACGCGGCAGCGAGAACCGTGTCTGGACGGCGCCGTTCGCCGGCGGAAAAGGATCGCAACTGACCGGCGACATCGACCGGAATCTCTACCGCGCGATCTGGATGCCGGACTCGAAGGGTCTGCTCGTCGGCGCGCACAGCGAGACAAGCACCGCGCTCTGGCTCAAGCCCTTGAACGGGGCTGCAAGACAACTGAAACTCGGATCGATTGAACCAACCGCAGGATTCTGGATCGATGCGAGTATCGACCGCAAGGGCGCGATCGCACTGACCGGGAGCACGCCCACCAGACCCCGCGAACTCTATTACATGGAGAGCCCCTCGGCCGCGCCGCGCCGCCTCACCGACTTCAATCCCGGCTTCGAGAAGTTCGAACTCGGCCGTGCGGAGAGAGTGACCTTCAGCAGCGACGGCTACGAACTGGACGGTGTCTTGGTGACACCGCCGCGATACGACCCGTCGCGAAAATATCCGCTCGTACTGCACGTTCACGGCGGTCCGCGCGCCTCCTCGACGACCGGATTTTCATTCACGCCGCAGCTCTTCGCCGCGCAGGACTGGATTGTCTTCATGCCCAACTACCGCGGCAGCGACAACCTTGGCAATCGCGTCACGCGCGCCATTCTGATGGATGCCGGCGCAGGTCCTGGCAGAGATGTAATGGCCGGAATCGAGGCTGTAAAAAAACGCTTCAGCGTCGATGGCGACAAGATGGTCGTAGGCGGCTGGTCGTACGGCGGCTACATGACTTCATGGCTCATCGGGAATTATCCGACCGCCTTCAAAGCCGCAGTCTCCGGAGCTGCCGTAAACAGCATGCTCGACCAGTACAACCTCGGTGACTTCAACGTTCAGCGCGGTCTTCTGTGGGGCTCACCTTACAAAGATGAGAACATGAAGATGTGGCTCGAGCAATCGCCGATCACGTACGCGTCGAAGGTGCGCACGCCGACGCTGGTTCTGTCGAACACAGGCGATGCGCGGGTACCGATCACGCAGTCGTTCGCCAT
>JBKJUK010000303.1:0-14698 GCA_046590705.1 Thermoanaerobaculia bacterium
GAACGCAGAACGCAGAACGCAGAACGCAGAACGCAGAACGATGAAGTAAGAAAGTGCATCAAATTCGCTGCGCCAGGGATGCGGTAGTAGGGGCGCGTTGCGCGCGCCCGCTCTCCGGTGCTGTTCGTCGACCCAGTATTCCTTGACGATCACAGCGCTGGTCCTGCCTTTGATTGGACACTTGAAATTCTGTAGACGGCTCACGTTGAGTGCAGATATGTGTGGCACAGGCAATCCTGCCTGTGGCGCCGAGAAGTGAGTTCGAGACCTAGTGCTCGATGTTCGCCGACAGGAGCGACCTCGGTTTAATCGGCTCGAAGCTGCTCTCTCGAAGTCAGTGCGTCGCGCCACAGGCAGGATTGGATTGCCTGTGCCACACAGGCCGCGTCCGAACGCAAGATGTCCAATCTCCATACGAACGCCTGAACGCTAAGGTGCAGGCTTTGCGCTGCGCAGAATTACCTCGGCTTCCGGCAGGATCTGTTGCGTCCACTCGGCGTACATTTGTGCTGATGGGTGCAGGCCGTCCGGAGCGATCAGAGTTGGGTCGGCTCTGCGGGAACCTGGCGTGATGTCGACGTAGCGGGCTCCCGCTGCCAGTGCGAGCCTCCTGTTGCTGGCGTTGTAGGTGTTGATCTCCGTAGCGATTTTTTTCGAGTCACGACTCGCGGCGAAGGGTGTAACGCCCCAGTCCGGAATGGAGACCACGATCACGTGCGACGCGTCATTTCCGGCGAATGTAATCGCTCGTTGGAGAAGCGCGCTGAATTCCGTTTCGTAGTTGGCAAGTGGCCGTCCCCGGTATTGATTGTTGACGCCGATCAGCAGCGTGACCAGATCGTAGGGTCCCGCAGGTCGCTGCTCGTCGATGGCGGCGTTGAGTTCATCGGTCGTCCAGCCAGTCTTCGCGATGATCTCGGGATCATTCACGGCGATGCCCTTGCTTCGCAGTTCCTCAACTAATTGTTCCGGCCATCGCTCCTTCGTTCCGACCGCTTCGCCGATGGTGTAGGAGTCGCCGAGTGCGAGGAAGGTCGGGCCGCCCTGGTTCATGCTTCCTCCTGATTTTCTGCCAGTGGTGCCGCTCGAGCAGGCCAGTGTTGAAAGAGCAACGAGCAACAGGACCGAGAGTCTGTGCGTGTGAAGTTTGGTTGCATTCATGCCTTTTCCTCCGGAGGACGATACAACAGCGGTCCGACCTCCCGACAATCCCGCGGGTACGACCTGGTTGCGATCTCTTTCAGGACGTGCGAGAACCTGTGTCATGAGAAACAGAGTCAAGTCGATCTCCTGCTGGGTGGCCGGACTGTTGTTCATCCTGGCCGGTGCGAACCACTTTCGTTCGCCTCAGTTCTATCTGCAGATCATGCCCGACTACATCCCCTGGCATCTGCCGCTGGTGTACATCAGCGGTCTGGCAGAAATGGTCGGGGGAGCGGGACTACTCATTCGCAAAACCAGACATGCCGCTTCCTGGTTTCTGATTTTGCTCCTGGTGGCGGTGTTTCCGGCGAATGTTGATTCCGCACTCAATGGCTCGCAGTTTCAGGGGAGGGAAGTCGCAGCGTGGATTCTCTGGGCTCGACTTCCGTTGCAGGGAGTACTGATCGCATGGATTCATTGGTTGGGGAACGGGAGGAGAACTTGGCGTAGTGAGTAGAGCAAGGTCGTGGGACCGCCCCGTCCGATCGAAGTTGTGGGAGCAGTGTTCGTTATCGGAGAGGCTCGGGAGCTCCGCGCGATCATCCCCTCTCCCCAAGCGGATTGACGCAACTTCGAAAATCGCCTTCGGGGAGAGGGTTAGGGAGAGGGGCTGCCAATGAGCTGACGGCATTGGTCGGAGTAGTAGTCAACGCCAGCGCATTTGACTCCTCGGCCACGCCGTTTAAGTCGTCTCCCCTCTCCCTGACCCTCTCCCCGAAGACGATCATGAACGTAGCGGGCGATTTGACCGGGGAGAGGGAAGGAACCGCCGACTCGCAACGTGGAGGTGTGAGAAATGCGGGCTGATCTTCATTTCGTTTTTCTGATCGTTTTGTGTGTCGGTTGTGCGGTCCAGGGGTCTTCCGGCCAGGGATGTTTCGGGTAGCGTGCGCGCAGCTCTCGACGAACCTCGGAGTAGGTGTTGTTCCAGAAGCTGCGTAGATCGCTGGTGGTTTGCATCGGGCGGCCGGCAGGGGAGAGCATTTCGAACGTGACCGGAAGTCTTCGAGGTCCGAGGCGCGGGGTGTCTCCGAGTCCGAAGAGTTCCTGCAGTTTTACGGAGGCGACGATACTTCCGTCCGCGCGATAGTCGAGGCGCGTGGTGCGGCCGCTGGGCAGCGGCAGCAGCTCAGGAGCATGCTTCTCGATCTCGCGCGCACTCTGCCACGTCAGAAGTTGATCGAGAGCCTTTGGAGCGTCGTCACTGTGGGCATAGTGCTCGTTGACCAATGCATCCACATCGATTTCGACTCCTGCAATTTCCGCGCGTCGAAGTGTTGCAGCGTTCTTCTCGCGAAGGAGAGTTGCCGTGCGCTCGATGAGTAGCGGTCGTGCCGAATCTCGATCTACGTCGGCCTTCTGTTCCCACAGAAGAATCTGGTCGTACCAGGCCCGCTCGGTCGCCGCGGCCCGGCCATCCGGATTGATCGTGACCGTAATCTCCTTTCGCGTCGGCGAAAGCCAGCTGCGCTCGACTGCACTGGCCAGTCGAATGATGGGGTCTCCGCTTCGCGCGCTGGTCATCTCCACGGCTACGATGAACTCGGCATTCACCACGCCGCTCTCTCTGGCCAGACGCGCGCCGCTACCGTTCGACATCAGGAAGCGATCGGAGTTCTTCTCCCTGCGCTGTCCGACACGATCAGCGTAGCCACTGAAGACTGCCTTGAGAAAAGCAGCCTCACTCTGCGCTGCAGCCGGCGCAGAATCCTGGACGAGTTTACGGAGCTGCGATTCGAGGACTCGCGTGCTGTCCGCCGCAGAGCTCAGTTGGTCGCCTACTTCCAGCAGATCAGAACTGCTGCTGACCGAGCCGCCCATCCTGCGATCGATTCGCCGCCCTTCCGAGAGCATCGCGCAGGCGGCGGAAATGCGGCGGTCCCCCTGCGAGGCGAGGAGCATTGCACCGAGACGTGGGTGCAGAGGGATGGCCACAATGCGAAGTCCCAGGGCGGTGATCTTCGCGTCTGCGTACGCACCGATCCGCTCGAGTAAATGAAGCGCTGCATCAATTCTCGACTGCTCGGGTTGCTCGTACCAGTCGAAGGTACTCGGGTGCGCTCCCCACGCCAGAATCTGCAGGACGGTACCTGCGAGATCAACCCTGAAAATTTCCGGCTGCTGCCGTTCATGAAGAATTTCGCGTCGGTCCCAGCATCGAATCACTTTGCCGCTGCGCACACGTCCCGCGCGTCCTGCTCGCTGATCCGCAGAAGCGCGAGAGATTCTTTCGGGAGCCAGCGTGTCGACGCCGCGCTCATCGTCGTATCGCGCAGTTTTCTGGATTCCTGAATCGATCACCACGGTGATGCCTTCCACCGTCAGCGAAGTCTCGGCAATGTTGGTCGAGAGGATGACTTTTTGCTCATTCGATGGATTCAGCGCCGCGTCCTGAAGCTCTCCGCTTAGAGATCCATGGAGCGAAAAAATGCGAACTCCTCGAAGGGTCCCGAGTTCTGCGCGAACCAGTTCGATCTCAGATGCGCCGGGAAGAAAGACCAGATGATCTCCTCGGTCGCGGAGTACCGATTCTCGAATTGAAGTCGACACGGAGACGTCTGGTCGATACTCGATCTCCAGCGGAAACAGACGCCCTTCGATCGAAAGGATCGGTGCATCATTGAGGTATGCCGAAACTGGAGCGGGATCGAGCGTGGCAGACATCACCACAATTCGAAGGTCAAGGCGCGCCAGCCAGGCCTGCTTAGCCAGCGCAAGGGCGAGATCTGTGTGAACGCTGCGCTCGTGAAATTCGTCGAGGATGATGGTCGAAAATTCGCTGAGCAGCGGATCGCTCTGCATTCTCGCCGTGAGAATCCCCTCGGTCGCGACGAGCAATCGCGTTGAAGGTGTGAAGGAGCGGTCGTTCCGCATCTGCCAGCCGACTTCGTTTCCAGCGGTCCACCCCTGTTCGTAGGCGATGCGCCGCGCCAGCGCGCGAGCAGCAATCCGCCGCGGTTGAAGCACGATTGTTTTCCCATGCATCGCCAGGTGCGGCGGAACACGCGTGGTCTTGCCGGCGCCCGGCGCCGCGACCACGATCACCGCGCGATGCTGCTCGAGGGCCGCATGGATTTCGTGAAGATGCGCGTCGATCGGTAGCGGCGTTTTTGGCACAGGAAGATAGTAAGGCAGTAGTTGGTAGTCAGGAGCCAGTAACCAGAAGGCGGGCGAACATGCATCCTGTGTGGCACAGGCAATCCTGCCTGTGGCGCGCTGCATGCGATTCTGAGCCGACTCTGCGGATGCGGCACGAACCGGTGTTGAAAACTCCGGCCACAAGGTGGCGCTCCACAGTGGTGGCCAAAGTTTTCAACTTTGGGCTTTTCGCCCGGCGTCCACATGACTTCGCAGGGCCGTACTTACTGGTTACTGGCTCCTCAGCTACTGTCTACTGCTCTCAGCTCGCTCTCGTTTAGCGAACAGAAAAGCAACCGCCACTCCCAGGAGGTAGAGCAGGATCATCGGCACGGCCAGAGCTGTCTGCGTGACCATGTCCGGGGTGGGTGTGATGACGGCCGAGAAAATGAAGATGAAGAGCACCGCGTACTTGAACTTTTTGAGAAGAAACTGAGGAGTGACGATCCCGAGTCGCGCCAGGAAGAAGATCAGGATGGGTGTTTCGAACACGATGGCCATGGCCAGAATCATCTTGCTGGCGAATGAAAAGTAGTCGTCGATGGTGATGACCTGCCTGAACTCCGCTCCCATTTCAATGAAGAACTTGCAGGCCATTGGAAACACGGTCTTGTAGCCGAAGTAGCCGCCGCCGACGAAGAAAGCCGTAGCCACGATGATGAACGGCGAGGCATAGCGGCGCTCCCGAGGATAGAGGCCCGGAGCGATGAAAAGCCAGAGCTGTCCGAGAAT
Source organism: Thermoanaerobaculia bacterium (assembly GCA_046590705.1). Taxonomy (GTDB): domain Bacteria; phylum Acidobacteriota; class Thermoanaerobaculia; order Gp7-AA8; family Gp7-AA8; genus JBKJUK01. Next base: position 5,074 of record JBKJUK010000303.1, read on the forward strand.
GAAGGGTGAGGCCAGGAAGACCGCGGAGAAGAAAGCTACCTTCATGTAGAGAAAGAAGGGAGATGTGAGTCTCGTGAAGGCCAGTTTCTCGCCTTTGGGGAGGTACTGGAGAATCGGTTGCTGTAGGAATTCGAAAATCTGCGGCGCGAAACTCCATGAAATGGCGAACGCGACTACCAGCGCGATGATCGAGTACATGAGCCGCTTGCGCAGCTCGTGCAGATGGTCGAGGAACGACATCTGCGGAAGTTGTTCGTCGGTGGAGTCGGAGGCCGTTCGCTCGCGGAAGGCGTCGGCAGAAAATGTCATGGCTGCGTGGAGTTGCGGGCCAGGCTACCTTCCGGCACCTCGGTCCTGGGCAGTTCTTTCTCGTCTTCGATGCGCACTTCTTCTTCGAGCGTGTTCTTCAACTCGTTCGTGGCGCGCTTGAACTCACCCATGGCGCGACCGATCGAGCGTCCAATTTCAGGCAGTTTCTTCGGTCCGAAAACGATCAACGCGACTGCGAAGATCATCATCAATTCCGGGAATCCCAACGAACCAAACATGTTTATGCCTCTCGAACCAGTGTAATGCCTGCTGCGTACTGTTTTGTGAACAACTGAGATTTCGCGAATACTCCATCGATATAATGACGTTGAGACGGGTAACTATGGCCAAGAACGAAAAGAAACGATCCAGAAGCGTGGTGCTTGCGAGCGCAGTGGTGGCCGCTACTTTGTTCGGCGGAATCTACGGCGAACGTCTTTTCGGATCACCGGTACAGGACGAGTTCAACCGCCGGCTCAAAGAGTATACCGAGGTTCTGAACGCGGCTTCCTACTGGTCGGCTGAAGAAGTCACTTCAGAAAAACTGGTCTATTCATCGGTGGAGGGTATGCTCCGCACGCTCGACCCGCATAGTTCCTTCCTCGAGCCTCGTGATTATGAGGAGATGCAGGACCGGCAGAAAGGTACTTTCTACGGGCTGGGCATTCTCGTGACGAAACGAAATGATCAGGTCACGGTCATCACGCCGCTCGAGGGGACTCCTGCCGCGCGTCTCGGTATCCGAGCCGGCGACATCATTTCCGAAGTCGAGGGTGCGGCAACCGACGAGATGCCTCTCGACGAAGTCGTGAAGAAGCTCAAGGGAGCGAAGGGCACGACCGTTCACATCAAGATTCTTCGCATCGGGATCAAGGAACCGATTCCGCTGACGATCGTCCGCGCCGCGATTCCCACCAATTCGATCTCGAATACTCTGATGGTGAAGCCGGAAGTCGGCTACATCCGGATCAAGGATTTCACGTACACCACCGTTCGTGAGATGGACGAAGCGATCGAGAAACTCGAAGCGCAGGGGATGAAACGCCTGATTCTCGACCTCCGCATGAATCCCGGTGGCCTGCTCGACGCGGCCGTTGGAGTGACTGATCACTTCGTCGACAAGGGCGAGATGATCGTCTACACGAAGGGTCGTACCACCGATTCCTTCCAGGAATATCGTGCACCGGGCAAGCACAAACGATTCAACCAGCCGGTGGTGGTGCTGATCAACCGTGGCAGCGCCTCGGCCTCGGAGATCGTGGCTGGAGCCATCCAGGATCACGATCGCGGTCTGGTCGTTGGTGAGACCAGTTGGGGTAAGGGCCTGGTTCAGAGCGTCTACACACTGCAGTACGGTGCCGGACTGGCGCTCACTACTTCCAAGTACTTCACTCCTGCAGGACGCAACATCCAGCGGGATTACAGTTCGTTTTACGATTACTACGTCGCCGATGAAATCGGCACGGCGCCTGAAGAATCCATCATGAAGAACCGCCAGGTCTTCACCACCGAACTGGGACGGAAGGTCTATGGCGGCGGCGGCATCACTCCCGATGTGGTGGTCAAGCCGCGCGAGCTCTCGCGCACGACGCAACTGCTCGAGGTTCGAAGCGCCATCTTCGGATTCGCGGTCGAGTACTACTCGAAGAATCAGGAACTCACCAAAGAAATCGCGGTCACGCCGAAGATGGTCGATGACTTCATCGCCTACGCCTCATCGAAGGAGATTGCCACGGCCGACGACATTCGGGCGGCACTGGCAAAACCGACGGACCGTGAGTACATTCAGCGAGCACTTCGCTCGGAGATCATCGCCGCCAAGTATGGGTACGACGCCTCGTATCCATCTCGCCTGGAAGGCGACGATCAGGTCGCCAAAGCGATCGAGCTTTTCCCCGAAGCAGCAAAATTGTTGACGCCGGAGCGTCGCGCAAAAACAGCGGTGGTACGTACCGGGGCCGCGAAAGGCGAGGCTGTAGCAGTTCCGCGCAGAAATTGAGCACGACTGTCGAAGTTTGAAAGAGCGACCCTCGCGGGTCGCTTTTTCGTTTAGCCCGCTTCATTTCGTTGCAGAATGTGGCGCATGATCAGCCGACGTTCCTTCGCACACTTTCTTTCGATGACCGCTGCGGCTACGGCCGTCGGAGGGGGCCAGCTCACCGCCGCGAGTCAGAGTCGCACCTCGAGCGGCGGAACGAAGAAGATCAAGCCGCGACGACTCTCCGAGGGCGATACGGTTGGCCTGGTCCTCCCGGCCAGTGCGGTGTTCGAACGGGAGCAGATCGCGATCGCCAAAGAGCAGCTGGAGACGATCGGTTTCAAGGTCAAGCTGGGTCAGCATGTTTACGATCGTCACGGCTATCTCGCCGGAAAGGACGCTGATCGCGCGGCCGATATCAATGGTTTCTTTGCCGACGACGGTGTGGCGGGCATAGTCTGCTACACAGGTGGATGGGGTTCGCCGCGAATTCTGCCACTGCTCGACTACGCTCTGATCGCGCGCAAACCAAAAGTTTTTATCGGCTACAGCGACATTACCGCACTGCTGGTCGGGATCACGCAGAAGACCGGGCTGGTCACGTTCCATGGTCCGGTTGGCGGCTCGGTATTCGACCCTTACACCCTGGAGAATTTCAAGCGAGTCCTTATGACCGCTGAGCCGGCGGGAGTCCTGCAGAGCCCCCCTCGCGCCCCGAACGATCTCGTCGAGCGCGCGAATCGCATTCTTCGAATTGCACCTGGTCGAGCCAGCGGACCTCTCGTCGGCGGCAACCTGACCATGATCGCGTCCACGATGGGCACGCCATGGGAGATTGAGACGGACGGCAGGATTCTTTTTCTGGAAGATGTGCGCGAGGAACTTTACCGCGTGGACAGGATGCTCACGCAGCTGGCACTCGGAGATAAACTGAAGCGGTTGGCTGGCGTGGTGTTCGGTCGCTGCACTAATTGCGACTTCAAAGGTCCGACATTCAGTCTCGAGGAGCTTCTAAGCGAGCGATTCGGTGCGCTCGGAGTTCCTGCCATCTCTGGTTTATCGTTTGGTCACATCGATCAGAAACTGGTGCTTCCGCTGGGCATCGCTGCCACAGTCGACGGAGGAGCAGGTACGCTCTCGCTCGACGAGACGGCTGTGCTCTGAGTGCTGGGGTCCGCCTCTTCACATTTCTTCGTTGCGCCGTAGCAGAAGGAGTATGAGAAATACGGGCTGGTGACGGGCCGGGATTAGCAGACATCTTGCAGTTGCGTTCTCAGCTTCGTTGACACTCGCGAGACGCGGGTGTTACCTTTCGCCGCGTTTCAGGCGAGGAGAGTCTCGACAATGCCGAACCTTGGTAAGAAGTATGCGTGCTACAGCTGCCACACGAAGTTTTACGACCTCGACAAACCGGTACCGCTCTGTCCAAAGTGCGGTGCCGATCAACGCGACGCTGAAGAAGCGCCGCTCGTGCCGACCTCTCGCAGCAGGAAGATCGTAGAGGAGCCTGCCGAAGATGAAGTCGAGACGACGGAAGAAACTCCCGACGATGAAGAAGGGGAGTTGATCGGTCCAGCGGAGAAGGAAGAAGTCGACGAAGAGGAAGAAGAAGAGTATTGATTCGTCGAAAGACGAAAGGAGTAGCAAGGTGAAACGATCAGGAATTCTGCTTGGCTGTCTCGGGCTTCTCGCGGTCGGTGTCGTCTTTTTTCTAATCTTCGGCGTCGGAACCTACAACCGGCTCGTGAGACTCGACGAAGGCGTGAAACAACAGTGGGCGCAGGTCGAGAGTCAGTATCAGCGACGCTATGACCTCATTCCGAATCTGGTAAAGACGGTGCAGGGCGCGGCCAATTTCGAAAAGTCGACCTTGCAGGCTGTGGTCGAGGCACGCTCACGGGTCGGACAGGTCTCTGCTCCTGCAGGCGGCGGCGCTCCTGTAGCGGCAGCAAGCCCTACCGACAATCCGCGGGCTTTTCAGCAGTTCGAGCAGGCACAGGCCGGACTGAGCAGCGCTCTTTCGAGGCTATTAGTCGTGGTCGAGAAGTATCCCGATCTGAAATCGAACCAGAACTTTCTCGAATTACAGTCACAACTCGAGGGTACCGAGAACCGCATCAGCGTCGAGAGAATGCGCTACAACGAAGTCGCGCAGGGTTTCAACTCGGCAGTGCGTAGATTTCCGACGAGTCTCATCGCCGGATTCGGCGGCTTCTCTGTGAAACCTTACTTTCGCTCGACAAGCGGAGCGGAACGCGCACCTGACGTGAACTTCGATTTCGGTAACGGCACCGCCACAAGGTAACCGGGTCAGAGGGATGCAGCCCACTGCATCCCTCTCCCTTACTTCATGACCACTGCTATTCGACTGCTATTTTCGGTACTCATCTTCGTAGCATTCGCCGGAAGTGTCAGCGCGCTGGAAGTTCCTCCAGCTCCTACGCGCTGGGTCACGGATCAGGCGGGTATCCTTCAGTCCAGTCAGGTCATCGGACTCGATCAGAAGCTCGAAGCATTCGAGAAGCGCTCCGGGACTCAGTTCCTCATTTACATCTTCCCGTCACTCGAGGATGAGTCGCTCGAAGAGTTCACTGTGAGAGCCGCAACGAAGTGGCGCGTCGGCCAGGCCAAGTACGACAATGGGCTGGTGCTCTTCGTGTTCCAGAAAGAGCGAAAAGTCCGAATCGAAGTGGGATACGGACGAGAGGGCGCGGTCACAGACGCCAAGGCATCGCGCGCCATTCGAGAGTACCTTGCCCCGCATTTTCAGAGAGGAGATTACGGCGCCGGACTCAATGCTGCCGCTGATTTTCTCATCAGCACGATCGAGAAAACCGAACCTGCTGTACCAATGGAACAGCAGGCAGCTCAGGGAAATCGAAGTTCTGTCAACGAAGGCTCAATCCGGGTGTTGATGATTCTCGCCTTCATCTTTTTCTTCTTTATCCTGCCATCGCTCTCTCGACGCCGTAGCGGTGGCTGCGGTGGTTGCATCATTCCGATGTTCCCGATGGGCGGTGGTGGCTTCACCATGGGTGGCGGCGGCTTCGGAGGAGGAGGCGGCTTCTCCGGCGGTGGTGGATCGTTCGGTGGTGGTGGTGCAAGCGGAGGCTGGTGAATGAAACAGAAAGAACTGCTCGCTCAAATCGACCAGCAGCGGATCTCGGATGCGATTTCAGAAGCCGAGAAGTCCTGCTCGGGCGAGATCAGGGTCCACATAGAGTCGTCACTCCGCGGCAAAAACCTTCGAGAGTTCGCAGAGCGGACCTTCGAGCGTCTCGGACTCACTAAGACCGCGCAGCGAAACGGTGTCCTGCTCTTCATTGCAGCGCAGGAACAGCAGTTCGTGATTCTGGGCGATGAGGGGATCAACAACAGCGTCACTCCCGATTTCTGGGATCAGATCGCCGTGCATCTCACCGAAAAGTTCAAAGCCGCGCTCTACACTGAAGGAATCGTGGAAGCGATTCAGAGTGCCGGAACCCATCTCTGCGCCATCTTTCCACCTCACGCCAGCGACGTTGACGAACTTCCAAACGAGATCAGTTTCGGCACCGGCGAACACGAGAAGTGACGCCCTCGCGTCCTCTCATACTCTCCCTCGGTAGCAGCCTGGGTGACAGAGCACTGCTTCTCCGCCGTGCACTCGATTTGATTGGACGACGCTATTCAGTTGTGCGGCTCAGCTCGGTCTGGGAATCCGAACCTCTCGATTCTGAGCCCGATGCTCCCGCTTACCTCAACATGATTGCCGTCTTGCGATCTGCAGCAGTCTCCGAGCAGGTTCTGAGAGACTGTGAGCAGATCGAGCGCTCACTGGGACGGTTTCGACGCGAGAAGAATGCGCCGAGGACAATCGACATCGATATGATTCTCGCGGGGTCGGAAATCCGGAGTAGAGGAGGGCTGATCCTCCCGCATCCGCGATACAGGCAGCGCAATTTTGTTCTGCTACCGCTGCAGGAAGTGGACGTGGGCTGGTGTGATCCGGCCACCGGTCAACCGATTCGGTCGATGAAAGGAAGGGGAGAACTGGTGAAGGTCGGGTCGCTCAGCGACTGCCAGCGCCGATGAAGCCACCCGAGAGTACAGGGGCAGTGCGCGCGGCTCGTGATGTGCTGGAAGCTCCGCGCAGGATGGGATAAGGATTCACCGTCTCATCATTTTCCACGATCTGAAAGTGCAGATGCGCTGACGTTCCTTGCGCGTTGCCTGTCTTTCCTACGTATCCGAGCAGTTCGCCGCTCTTGACGGACATTCCTTCGTAGATGCCCGGAGCCCAGCGGTCGAGATGCGCGTAGTAGAACGACACCCCGAGGTCCGTAACCAGCCAGAGACAGCGTCCGCCCTTGGACTGCGTGCCGATGTAACTGATGTAACCGTCCGCCACCGCCACCAGTTCTGTGCCGAGCGCTGCGAAGATGTCGATCCCTTTGTGACGGCGCTTTCCGCCATCTCGCGGTTCGCCCCAGTTGTCTTCGAGGTCCGAGTGGCGCAGGCCAACGATGGGGAGAAGGAGACTTCGGAGCATCATGTTGACGGACTCTTTGGTCTGGACGGGAGCTTTGGGAACGCTCTTCCCTGCGACTGCAGGACGCTGAGGTAGCTTCTCGGCGAGTTCTCTCTCGCGGGCGGCCTGACGCGAGAGGTCGTGGCGCATCTGCGCCATCAGACTGGTGATGTCCTCTTCCTCCGAGGCATCGACTCTCAGAGCTGCGCCCGGTGAGGAGTTCGGACCGACTCCCCTGGCTCCGGGAGCAGTGGCACAGGCAGATAACAGAACCGAGATCAAAACCAGAAGAGTGTTCCGGCTCATATATCCCCCCTTCACCTTCCAGATTCGGAAGCGATTTTGTTCAGACCAGATTTGGACGACCTGGCGGGAGTCTAAAGGAAGCGGTAGGCAGTAGCAAGGAGGGCAGGGGGCCGCAGGAGGCGAGCTCCAGAGGCCCTTCCCCGGGGAGCTCTCTTCAGGGGGCGGCGAACAGCGCGTTGAGAAACTCGTCGATGGTGCGGACGCCGACGACTTCGACATCCGCATGAATCTCGGCCGCGTTGGCCTTTGGTACGATCAGTTTCTTGAATCCAAGAGCAGCCGCTTCGCGAGCTCGCAGGTCGGCCTGCGAGACGCTGCGAATCTCCCCGAGCAGACCGACTTCTCCGAAGACGGCAAGATCCCAGCGGATGACTTTGTTCTGATGGCTGCTCACCAGCGCGGCGATGGCGCCGAGGTCGACTGCCGGTTCGTCGAAGTCGAGGCCGCCGGCGATGTTCACGTAGACGTCATGCGATAGGAAATTCACGCCGCTCTTTTTTTCGAGTACTGCCAGCAGCAGCGAGAGTCTGTTGGCGTCGAAGCCCATCGACATTCTCTTCGGTGTAGAGAAGTGACTGGTCGATACCAGGGCCTGGATCTCGATGAGCAGAGAGCGGGTTCCTTCGACAGCGACCACGATCGAGGAGCCTGCAGCTCCACTTCTCTGTCCGATCAGTTCGGCGGACGGATTCGGTACTTCTTCCAGTCCAGTGTCATGCATCTGATAGAGAGCGATCTCGTTGACGGGGCCAAAACGATTCTTGTAGGCCCGGATCAGCCTGCAGTTCTGAAACTTGTCGCCTTCGAAGTAGAGCACAGTGTCCACGATGTGCTCGAGGGTTTTCGGTCCGGCGATTGTCCCTTCCTTGGTGATGTGGCCGATGAGGAAGATCGGGATCTGCAGTCGCTTCCCGAGGGCCATGAGCTGAGCGGCCGAGTCACGGACCTGGCTCACCGAGCCCGGGGCGGAGTTGTTCGAGTCAACGTGAACGGTCTGGATGGAGTCGATGATGGCCACTACCGGTTTCATGGCCTCGACTTCCCTGGCGATTCGCGAAACGGCCGTCTCCGAGTACAGCCTGATATTCGGGTTCATGGTTCCGAGTCGCTGGGCGCGGAGTGCGATCTGTTTAGGACTTTCCTCGCCCGAGACATAGAGGACCGGACCGAGTGCAGCAAGGCGATCCGCCGCCTGAAGCAGAAGGGTCGACTTGCCGATCCCAGGTTCACCGCCTACGAGCGTGACCGCTCCCGCCACGAGACCGCCACCCAGCACTCGATCGAAGTGAGGAAATGTAGTCGAGATACGCGGCGTGGAGTCGAGATCCACCTCGGTGATCGACATCGGATGGATCGAGGAACTCATCGAGATCCGACCTGAAGCGGAAGGAGCGCTCTCTACGACCTCTTCGGCGTAGGAGTTCCAGGCGTTGCAGTCCGGGCACCGCCCGAGCCACTTGGGAGACTGCGCTCCGCATTCGCTGCACGAGAAGACTACCGAAGTTTTTCTGGCCACGAATGAATTGTATCGTTGGAGGACATCACTCCACGGAGCGTAGAATCTGAATCGACTTCAACTTGCTGACGATTATGGTTCTCTAGGGGCGCGTTGCGCGCGCCGCTTTCCGGTGCGTTGCACGGACAGCCGCGGGAGCGGGCGAGCGCAACTCGCCCCTACAGGCCGAATCGACGCTGATTCCTGCCGCCTCCCATACGCCGGGCTCCCATCATGCAGTAAGAATTTTCAGATGTTACTGTGATGTTCAAGATCGACGATGGCGCATGAAATCGAGTCAGTGAATCAGCCTGCCCTTCCACCGGGCGCGTCAGCAGCGCAGCCTGCTGAGCAGGAGCATACCGCTCCAGCGATCGTCACTCTCGATGCCGATCATCCCGGCTTTCAGGACGCCGTGTATCGGGAGCGCAGGAACGCAATCGCTCGCGCGGCCATCGATTATCACGAGGGACGAGCACCCTTCCCCATTGTGGCTTACACACCGGAAGAGCATGAGGTGTGGCGGGAAGTCTGGCGGCACCTCGATCCGCTGCATAAGGAACGAGCCTGCAAACAGTATCTGGACGCGGCGGAGAAAATCTCTCTTTCGCGTAAGGAGATTCCGCAGCTGCTCGAAGTCAGCGACATTCTCGAGCCTCACGAGGGTTTCAGGATGGCGCCAGTCGCGGGACTTGTTTCTGCGCACGGATTTCTCAGTCCACTCTCCGGCGGTACGTTTCTTTCCACGCAATACATGCGGCATCACAGTGTTCCGCTCTACACACCAGAGCCAGACGTCGTGCACGAACTAGTCGGTCACGCCGCGGCCCTGGCCCAGGAAGACTTCGCTCGCCTGAATCGCGCATTCGGTCGAGCCGCGCATCGCTCTACGACTGAAGAACAGCTCGCGCAACTCGAACGTCTCTACTGGTACACGCTGGAGTTTGGTGTGGTGAAGGAAGACGACGAACTCAAGGTTTTCGGCGCAGGTCTGCTGAGCTCTTTCGGTGAACTGGCCCGGATCGAA
>JBKJUK010000383.1:0-7387 GCA_046590705.1 Thermoanaerobaculia bacterium
GGCGCCACGAAAATCCAATCGCTTCAAGAACTCGTAGCAGGTAGCGACGTCCTCACCCTGCACGTTCCGCTGACCACTGAAACGCAACTGATGCTCGATGGAGAGATGCTTGCTCTAATGAGAAACGGCGCCATCGTAGTAAACGCTTCGCGCGGTCCCGTGCTCGAACTTCATGCAGCACTGGCTGCTCTCGAACAGAACAAGCTGGGAGGCCTGGCAGTCGATGTCTTCGAGCAGGAACCGCCTGTGCGCGAGTCCTGGCCGGACGACCCACGCCTCCTGCTCACTCCACACATCGCTGGCTGCAGCAACGAATCGAAAGCATCGATCGGCAGACTCATTTACCTCCGACTTTGCAAAGCGCTCGGACTCGAGCCTGTACCGGAGACATGATGGAGAGTCTGGAGTTCCGCTTTTTCTACTTCACTCCACTCTACGACACTACGGTCGAGTTCTATCGGAAGTCCCTCGGACTCGAGGTTTTCAATTCCTGGGACCGCCCCGACGGTGACCGCGGGACGATCTTTCATTCACCGAACGGCGTTGGTCTGATCGAAATCGAAGCGGGAGAGCATCTGCCGTCGCTGCTCGGCGGCTTCTACATCGAGGTGGAGAATCTCGACGACTGGCACTCGAAGCTGAGGCAGAACGGCGCTCCGTTCAGGAAGCAACTCTCAGACACGAGTTACGGGCACCGCAACTTCAAGACAGTCGATCCGAACGGAGTCGAGATCTGCTTCTTTCAATACCTGAAGAAGATCTGATGGCGTCCGCCAGGCAGTCTCAAGCCACCCGCAGACCACGCGAAAATACCGACTGAATCAGATTCACTCCGAAGTGATAGACCAGATGCAGATACCCTGGCGCATCGAGCAGGATGAAATCTGCGGACTTTCCCACTTCCAGCGAGCCGGTCTCGTTTGCGAGTCCCAGCGAGTAGGCGCCATTCAAGGTCGCTGCGGTGAGCGATTCTTCGACGGTCATCTTCATGCGCAGCGTGGCAAGCTGAAGGACGATCTGCATCGACTCGGTCATTGAGCTGCCGGGGTTGCAGTCGGTCGAGAGCGACACGATCGCTCCCCTCTCGATCAGTTCACGCGCCGGTGCGTAGCGGTCCGACATCAGAAAAAAACTTGTGGCTGGAAGAAGGTTCGCCGTCGTCGATCCCGCAGCTAGAGCTCGGATGCCCTTTTCGGAGATGTGCATCAGATGATCCGCCGAGGCCGCGTGAATCTCGTCGGCCAGCGAGGCACCGTCGGTGTCGCTCAGTTCATCGGCGTGAATACGAGGGGTCATGCCCAGTTGGGTACCTCGTGTCAGGATGCGCCGGCCCTGCTCGCGATCGAACACACCTCGTTCCACGAAAACGTCGCAGAACTTCGCCAGTTTCTCCGCAGCAACGGCCGGCAGGATCTCCTCACAAATCTGATCGACCCAGGCCTTGCGTTTCGCCAGATCGCGCCCGGCCTCAGGTGGAAAGTCGTGGGCGGCCAGGCAGGTCGGGATCAGCCGCATCGAGGTCTGAGCTCCCGCATCCCTGATGGCCCGCAACTGACGAAGCTCGGTGTCGTGATTCATACCATAGCCACTCTTCACTTCCGCTGTCGTCGTTCCGTACGACGCCATTCGTCTCGTTCGTGAGAGCACGTTGTCGCGGAGAGTCTCTTGCGACGCTTCACGCGTTGAGCGAACCGTTGAAGCGATCCCTCCCCCCGAGGCCGCAATCTGCTCGTAGCTTTCGCCGGAGAGGCGACGGTTGAATTCAGACTCCCTATATCCGTCGAAGGCGATATGTGTATGCGAATCCACGAAACCAGGTAGTGCGGTTGCGTTCTTCGCGTCGAGATCCGACGTGATTGCAGCCCTCACGTCTGAGGGCATGTTGTTCTCCCGACCCACGTACGAGAGCTGGCCCTCATCAACGACGAGTACGCCCCGGTCAATGACTCGGAGTTCGCGCATCGCCGACCCGCGAACGGCCGAAGTGCCGATGGGTGTCGCGATCTGACGGAGGTTATGAATCAGGAGCAACGCGGTTCAGCCGTTTTCCCGCACGCGACGATAGAGCTGCGTAACCGGCAACTCGTTGGCCTCATGTTCGGCGTCCATCATCACCAGTTGCTGGAAAGTCTCGAGTAAAGCGCTCACTTTGTTGCGTGCTGCCTTTCGCTCGATCTTGAGGTCCTGGATACTTCGCTCGAGTTCACCGATGCGATCCATGGCCTGAGAAATCATCCGTTCGGAAAGCATCTCCGCGTCCCTGACGATCAGCTCAGCTTCTTTGTGCGCGTTCGCTTTCACGTCTTCAGAGACTTTCTGGGCGGAGAGGAGCGTGTCCTTGAGAATCCGCTCACGATCGGTGTACTCCGAGAGTTCTTCGCGGAAACGTCCGTTCTCGCGTGACAGCCGATCGACGTCCTTGAGCAGGCCTTCAATCTCTTCCGCTACCATTTGAAGATAGCCGCGAACCTCATCGACCGAGTAACCCTTCATCGATTTGGCGAAGGTCTGCTTTTGAATTTCCAACGGCGAAAGATGCTGCATCACGTACCTCCCCAGCACGACCGGGCCTCACTGCGCGACAACTGCCCTCAGGCCAGTATAGGCCCGAAAGCCAGTCGGAGTGTGTTGCGCAGAATGAAAATCAACAGGAGGAGAATCAGCGGCGACCAGTCAATCCCGGCGGTCTTGTGCGCGGGAAGTAGACGTCGGAATGGTCGCAGCAGCGGGTGCGCCATCCGAGCGAATAGATCGTTCAACTGTTGTAGTACGTTGAAAACGCTGCGATACCGCCAGCGAAGGGATGAGTTTTGTGAGAAGAACATGATCCACGACAGGATCACCCAGATCAGAATCAGCCACTCGATTCCGGCCAGGATCCAGTCCAGCGCCATCAACAACGAAACAAGCAACGCGTTACCAACAGCCATCAGTAATCTCTCTTCCCGAAAATCGCCCTTCCGATCCGGATCGAAGTAGCTCCTTCCTCGATTGCGATCTCGAAATCTTCGCTCATACCCATCGACAGGCCGCGTGCGTCGGGGACCACGGCTTGAAGTGCCTCCGACGCCTTTCGCATGGCCTTGAAGTAACCGCGCGTGGTTGTTTCTCCGCCGAGCGGAGGAATGGTCATCAGACCTTCGAGCCGAAGGCCCGGGAAGGAAGTGACCTCTGCCGCCAGTTCGAGTATCTCATCTTCCTTGACACCGTTCTTCTGCGGCTCCCGTCCGATATTCACCTGCAGCGAGATGGCGATGGTTCGCTCTGCGAGGACCGCGCTCTCCGAAAGCTTCTTCGCCAGAGATAGCGAGTCGACGGTCTGCACGACATCGAAAAGTCTCACCGCGTCGCGCGACTTGTTCGACTGCAGATGCCCGATCAGGTGAAACCGCGCGGAACCGACGATGGCGTCCCGCTTGTCTCTGAATTCCTGCACCCGATTCTCCCCCAGGTCTGTCGCTCCAGCAGCGATTGCGGCGGAGAGAGCCTCAGCCGGGAAGGTCTTCGAGACAGCCACGATCGTCACAGCGTTCGGGGCACGACCTGCTCGCTCACAAGCGGCAGCGACGCGTTCCGCGATCTGCCGGTAGTTGTCGCCGACGAAGGAGAAACTCATGCCTCACTTCTGCGAACCAGGTGCTTGCCATCGGCGCGATCAACTGCCAGGTTTGCAAGCCGGTCGGCGTCCTTGTTCCCTTCACGCAAGGTGTGGCGGATCTTGAATGTTCTGAATTTCTTCGCCAGGAGTTTTGCTTTGCCGTGCAGAGGAATGAGATTGGGGTGCTTCACTTTGTACTTTCCAAGCATCTGATTCACGAGCAGCAGGGAGTCGGAGACGATGGAAACGTCGGTCGCGCCTTCGGCGTCCGCGAGAACCAGGGCTTCGATCAGCCCCGCGTACTCAGCGATGTTGTTGGTGGTGGTGCCGATGAAGCCGCAGGCTTCGACGATCTCGCCCGAGTCTTTCCTCATGAAGATGCCGTAGCCTGCCGGACCTGGATTTCCCCTGCAGGCACCATCAACGAAGGCCTCGATTCTCAGGCTGTCACCTTCTCCAGGGTAATGTTTCATTAGTTCCTTACCTTACGTTGAGTGTCCGAGAGGCCAGATGCAAGGCGGCGCGACGCAGGTGATGCGGTGTCATCATCGAGGAGCGCCAACGCCGCAGATGGCCTCTCGAACGCTTAACGTAAGGTAAGGAACTAATGAAACACTACCCTAAGTAACAGAATCGACGACAACCTTCACAGGTAATCAATTCGCCTCGCTTGAGTTGCTGTAACGCCTGCGATCTAAGTTTGAAACGGCATCCCGAGCAGGCATCCTGAATGACTCGAGCGACTGCCTGGCCCTGCCGTTGTTTGAGAATCTGCTGGAATTGTCGAAGCAGTGGCGCCGGTACTTTCTTCTCAGCCTCTGCGAGCCGCGATTTGATTTCGGCAACCTCTTTTCTAAGATCGCCAAGGGAATCCTGCCACTCCTTGTACTCCGCCTCATGGCTGGCTTTCAGGCCGCTGTCGGCTTCAGTACGCTCGGCGACCTGGCGGTCGATGTCCTCGACCTCCTGCATCGAGCGAAGCAGTCCGTCTTCGATTTCCTTTACATGCTTCCGGGAACCGTCGATCTCTTTCCACGCGGCCGCGTACTGTTGCTGATTCTTCACCTGCATCAGCTGCCCCTGATATTTTTTCAGCGACTCCTGATTATCCTGAAGATCGCTCTCCATCCGGCGACGGTCTTTCCCAACGACCTCGGCGCGATCCGTAAGGGTCGAAAGCAAGGCGACCGCAGCCTGATACTCCTCATCGATGGCCGCGAAAGACTCGGGCTTCGAGTTCATCTTCTGCTCTCGATCGGCAAGTTCGCTGTTGATCGACTGCAGTTCCCACAACGTTTCGATGACGCTACTCACTCATGACCTCCAGAGACAGAAAAGGCGTTCCGGAAACGGAACGCCTGGTCTTCGAACAGCCTGCCCACATTCGCTGGGGCGATGCTGCTGGTTCACTGTTGCGCGTGCGAAGATTCATTCACTTCCTTTAAAGTTTCAGCTGGTGGGTCCACCAGGATTCGAACCTGGGACCTGCCGGTTATGAGCCGGTAGCTCTAACCGCTGAGCTATGGACCCAAGAGAAAGCAAATTCTAACATACGAATTGCTGCCTTCCAGGACCTGCCTGACTCGGCTCTACTTGAGCTCTACTCTATCTCCCACGGTGATTGTTTTGCGCATCTGAATGATTCGAGCGGTGGCGGTGTGCGCTTCGGCGGTGAGTACGCCGATCTCACCCAGTACGATGCGCGGCTGACCGTCCATGGGGTTCTCCTGGTAGATCGTCAGAAAGTCGCCCGGCTCGATGAAATCATCCACCCCCAGGTCGATCTGCACCACATTGCCCTCGCCAAGCGCGAAGCGGTAGTCCTTGGCATTGACGATGAAGCCTTTCACTTTGTTGCTCGGTGCCGCGCAGACACCGGGAAGTGGGGTCACACGCGCCAGCGGAATGGGAAGCTGCGGCATCGGCTTGAGCGCATCACCAACGTGAATATCCGAGCAGGACTGCACGACCATGGCAGTTGCCTGATTCTCAGTCGCGCAAAGAATACGAACCTGACCTCTGAAATCGTAGTGCCGCCCTACCACTGCTTTTTTCCCGGCGGGATGGTAAACGAGTTCCGCAGGGTCGACTACCAGGTAGGTTTCTCCTGCGACGAGTCCGCTGGAGGTACCGCCCTGGATGTAAATGATGTCGTCATTCGAGACACCGGTGTCCTCGCTCATCTGTCCGAGCGCCATCGATTTCAGTTCGTAGTCTTCGAAGGCGACGATGCGGTTCGGCAGATTTTCGTTCACGGCACCAAGGTAGCCAAAGCAGAAGATGTCAGCCTCTGATCCGAGCGGAATCGGCGTTCCGAGCGGCGTGAGAGCCGCGGTTGTCTCCCCTGTGGAGTCGGTTGTCACAGTCTCGGTCGACGACAACTCGCCCGTGGTCGGTTCACCAGGAACCTGCAGGGGGTCGCCAGGATAAATCCAGTGAGCGTCGGTGATGTACGTATTCGCTTCCCACAATTGGGGCCACAAATAGGCATTACCGTAGTACTTTTTGGCCAGTGCCCAGAGCGTGTCGCCGCGAACAATCGTATAGACCCGGCTGTCGGCAGGAAACGTCGAGACATCGGGCGGATTGTAAGCAGTCCAATGGTCGCCGACCTTCTGTAAATCCTTCGGCGGTCGGGCCGGACGCTTCTTCGTCGCCGCCAGCATCGGCAGCGCCATCGTGAACAGGAGGACCGGAACCACTAAACGCGCACGCACCATACACCCCTCCCCGGTTTGGGACCAGTAACGGATGAACGGTACGCAAAAAGGGCGTCCGGTGTCAACTGAAGAGCTTGTCGGCACAAGGACAGCGGCGTCCGCAGAGGACCTGCTGAGGGTCGGGACGACCTCTATCGTGCGTCAGACTCGCGGTCGAAATCGCGGCGCTCGGCGACCTCGTCGGCGTTCCGCTGGAACTGCTTGAGCTCCCGATTTCGCTTCTCGTACCGGATCATCACCTTCTTCACGTACGAACGTGTCTCGCGAAACGGAGGGATGCCACCGTAACGTCGCACGTTGCCCTCACCAGCGTTGTACGCGGCGATGGTCTTCTTGAGATTCCCATCGAAGCGCTTATCGAGGTAGGAGATGTACTTCACGCCGGCATCGATGTTCTGATTCGGATCGTACAGATCACGCGCACCCATCCAGCGACCCGTTCGTGGCATCAACTGCATGAGGCCTCGCGCTCCAACTGGAGACTTCGCGCGCCAGCGAAACTGGGATTCCGTTTCAATGACCGCTGCGACCAGAGCGGGATCGACTCCATATTTCTCGGACTTCATGTGGATCAGGTTTCCGAAGGGAAGTGTTTCAAAGAACTCGCCTCGGATCTTGTCCGTGATGACACGAAGCTCACTTTTCCCTGCTAATTGCTCTTCGATCTCCGGACTCGTGAGCCAACTGGCGTCGAACAGGCTCTGCTGCTGACCCAGGAACCGGTCAGGCACCGCGCGAGCGATTTTGTAGATCGAGTTCGAAGCGAAGGCGCCCTTTACATCGGCTACAACTTCGCGACCGTTCGCAGTTGATCGGACTACCTGCAGGCTGTCGAGGTCTTTCTCCACAAGATACTGCGCACCATTGAATGCTTCAGAGACTCCGCCGATCGAGAGCGCGGCTCCAAATACGACGGTCAACAGGCGCTTACCCTTCAGCACGGCACCGGCGCGATGACGTCCGTTCCGCGAAGACTTCCGGGTACCCTTGGTGAATCCAGACTGTTTTTCGGGCATTCGTTGCGTGTCTCCGTCACTGTAGGTGAGGGTTGAAGTCTACAAATTATTTA
>JBKJUK010000186.1:0-13533 GCA_046590705.1 Thermoanaerobaculia bacterium
CTTGATCAAACCACGAACCCGATCTGGAGGGAATTGACGACTCAGACCCGGTTCAACGAGGGCTTTCTGACGGATTTCCGAGGCAGCAGCGGTCTCGAGAACGACAAGGACAACATCGGCCCGCGGCTTGGATTCACCTACGACCTGGCCGGTACAGGAAGGCACATCGCTCGCGGCGGGTGGGGCATCTACTACGATTTCCCTTACACGAATGCGACGATCCTCTTCCCGACGGCGGCCGTGCAGTCATCATTCGGAACGACCTATCTGCACTCGAATTCAGCGGGGATCCGCAATGCAGACGGCTCGCTGTACCGAATCGGCCAGCCGCTCCCTGCAAATCAGCTGACGAATGTTTCGCGACCAAGCCCCAACGAGGTCGCCTCGCCGACCATTGAAGCGCCGCAGTCGACTCAGGCCTCGCTCGGTTTCTCGAGTCAGCTGACGAACAACATCGGCGTCACTCTGGATCTGGTCGACATCAAGTATCGGAACATTCCCTTTCGCTTCCGCGGGAATCCGGTGGACCCGGCGACGCGGCAGCGGCGCTTCCCGCAGTTCGGTAACTTCCGTATCTGGTCCGGTGAAGGAGAAGCCGACTACCAGGGCGTCAACCTCGGCATCCGTTCCAAAGTTGCGCAGCGCCTCGAGCTCCAGGGCTTCTACACCTGGTCGGAAGCGACCGGTAACATCCTCGCAGGCGCAGACGAATTCCGCGTTACTGCGGCTGGCCATCAGCCTGATCTCGCCGCAGTGGCAGACCAGGTCGTCAACCCTCTGGATCCGCTCTGCGACGCCTGCTTCGGACCGCTCAACACCGATGCGACCCATCGTGCAACATTCAGCGCTGTGTATCAGGCGCCGTTTGCAGTCAATGTCGCTGGTATCTACCGCTATCGCTCAGGCCTGCCCTACACGGAGTTCGCGGGCGTCGATCTGAATGGCGACGGCTTCAACTTCGATCTCAACACGTTTGATGGAGTCACTCACGTGAACAGTCGGCGCGGCGCGGACTCCTCGCAGTTCGACCTCCGTCTCTCACGTGAATTCCGTCTGGGCGGCAAGGTAGGGATTGAATTAATCGGCGAGATTTTCAATCTCCTGAACGAGGAGAACCCGGCCCGTTATCGTGGAGCGCGCTACATCCTGGATCCGTCGAAGCCGTCCACGCTTCCGGTTCGCGAGCGTCTGCGTGCGAACCCCGCATTCGGAACTCCTGTGGCTTACTCAGGAGACCCGGGCCAGGGTGAGCAGCGCCTCGCTCAGCTAGGTTTGCGCCTCCGCTTCTAAACGAGTTTCAAGATCGATTGAAAGGGGGCGCTCCGGCGCCCTCTTTCCTATTTTTGTTCTGCGCCCGGCATGGGCGACTACTTGAAAGGTGAAAGTCCTTACGAACCTTAGTGACAGGACTCTGTGAGAAATGCGGGTTAGTGTTCTGGTTGCCCTGTCCTTACTCGCCGCTGCCGGCGGTTGTCAGCGTAAACCGGAGAAGCCGACCCCGCGTTACAACGTTCTGCTCATCACGCTAGACACTGTGCGTGCTGACCGCCTCGGCGCCTACGGCTACGCCAAAGCGCGGACGCCCGCCCTTGACGCCCTGGCCGCGAGCGGCGTGCGGTTTGAGGATGCGATTTCGCCGGTCCCGTTGACGTTGCCGGCGCATGCATCGATCTTCACAGGCTCGACTCCGCTGCGTCACGCTGTTCATCTGAACGGTCAGCGAACACTGCCTTCGACGCAGAGAACTCTCGCTCAGAGTTTTGCTGAAGCGAAGTACCGGACCGGCGCATTCGTCGGTGCTTTCGTTCTGGACCGGCGCTTCGGTCTCGATCGCGGTTTTGAACATTACGATGACGAGATCGATCGCGAGAACGGGACGAGTGGATCTGAACTCGAAGCCGAACGGCCCGCGTCCGTTGTTGTCGACCGCGCTCTGCGGTGGTTGGCGTCTCTACGCGCTGACGAACCTTTCTTCGGATGGGTGCACCTGTACGACGCGCACGCGCCGTACAGGCCTCCTGCAGGATTTGACGGCGGCGATCCCTACGACGGAGAGCTCGCCTATCTCGACAGCCAGCTGGCACGACTGTTCGAGTTTCTGCAGCAGAGAGGTTTGCGGGAACGAACGATCGTCGTGGTCACCGCCGACCATGGCGAGTCGCTCGGCGAGCATGCGGAGAGCACGCACGGCCTGCTTCTGTACCGATCGACGTTGCGAGTTCCGCTTATCGTCGCAGGGCCCGGTTCCGGCAGGCGGGGCGCCACAGTGACTCAACCGGTGAGTCTCATCGACGTGGCTGCCTCGATTGCCGAGCTGGCTGGTGTCGCTGCGCCGCTCGCGGCGGAGGGACGAAGTCTCGGTGATTTGATACGCGGTGAAGACGGTGGAAAGTTGGTTTCCGCCATTTATTCGGAAACCGAGTATCCGCGTATGCTCGGATGGAGCCCGCTCACGAGTCTGCAGGAGGGCTCGCTCCGGCTCGTGCGTGGAACGTTCGATGAGCTGTTCGACGTAGGGAACGACCCGCAGGAATTATCAGAGATCGGCAGCGGCAGGCGGCGAGATGCACACCGCCTTGGTGGAACGCTGCAGGCGATTGTCAGACAGAAGGTGGTCGTCGCGGCGGTGGCTGTCGACGCAGAGACCAAAGCGAAGCTGGCCAGTCTCGGCTACCTCGGAAATGCGTCCGTGCCAGGAACGGGAGGCGCGGATCCCAGAAAGATGGCCTCACTGTTCTCTGAACATGAGAAAGCGATGACGAAGGTTTCGGAAGGGAGGCTCATCCCTGCCGGCGAAATCCTCGAGCGACTGGTTGTAGCCGACCCCAAGAATCCATTATTCAGATCCGCACTTGCGTCCATCCGGCGCCGTCAATCGCGCTTCGTCGATGCCGTCACCCTGCAGCGCGAGGCGTTGCTGCTGAACCCTGAGGACGCCGACAGCTGGTTCAATCTGGGACTGGCGCTGCAGGAGGAGGGCAACTCGGAAGAGGCGCAAAAGGTGCTCACCGAGGCTTCCCGCCGCGACCCGGGAAGGGCAGAAGTGCTGAATGTGCTCGGGTTGAGTCTCATGCAGAACAGGAAGCCGCTCGAGGCGCTGTCGGCCTTCAAGCGAGCAGTGGACCTCGATCCGGAGAATGCGCGTGCGTGGAACAACCAGGGCAATTTGCTTCGCGAACTCGGCAGGCAGGAGGACGCCGAGGTTGCCTACCAGCGCGCGATTCATGAATCTCCGAAATTCAGCGATCCGCTGAACGGCCTTGGAGCCATTGCCGTCGAGCAGGGACGTACGACGGAGGCCATTGCGCTATTTAATCGCGCTCTGATCTTCGCACCTTCGAATCACGAGTTGCGCCTGAATCGAGCCATCGCGCTGCACACTGCGGGAAACATCGAAGCCGCTGCGGCTGGCTACCGCGAATTCCTGGCGGTGACAGCAAAGCTGCCATCTTTCCGCGAGCAGAGGGAGAGTGCCCGGAAGCTGCTGGCTTCGACGTCTGCTTCAATGGGACGTTGAGTTCGGAGTGATGTACCTGTGAAGAAGTTGTATATTGAGCAGACATTCGTGGTCCAACAGCATTCAGGAGATTTTATGAAATACGCAGTCAGGAAGATCCTGTACCTTTTCGTGCTCCTTGCGGTGTCGGGTCTGTTCCTGGTGCCTGCATCATTGCAGGCCCAGTCGTCGAACGGCGCCATTCAGGGCCGCGTTGTTGACGCAAGCGGCGGCGGAGTGCCGGGCGTCACGCTCACCGCTACCAACGTTGACACCGGAGTCTCCCGTGTTGTGGTCTCGGGTACTGACGGCGTTTATCGTTTCCCAAGTCTCCCGGTTGGAAGCTATAACGTTTCGGCCGAACTCTCAGGCTTCGGCTCCGTGAATACGCAGAATGTTCGCGTGAACATTTCTACAGAGCGCACACTCGATGTGACGATCAAGCCCGCTGCGGTGAGCGAATCGATCACCGTCACGGCAGAGACACCTCTGATTGCCGATAGTGCCGCGATCGGAACGGTGGTAAGTCAGGAGGAACTCGAAGGTCTGCCGCTCAACGGCCGGCAGTTCGCCAACCTGGCCTCACTGGCTCCTGGTACATCACTCGCCTACAACGCCGATCCAACCAAGCCGGGTCAGCTCACCGTTGCACTCAACGGGGGAATCGGTCGCAACGTCAACTATGTCGTCGATGGCGGTGACAATACCGATGACACCATCGGTGGTGCGCTGCAGAATTACAACCTTGAAGCTGTGCAGGAATTCAAGATTCAGACGCAGTCTTACAAAGCAGAGTACGGGCGCTCCAGCGGCGGTGTACTGACGGTCGTCACCAAGACTGGGACGAACCGGTTCGGAGGCAGCGTGTATGGCTTCTTCCGTGACGACTCGCTCAACGAGAAAACCGAAGGCGAGCGTCGCGCCGGTGCCGAAAAATCAGCATACGAGCGTCAGCAGTACGGCGGCTCGCTCGGCGGACCGATCGTTCGCGATCGCGCGCATTTCTTCGCGACCTACGAGAAGACTGACCGCCCTTCGAATTACGTGATCGATACGTCCTCTCCGAGCGGCGTCATCTATCCTGCGTTCCAGGGAACGGCAGTGGCCATTCCTTTCAACGATGAACTGATCACCGCCAAAGCCACTTCCAACATCACGCCTGCGCAGTTCCTGCAGCTTCGTTACGGTTATCAGAAGAATAGCGACAAGTACGGCGCAGGACCGCAGTCGCTCCCTTCGTCACTCGGAACCCTGACCAACAAGTACGAATCGATTCTCGGCGGGCATTCATGGACCGTCGGTTCTGCGGCCGTCAACGAGTTCGTCTATCAGTGGACCAGGTTCGACAATGCCATCACGGCCGATTCCGATGATCCGTTCCTGATCTATCCGAACGGCGTGACCGTCGGGCAGAACATCAACACGCCACAAACGACGCTGCAGGAAAAGTCACAGTTCAAGGACGACTTCAGCTGGTCGACCACACTCGGTGGCCGTCGTAACGATTTCAAGACCGGGTTCAACTACGTTCATGAACCGATCCTCGGCGGTACCTTCACCACCGGCAAGGCCGGACAGTACACTCTGCTCGAGAATCGCGTAGGTTCACCGGTCACCGAAATCGTGATCACCGGTGGGAACGCTCAGTTCTCGACGCCTATCGATCAGTACGGCGTCTATTTTCAAGACGATCTCGCGCTGAACGACCGACTGACCATCAATGCCGGAGTCCGGTACGATTTCTGGGAAGGCTTCGACCTCGATCAGTCCTCAAATCCGATTCTCAAAACGCTCTCGTCGCAGACCACTTACAAAGACTCTTCGATCTATGACGGGTTCAGTGGATGGGACGGGAAGCTGGAGAACGACACCGATAACATTTCTCCGCGCCTCGGGTTTACATACGACCTGACAGGCGCCAGCAGGCATATTCTTAGAGGTGGGGTCGGTCGCTACTACGACTTCCCTTACACCAACGCCACGCTCCTGTTTCCGGCCGAATCGGTTCAGTCGAATTTCGGGATCGCCTATACGAACTCGAACCCCACTGGTATCCGGAATTCCAACGGTACGTTCTTCCAGCCCGGCCAGCCGCTGCCGCCGAATCAGTTGCCTGCTGCCCAGGTTGATCCGCCGAACAACGTCGGTCACCCTTCCATCAGCAACTCGCCCTACTCGGACCAGGTCTCTCTTGGCTATTCAACTCAAGTGAGTGAATGGCTGGGACTCACCTTCGATCTTTCCAGTATCCGTTACAACGATATCCCGTTTCGCTTCCGTGCGAACGGACGTCTTGATGCAGCAGGCGCCCCGCAGGCCAGCCGTCGTTTCTCGAACTTCGGCAACTTCCGCATCTGGTACGGCGAAGGCGAGGCGAAGTACGAAGGCGCCAACCTGGGCTTCAAAGCAAGAATGAACAACCGTTTCGAGATGCAGGGTTTCTACACGCTCTCCAAAGCCGAAGGAAATGTTCTGGCCGGTGCGGACGAGTTCCGGCTCACCAACGTCGCTCATCAGCCTGATCGGGGCTCACGACGCGATCAGTCGATCAATTTCAGGGAGCCCAACTGCGGCGACTGCTTCGCTCCGCTCGATACCGACGCGCGTCATCGGGTCACGTTGAGTGCGCTTTACAATGCACCGTTCGCCATCAACGTCTCCGGAATCCTCCGCTATCGGTCGGCGCTTCCATACACCCAGTTTGCCGGTACGGACCTGAACCGCGACGGCTTCAATTCAGATGTCGCACCGGGCCGTTCCTTGAATGATCGACGCGGATCATCGTTCTCACAGATCGACATGCGTCTCTCACGCGAGTTCAAGTTCACCGAGAACTTCGGCTTCGAGTTGATTGGCGAGGTGTTCAATCTGCTCAACGAGGAGAACCCGGCGGGTTTCGTCAGCAACGGTACCCCGACGACATTCGCAGGAGATCCGCTGCAGGGTGAGCAGCGCCTGGCGCAGCTCGGACTACGTCTCCGCTATTAGTATCGTCATCGTTTGCAGAAAAGGGGGCGCTTTGGCGCCCCCTTTTTCTATGGGATCGATGGCCCACGCGCGCTTACGACCGATTCGAGCGGGTCGAATCACACATGGGTAGGGAACAGCAGAATTGTTCGGGCGGATCCGTTATCCAACTCCTGGAAGAGGGGACGTGACAATTCAGTTGCCTCCCGTTCACCAAAACTTTACAATTCCCGGACTTGTATTCGTCTCGATTGAGACAGGAGGAAGCATGGTTCGTCGCTTTTTAGTTTTCATTCTCGCGCTCTGCATCAGTGTTCCCATGCTGGCGCAGTCGTCGACTTCCGGTTCGATTGCCGGAACAGTCTCAGACGGTACCGGTCCGGTCCCGGGTGTAACGGTCGAACTTCTGTCCCCTGCAATCCAGGGTACGAAGGTCGCCACCACCGACTCGAGCGGCGAGTTTCGCTTCTCGCTCCTGAATCCCGGCGTGTACCAGCTGACGGCAAGTCTCAGCGGTTTCAGCCCGGTGCAGCAGCGCAACATTCAGGTTGGTCTCGGTCGCACCGTGACTCTCGACCTGCAGATGCGCGCTGCTCTGAGTGAGCAGATCACGGTGACTGGCGCTGCCCCAGTGGTTGACGTCACCTCCGCCGTCACGGGAGAGAATGTCACCAACGAAATGATGGAGACCTTGCCGGTGGCGCGTGACTTCTACGCCGTTGCGCAGGTTGCTCCTGGTACCAACCAGGATGCCTCTGGTACGACTTTTTACGGGTCGACCGGTGCTGAGAATCAGTACATCATCGACGGACTCAACACCACCGGTGTCGAGACAGGAGTCGAAGGAAAGCAGCTCAACTTCGACTTCATTCAGGAAGTTTCGGTCAAGACCGGCGGACTTCCCGCCGAGTACGGACGTATCACCGGCGGCGTGATCGAAGCGATCACGAAGTCAGGTGGTAACGAGTTTCATGGCGACGTCTTTGGTTACGGCCAGCCGGAAAGCCTCCGCAGTGACAACGATACCTTCGGCGAACGTCCGGGTACCACCGCCAGTGTTGGTGAGACTGCCGAGCAGTTCGACTACGGATTCGACCTCGGCGGGTTCCTCGTCCGCGACAAGCTCTGGTTCTTCGGCGCCTACAACTACGTGGATGAGACTGGTCTCGATACTCGAATTCTCCCACTCGCAATTCCGGGTAACCCGACCATTCCGGCAGGAACGGGATTCGAGACGCAGATTCGTCGCGACCTTTACGCCGGGAAACTTACATACAATGCCACGGCTAACCACACCTTCGCGGCCACGGTATTCGGCGATCCGAGCAACAGCGAAGGCGTGCAGTTCGCCATTGCCGGACCTCGCGACACTTACTTCGGCACCCGAGAGACGGGTGGAACGGACTTCATCGGCCGCTATCAGGGGGTTTTCGGTGGTTCGTTCCTGGTGAACGCGAACCTCGGACACCATGAAGAGCAGGACCTCATCGGCGGCGCAGGCACGGGAATCCCACTCTTCATCGACCAGACCAAGAGTCCCGTCGAGCGCAGGGGTGGATTCGGTTTCTACCAGAATCAGGAGTTCGACCGCGACACCGTGAAACTGGACTTGACCAAGTTCCTCGGTAATCACGAGGTCAAAATCGGTGGCGATCGTGAGAATCTCTCCGCGGTCAACGCGAACTTCTTCAGCGGCAATGGAGTGCAAACACGCGCTCTCGGTGCCCGCGTAAACGGTGTCCTCGGACCACGTCTTGTCAACGGCCGCGCTGTCTACCGCAAGATCTTCTACGTCAATGATGCGGCCCCCGGTTTCGATCGCAACAACCCGGCCACCTTCGCCGGTGCAATTCAGTTCCCGCTCACCTCGGAACCCGAAACTGAAAACACCTCGCTGTATGTTCAGGATAGCTGGAAGATCCTCTCCAACTTCACCGTGAATGCCGGCGTCCGCTGGGAGAAGCAGGACATCATCGGTCGCGACGGAAGCACCAGCATCTCCATCGACGACGCCTATGCGCCGCGCCTCGGGTTCGTCTGGGACGTAGCCAACAACGGACGGAGCAAGCTTTACGCGAACGTGGGACGCTTCTACGAATCGATTCCGATGGATATCAATATCCGTGCATTCGGCGGCGAGATTCAGGCTGACGTATACAATTTCAGCCCGGATCCTACCAACGTTACCCAGGCTCCGGAACTCGCCAATATCACCGGTCTCAAGCCGCGTCTTCTCGGCGGCCATGTCACGCCAGTCGATCCCGACCTGAAAGGTCAGTACGTAGACGAAGCGATTGTCGGCTACGAATACGAACTGTTCTCGAATTTCGCAGTCGGAGTAAAGGGCACCTACCGCGACCTCGGTCGCATCATCGAAGACATGCTGGTGGTCTCGGCTGGTGACTACTTCATCGCCAACCCGGGAAGCGGCATCGGTCGCGACGTCTCCTTCTACGACGGCGAAACGACCGCCCCTGCCACGGAAGCAAAACGCGAGTACTTGGGCGTCGAGCTTTCCGGCCGTAAGCGTTTCAGCAACAACTATCAGATCTACACCAGCTATCTCTGGTCGCAGCTGGAAGGGAATTACGACGGTACCTTCCAGGCCTCGACCGGACAGCTCGATCCGAACATCAACTCTGCGTATGACTATGCAGATTTTTCGGTGAACAACAACGGCCGGCTGAGCAACGACCGGGAACATCAGTTCAAATTCAACGGCAGTTACTCGTTCACCGGCGATCAGTACGGAATGTTCAATGGCTTCAACGTCGGACTCTCGACCTACTACTCCACCGGACGCCCGCTCACCGCATTCGGATATTCGAACGGCTACCGCAATCACGAGTACTTCCTTTCGGAGCGCGGCGCACTCGGCCGTGGTCCAGCTGACTACGAGGCCGATCTCCACCTGGGATTACCGGTCCGCATCGGCTCCAGGTTCGAGGTGAACTTCCTGGCCGACATCTTCAATCTCCTCGATCGTCAGGCGGCAACCAACGTCGACCAGCGCTACAACAGAGCCCAGGACGGCCCATGCGCCGGTATTCCAGCTGCTCTCTGCAACGGAGATGGCGGACTTCTGGCCCGTCCGGGAACCACCGTGCCAGTCGGATCCATCCCGAACTTCCGTGCCACTGCGACCAATCCTGACTTTCTGCGCGCCGGAACTGCCTTTACCGGGCCGCGGACGATTCGAGTTGGAGTGCGTCTGAACTTCTAGTTCACGAGCTTCATCGCGGTGTATAAGAGGCCTCCAGTTCGGAGGCCTCTTTTTTATGCGCAGAGTACTCATGGCAGTCGCTGCACTCCTTGCACTCGTTCTTATCGGGTGGAGCCTGAGGCTGCAGGAGAAGGGGACGAGCAGGATTCTTCGTTCAGGTTCCGAACTTCGCGTCCTCGATGGACGCTTCGGATTTGCTGCATCGGGAAGTCAGGGGTGCGTGTTGCCTGGCAACAGCACCGCTCTACAATTCCGCGCTCCAGTGAAGCTTGTCGTGCGCGAGGGCATTGGACTCGATGCTGAGGTCGCCTTTGCCTACCCGGCACCTCGCAGTGCTGATGCATCCTGGCCGGCAGGCACATGGTGCGGTGCACTACGGACTCGAGTGGGCGAGATCGTGGCGCGGGCATCACGGTCGATGAGCATCGAGGCCGTTTTGTCGGATCGTCGTGCCGCCGGACGCGAACTCGCTGCCTCTCTCGAAGCCGCGCTGAACGAGGCAGGTGTCACGCCACGTGAGCTTCGGGTTACGCTGTCCGTACCTGACACGCTACAGCAGGTGAGGGCCGTCGAGCAGGTACGGCTCGCCGCTCGAAGCGCGCCGCCTCTCTTCTTCGTGGGACTGGACGGTGCCGATTGGCAGCTCCTCGACGTGCTGATGGAAAAGGGCGCGATGCCTAACCTTCAGCGGCTGGTAAGGGAAGGTAGTCACGGCGTTCTAGAGACCATTCACCCACCGCTCTCGCCATTGATCTGGACCACCATGATGACCGGGGTCGGTCCGCTGGAACATGGCATTCTCGATTTTACGAGGTTCAATCCTTTCAGTGGTGCGCGCGAACCGATCACCAGTGACGAGAGAGTTGTTCCAGCGGTCTGGAATATGGCCACGATGGGAGGGAAAGCTTCCGGCACCTTCGGACTCTGGGCGACCTATCCGGCCGAGCCGGTGCGCGGGAGAATCGTTTCTGATCGCCTGTTCGGCTTCCTCAATACCAGGAGCACATCCGGTTCGGGAGTGGTCTTTCCTGACGCCTCGGAGAGTTCCGCGCGTTCAGGCGTTGTGGCTGCGGAGAAGAGCGTCAACTACGCCGCCGTAAAGCAGTTCATGCCGTCGCTTTCGGAGTCGGAGTTCGATCAGCACGCGCGCACCGAGGATCCATATGGACATCCGGTCAGTGCGTTGCGACGCATCCTTCAGGAGACTGTTCTTTATGATTCACTTGCGCTCGATTTCTGGTCTGCTGCTTCGCCGGATCTGCTGATTCTGTACATCCAGGGCACCGACAGCGTCGGCCATATGTTCGCCCCGTATGCGCCTCCTCGGCAATCCAGCATCAGCGCGGATGATTTCGCAAAGTACAGCGAGGTCCCCGAGCGCTACTTCCGTCATGTGGATACCCTCCTTGGCAGATACATGCGACTTGTGGCGGCGCGACGGGGTGTGCTGATGCTGGCGTCTGATCATGGCTTTCTCTGGAGTGAAGGGCGGCCGTCCGAGCTCTCCAGCTTTGCGGCCACGAGTGCAGCGAAGTGGCACCGGGACGAAGGTATGTATCTCTTATGGGGAAACGGAGTGCAGCAGTCGAGTGAGCGGGGAAGTGGCGTGGTCGGACAGGTCGCGCCCACGATTCTCTCGTTGACCGGTATGCCTCCCTCGACATCGATTCGAGTTGGTCCGTTGCGCGGCGCGCCGGCGCAGCGAATCCCCGCCGTCGACTACCGGCAGTACTTCGTGAAGCCAGCCCCACAGAAGATGTCGAGTACAGCCGGGTCACCATCAGAAGAGCTTTCGAAGTTGAAGGCGCTCGGGTACATCGGGTCCAGTGAGTCCGGCAGAGCGCCCACTGCGTCAGCCGGCTCGACGCGAACGGCAGGGTCGTTCAACAATGCCGGACTGATTCATCGGAGGGAAGGAAGGGAAAGGGAGGCCGTCGCCGCCTTCGAGAAGGCGCTCACTCTCGATGGGAAGCTGGCGTCTGCGCTCTGGAACCTCAGCGATATGCTTTTCGCGAGCAGAAACCTGGACCGATCGGATGAACTTTTAATCGAGGCATTGAGGAATCAGCTGCCGGAATCGGTGAAATACGTGGTGGGACGTGCCATCGGATACCAGAGAAGCGGTGACATGCGGCGCAGCGCGCGGCTACTCGAGGCTGCAGTTCCCGCGCGTCCTGACGAACCGGAGCTCAGAATGTTCCGCGGGCGTTATCGAATCGAAGAGAGGAACTGTAGCGGAGCGTTAGAGGACTTCACGGCAGCGCAGAGATTGACTCCAGGCAATCCGGTTCCTTTCGCCTCGGCAGGTCTGGCAGCACTCTGTTCCGGCGATGAAGCGCTGGCAAGGCGTTTTTTCAAGGAGTCACTGCGTTTGAATCCAAACCAACCGCAACTGCAGCGCTTCGTCAGGTGATGAGGCATTCATGTGGAGCACAGGCAATCCTGCCTGTGGCGCGGGAGAGGTGTTCAATGCCACGGTGTCTTCGTTAGTGTATGGCCCCACAGGCAGGATTGCCTGTGCTCCACAGTACTGCCTATGCTGCAAAGGGGTTCGCCTTTGCCACACAGAATCTACAGCCGGATCTCCTGGATCCCTGTACCGATGGCGTTGGACAGTTCGTCGCGTAGGGTGACGGCCAGGGTGTAGCTGCCTGTTTTCAGTTCCACGTTCATGGTGTAGCGAAAGGCCGTCTTCGCAGCCGTCGCCATCTCCGCTTCGGTAAGGCTCACATCCTGGACCTGATGAGTGAATCCGACATTGTTTCCTTTGCTGTCGTAGACGCTGAGGTACACGTGAACGCGGCCGACGAATTTTCCATCGCGTGGGAAGAGTGTCAACGTGGACATCGGCATCGCCGCTCGTAGGGGTATGGTGGCCGGACGTTTCTTCGCATCAGCTGGTTTCAGCAGGGTGAGCGAAACCGGCAGCGTTCCCTTCTCCTTGGCAAAGGTCATCGGTGACAGCAGTGATCGTTCCAGCTGGCGCTCAAAGGAGATGTGCAGGTAGCCCTCGCGGTGCTCGACAGTGGCTCCCTTCTTCTTCACCCGTACGTCAAGGCGGTGATACTGATTGTCTTCGGTGTGCGAGGGTGTGTATGCCAGCGAGTAGAAGTTCGAAGTGAGGGTGTCGACCTGTTCGACAGAGGCTCGGAAATCATTTCCAGGCATGTGCCGGCCGCCGGTTCCAAGGGCCAGGGAGAGTGAGATCGAGGCGGTATCGCTGACGTCGACTCCTTTCCCGAAGGAGTCGCTCTGGGCGGCGTCGTTCACTACCGAACTCAATCCGGCGGTCTTGTTTACTACGTCGTGCTGCGCGACCTGCGACTCGAGGCCGCGTGAGTTGATGACATGGACGTTGAAGCTGGCCGCGTTCGCTTCCTTCACGACCGTGCCCACCATGCCCTCGATGGCGCGGCGCATCTCGTTGAGATTGCGATCCTTCCCGTTGTCGTAGGCCACGAAGCGGGTATTCAGATCGAGGCCGCCGGTGATGAGGAGCAGGACTTTCTTTCCATCTGACGAGCTGTAAGCTCGACAGGTCTGGACGACTGCGTTGGCGAACCTCTGCATGAGCTGAAACGTTCGCATGGTGTTCTCGCGGGCCTGAAAGCGCACGCTTTCACCGAAATCGTATCCGCTATCGAATTCGCCGCCGCGGGTACGTGTGCGCACGGGGTCCGACAGCAGGCGACGGTCGACCTGTCGCAGCAGTTCAAAGGTGGGGGTGCGCATGACCCGGTCCAGTGCATCGACCAGCTGCCCTTTGTCGGTGGTGAAGGGTTGGAAGGTGCGAACTTCCTGACCGACGGTGGCGATCGACCACTCGTAGTCTTCGTTGAAATCGTCC
>JBKJUK010000187.1:0-8817 GCA_046590705.1 Thermoanaerobaculia bacterium
CGGTCGTATCGAACGCGGACAGATCAACGTTAACGAGCCCGTCGAGATCATCGGCATCAAAGACACACGCAACTCAGTTGTGACCGGTGTCGAAATGTTCAAGAAGCTGCTCGACGAGGGTCAGGCCGGCGACAACTGCGGTCTTCTTCTTCGCGGTACTGAGCGTAAGGACGTCGAGCGCGGTCAGGTTCTTGCCAAACCGAACTCGATCAAGCCGCACACCAAGTTCAAGGCCGAGGTCTACATTCTGACCAAGGAAGAGGGTGGTCGTCATACACCGTTCTTCAATGGCTACCGCCCGCAGTTCTACTTCCGTACAACGGACGTAACGGGTGTCGCCACGTTGAACGAGGGAACCGAGATGGTCATGCCCGGCGACAACACTTCGCTGGCCATTGCCCTGATCGCTCCGATCGCCATGGAGAAGGGTCTCCGCTTCGCAATCCGTGAGGGTGGCCGTACAGTCGGCGCCGGCACGGTTACCGACATCACTGAGTAGCTTTCAATTGTTCTTTCCGCGAGGAGCGCGGTTCGCCGCGCCCCTCGTTTTCTCCGATAACCGGCAGAAAAAGGTTGATTCGCAATGAATGAAAAGATCCGCATCCGTCTGAAAGCCTACGACTACCGCGTGCTGGACCAGTCGACACTGGAAATCGTCGACACGGCCAAGCGTACCGGTGCACGTGTTGCTGGTCCGATTCCTCTGCCGACGCAGATATCGCGTTACACCGTGCTTCGCAGCCCGCACGTCGACAAAAAGTCGCGTGAGCAGTTCGAGATGCGGACGCACAAGAGGCTGCTCGACATCCTCGAGCCGACCACGCAGACCGTGGACGCGCTGATGAAGCTCGAACTTCCTGCAGGTGTGGACGTAGAGATCAAGGCTTTCGGCAAGTAGTTGAAGCGAAGAAGTACCGGGAAGACAGCAGGCAGGTTCTCCTGGAAGCGATGTGCATCAGCAGCCTCTAATCCGGGCCGTTGATGACAACAAGGAACACACGAACCGGCAGTCGTCCGGTTCCAAGGTGGATGAAATGATTACGGGATTGATTGGCAAGAAGGTCGGGATGACCCAGGTGTTCGCGGAAGACGGAACGATTGTTCCAGTCACCGTGGTACAGGCTGGCCCGTGTCTTGTCGTACAGAAAAAGACTACAGAGCGCGACGGCTACAACGCCGTTCAGGTTGGACTGGTCGAGAAGGTTTCCCATCGCCGGCTGAACGAGGCCATGAAGGGACACTTCGAGAAGGCAAACGTTCCTCCCACCCGCACCATTTTCGAGTTCGAGTACGAGGGCGATGCAAATGTCGGCGATCGGATTCAGGTCGACATGTTCCAGGCGGGCGACTCTGTCGACGTCGTCGGAACCTCGAAGGGCAAGGGCTTCCAGGGTGTCATGAAGCGCCACCATTTCCGCGGTGGACGCGCCTCACATGGTTCGATGTTTCATCGTGCACCTGGTTCGATCGGCGCCTCAGCGCAGCCCTCACGCGTCATGAAGGGTATGCGTATGGCCGGCCGGATGGGTGGCGACCGGGTAACGGTGAAGAACCTGCGTGTCGCTCAGGTCGATGCAGAAAACAATCTGATTTACATCCGCGGTGCCGTCCCAGGCGGTCGCAACGGTGTAGTGATTCTTCGTCTGTCGAAGAAATCGAAGCGGGGTGAGTAATGCCGACCGTTGACGTCAAAGATCTCAGCAACAAGAAGGTCGGCTCGATCGATCTGCCGGAAGACATCTTCCAGTATCCGTACAAAGAGCACCTGATCCACGAGGCAGTTCGTAACTACCTCGCAGGTCTCCGTCGCGGAACACACAAGACCAAGACTCGCGCCGAAGTTTCGGGCTCGGGCAAGAAGCCCTTCAAGCAGAAGGGAACAGGCCGCGCCCGTCAGGGTGGAAATCGTCCTCCCATCCATCGTCATGGTGGAACGGTGTTCGGTCCCCAGCCCCGTGACTACTCGTTCAAGATGAACCTGAGAGAGAAGAAAAATGCGTTGAAGTCGGCGCTCTCCTTCAAGCTCAAGGACGGAAAGTTCGTCATCGTCAACGAGCTGGCCATCAAGGAAGCAAAGACCAAGCAGCTGATCCAGACCATCGGCGGAATCGGAGTGGAAGGGAAGACCCTGCTCATCGACTCGCTGGAGAACATCAATCTGGCGCTGGCCTCGCGCAACAACCCGAAGCTGCATCTGGTGGACGCGCGCAACGTCAACGTCTATGACGTGGTCAACTGCCGCTACATCGTCTTCACTGAGTCAGCGCTGCAGACGCTGACCGAGGTGCTCGGATCATGAACAACACAACTGTCATCCGTCGTCCGATCGTGACTGAGAAGAGCACGATCATTCGCGAGCAGGGAACGAACACGATTGCGTTCGAAGTCGATCGTCGCGCCAATAAGATCGAAGTCAAACGCGCAGTGGAAGAGCTTTTCAAGGTCAAGGTCTCTGAAGTACGACTTTTCAACGTACATGGAAAGGTCAAGCGGATGGGACGTAATCAGGGTAAGCGTCCGGACTGGCGCAAGGCGTACGTCCGGCTGAAAGAGGGAGAGAAAGCGCCTGATTTTTTTGAGGGCGTGTAGTCCGGAAGTTCGGACTCTCCATGCGGCAGCAGTGAGCCGCTAAACAAGGCGAAAAACAGAGGAAACTATGCCTGTAAAACTTTATAAACCGACATCGCCTGGAATCAGGTTCCAGTCGCACCCGTCGTTCGACGAAATCACAAAGTCGAAACCTCAGAAGTCCCTCACCAAGGGGAAGAGCAAATCTGGTGGTCGCAACAGCACCGGTCGCGTGACCTCACGCTTCATCGGCGGCGGCCACAAGCAGAAGTACCGCGAGATTGATTTCAAGCGCGACAAGCATGGCGTCGAGGGCAAGGTTGCCTCGATCGAGTACGATCCGAACCGTACCGCCCGCATCGCCCTGATCAATTACATCGACGGTGAGAAGCGTTACATCCTCGCTCCGAACGGTCTTGCCGTCGGTCAGATGATCAGCGCCGGTCCGGAAGCGGACATCATCGTCGGCAACGCACTTCCGCTGGCCAGCATCCCGCTCGGAACTACGGTGCACAACATCGAACTGAAAGAAGGCAAGGGCGGCCAGATGGCTCGTTCGGCCGGCGCCAGCGCGCAGCTCATGGCGCGTGAAGGCGACTGGGCTTCGCTTCGACTTCCGTCGGGCGAGATCCGCAAGGTTCACAACCGCTGCTACGCAACCATCGGTCAGGTCGGCAATCTCGAGCATGAGAACGTTTCGATCGGTAAGGCTGGACGCACACGGCATCTCGGAAAGAAACCGCATAACCGCGGTGTCTCGATGAACCCGGTCGATCATCCGCTCGGTGGTGGTGAAGGTAAGACCTCAGGTGGTCGTCATCCGGTGACCCCGTGGGGCAAGCCGACCAAGGGTTACAAGACCAGGTCGAACAAGCGCACCAACAAATTCATCGTCAAGCGGAGAACCAAATAATGGCGCGTTCAATCAAGAAAGGCCCTTTCATCGACGACCATCTGCAGAAGAAGGTCGACGAGATGAACCGTCAGCGCGAGAAGAAGGTCATCAAGACCTGGTCGCGCCGCTCGACGATCAACCCCGAGATGGTCGGTCACACCATCGCTGTTCACAACGGCCGCAAGTTCATTCCGGTGTACGTGTCGGAGAACATGGTCGGGCACAAGCTTGGCGAGTTCGCACTCACCCGCACCTTCAAGGGTCACACCGGTAAGAAGGTCGAGAAGAGCGCGAAGCCGGCGGGCAGGTAAGGAACGTCATGGAAGCCAAAGCAGAATTGAATTATCTGAAGGCGTCACCGCAGAAGGTGCGTCTCGTTGTCGACCTCGTGCGGGGCAAAAGAGTAGAAGAAGCAATCCGGATTCTGCGGTTCACGAATAAGTCGTGTTCCAAGGATCTCGAGAAGCTCCTCAAGTCAGCGGCCGCGAACGCCGAGAACCGTGAAGATGGTGTCGATATCGACGATCTTTTCGTCTCACGGATCATCGTGAACGAGGGGCCTCGCGAGAAGCGGATCCAGCCAGCCCCGATGGGTCGTGCCTTCCGCATCATCAAGCGCAAATCACATGTGACGGTTCACCTCTCTGATGTAGTGCCCGCTTCTGCCCGCAAGTCGGAGAAGAGACGCGCACGCACCAGCGGGAAATAGGACGGAGGCAACTTTGGGTCAGAAAGTACATCCTTACGGATTTCGACTGGGCTTCAACAAGACCTGGCACTCGCGCTGGTTCGCGGGCAAAGGTTACGCAGAGACTCTGCACAAGGACCTCAAGCTTCGCGAGGACCTCAAGGGCAGGCTCAAGCATGCCGGCGTGTCGGAGATCGACATCGAGCGGACCGCCAACAAAATGCGGATCAACATCTACACCTCGCGTCCCGGCATCATCATCGGACGCAAGGGTGCGGAAGTCGACAAGCTTCGCGATGAGCTCCAGAAGGCATCCAGCGGTGAGGTCTACATCAACATCCAGGAGATTCAGCGTCCTGAACTCGACTCGCAGCTTGTGGCCGAGAACATCGCAACTCAGCTCGAGCGTCGTGTGGCTTTCCGCCGCGCGATGAAGAAAGCGATGGAGAGCGCGTTCCGCTTCGGCGCCAAGGGTGTCAAGGTTCGGGTCGGTGGACGACTCAACGGTTCCGAGATCGCCCGCTCCGAGTGGTACCAGGACGGACGTCTTCCGCTGCACACGCTGAAGGCCGATATCGACTATGGTGTCGCCGAAGCAAAAACGACGTACGGAATCATCGGCGTGAAAGTCTGGATCTTCAAGGGCGAGATGGCAAAAGCCCGCAGCCGCCGCAAACCGCAGTAAAAACGAATATTGCAAGCAGTCGGTGAGTTGTCCGCGCTCTTCGGAGTTGCGGGTCATCGGAAGCGAGAGCAGGAGATTGCATCATGTTGATGCCGAAGAAAGTGAAGTTCAGAAAGCAGCAGCGCGGGCGCCGTCGTGGTACGGCCTCGCGCGGCGCGAAGATCTCGTTCGGAGACTTCGGGCTGCAGGCGCTCGAGCCGGGTTGGATCACTGCCCGTCAGATCGAAGCTGCTCGTATTGCAATGACTCGACACGTCAAACGTGGTGGCAAAATCTGGATTCGTATTTTCCCGGACAAGCCGATCACTAAAAAGCCGCTCGAGACTCGTATGGGTAAGGGTAAAGGTCCACCAGACCAGTGGGTGGCCGTAGTCAAGCCTGCCCGCATCCTTTACGAGATGGAAGGTGTGTCGAGGGAAATCGCCGAAGAGGCGTTCCGTCTGGCGCAGCACAAGCTTCCGATCAAGACGCGTTTCGTGACGCGTGAAGAGATGGAGTTGGGAGCATGATGAAAGCAGCGCAGTTACGCGAGAAAGGCGACAGTGACCTGCAGACGCGCGAGCGGGAACTCGGTGAGCAGCTCTTCAAGCTCCGGTTTCAGCGCTCCACCGGTGCAAGCGAGAACCCGATGAAGATCCGTGAAGTCCGGCGCGAAATTGCCCGGATCAAAACGATCCTCAAGGAAAAGATGAAGACGGAGCAGGCGGCCAAGTAGGCCTGTCCGGAATCGTAACGCTAGGAAAACAGGAAATGGCGATGGCGGCAAGCAAAACAGAAAAGAGCAGCAAGAAACTCGATGAGACCGGTGCTGCTGCAGATCGAAGCAGCAGGCAGACGACCAAAACAGGCGTCGTCGTCTCCGACAAGATGGAGAAGACCATCGTTGTGGCCGTCGAGAACGTAACCAAACATGCGATGTATCAGAAGTATGTGAAGCGGACCAGCAAGTTCTTCGCGCACAACGAGGGGAACGAAGCGAAGCTCGGCGATCGAGTCGTGATCGAAGAGACGCGTCCGTTATCGAAAAGAAAACGCTGGAACGTCCGCGAGATTCTCTCGCGCGCTTCGTAAGATTCGCGTCAAGGGAAGGAGAAAGCCATGATTCAGATGGGGACAGTTCTGCAGGTAGCGGACAACACCGGAGCAAAGAAGATCTTCTGTATCAAGATGCGCGGCGGATCCACAGCCGGGCGTTACGCCAGGATCGGTGACGTGATCACCGCCTCGGTCAAAGAAGCTTCGCCGGACGGAACAGTAAAGAAGGGTGCGGTCGTCAGGGCAGTCATCGTGCGGACAGTGAAAGAGACTCGCCGTCGCGATGGTTCCTACGTGAAATTCGACGACAACGCAGCGGTGGTGATCAACGATTCGAATGAGCCGGTCGGAACACGCGTGTTCGGTCCGGTGGCGCGAGAGCTTCGTGAGAAGAAATTCATGAAGATCATCTCGCTGGCGCCTGAAGTGATCTGAGAGAGGAAATATGCTCGACAGCAGAAAGAAGAAAATTGAAATCACCAGCAAGCCGCATGTGAAGAAGAACGACGAAGTGCTCGTTCTCTCCGGTAAGGATCGTGGCAAGCGCGGTAAAGTTCTCCGGGTCATCGCATCGCGCGGTACGGCCATCGTGGAACGGGTGAACTTCATGAAGAAGAACACCAAGAAGAACCCGGCCAAGAATCAGCAGGGCGGAATCCTCGAGACCGAGAGCCCGATCCGGGTGGACAAGCTCAAGGTGATCTGCCCCAGCTGCGGCGAACCGTCGCGGATGGGAAAGAAGCTCACTGACGAAGGTTCGGTTCGCGTCTGTAAGAAGTGCGATGCCGAAATCTCGAAGAAATAACGGACTGATGCTGGTCTCATAGAACGGACCGAAAGGAACCTGATGGCTGCGCGACTCAAAGAACTGTACAAGACCGAAGTAACGAAACGACTTCAGAGCGAATTCGGAATCAAGAATCCGATGGCTGTTCCGAAGATCGAGAAAGTGGTGCTCAACATGGGTATCGGTGAGGCCATCTCGAACATGAAGGTCCTCGACAATGCCGTCGAAGAGCTCACTCAGATCGCCGGACAGAAGCCGGTCATCACCAAGGCCAAGAAGTCGATCGCCAGCTTCAAGCTTCGCGAAGGTGCACCGATCGGTACGATGGTCACCCTGCGTGGCGAGAAGATGTACGAGTTTCTCGATCGCCTGCTGAACATCGCTCTGCCGCGTGTTCGCGATTTTCGTGGTGTACCGACCAGGGCCTTCGATGGTCGTGGAAACTACACGCTCGGAATTCGAGACCATCTGATCTTCCCTGAGATCGATTACTCGAAGGTCGACAAGGCCAAGGGAATGAACATCACCATCGTCACGACTGCAACGAACGACGAACATGCCCGCTTCCTGCTCAGGGAACTCGGCATGCCCTTCGGTAAGTAAAGGACCGGGAAGGAATCAAAGATGGCCAAGACTTCAATGATTGTAAAAGCGCAGCGCAAGCCCAAGTTTTCGACTCGGGCCAAGAATCGCTGCAAGGTTTGCGGACGGCCGCGTGGATTTCTGCGCAAGTTCCAGCTCTGCCGCATCTGCTTCAGGCAACTCGCATTGAGTGGTTACGTCCCAGGCGTTATCAAAGCGAGCTGGTAACGACAACGAACTGGTCGTGCGCGCTGCGGGATAACCGCTGGCGCTGGCGCGGTCAAGCGGAGGAATTCAGAAGATGTCTATGACAGACCCCATCGCGGATATGCTCACACGTATTCGCAACGGAATATCGGCCCGCCACGAGCGCGTGGAAATGCCCACTTCGAAGTTGAAAGTGGAAATCGCCCGCATCCTCAAGAGCGAAGGTTACATCGCGAATTACAAACTCGTCGAAGCCGAGCCTCAGGGCACGATTCGTATCTACCTCAAGTACTCCGGAAACGGCGAACCGGTCATCCATGGAATCGAGCGTATCTCTCGTCCTGGACGACGTGTGTACCGTAATAAGGCAGAGATCCCCCGCGTACTCGGCGGACTCGGACTCTCGATTGTTTCGACCTCGCGCGGTGTGCTCTCCGGCGACGAAGCGGTCAAGACCGGCGTCGGCGGCGAAGTACTCTGCCAGGTCTGGTAAGGAGACATCATGTCGCGTGTAGGAAGAAAAGAGATCCCGCTTCCGAAGGGAGTGGAGGTTCGTCAGGACGGTGACAGCATCGTCGTGAAGGGACCGAAGGGAAGTCTGTCGACACCGCTCTCCCCCGGAATTTCATTCAAGGAAGAGAACAACGTGGTGCAGTTCAGCCGCGCCAACGACGAGCGCAACAGCCGGGCCGTTCACGGACTGATGCGGGCCCTGGTCGCCAACAACATTCATGGCGTCAGTGAAGGGTTCAAGCGTGAACTCGACATCATCGGCGTCGGTTACCGCGCTGAAGTGAAGAGCCGCGAAGTCGTCTTTCAGCTCGGTTACTCGCATCCGATCCGCTTTCAGATTCCAGACGGAATCGAGATCACCGTCGAACCGAAAACCGGTCACGTCACCATCACAGGAATCGACAAACAGAAGGTCGGTCAGACCGCTGCCGAGATCCGTTCGCTCCGCGAGCCAGATCCTTACAAGGGAAAAGGCATCAAGTACAGCGACGAAGTGATTCGCCGGAAGGCCGGCAAGTCGGCAGGCAAGTAAGCAACAGACCGGGCGGCCTTGCAGCCGTCCCGAACCACCGGGTACACAGCCTCGGTTGGATGAAAGGAAAAGAAAATGGATCGCGCAAAAGAAAGAATTCAGGCCAGAGGCAGAATCCGGGAGCGGATCAAGCGCAAAGTGCGCGGAACCGCGGAACGGCCCAGACTCGCCGTCTATCGCAGCCTCAAGTACATCTATGTTCAGGTCATCGACGACGCCGCAGGACGGACCATCGTGTCTGCTTCGTCGAAAGAGCAGGATGCCTCCAGCAAAGGCGCAAATGCCGGCGCAGCGAAAGCTGTCGGCGCACTCGTGGCTTCGCGAC
>JBKJUK010000052.1:0-13396 GCA_046590705.1 Thermoanaerobaculia bacterium
CGAGAATGCCTCGCTGCTCAGGCTCGATTCGCGCCTTGCGAACCCATGGCGGATTTCCAACGACCAGATCGAATCCACCCGCGCCCATGACGTCTCCGAACTGCACCTCGTACGAGAAGAATTCGAGTTCTCCATGCCGAGCCCGCAGCAACGCGGCGGTGGTTTGTTTCAAGCGCGCCGCCACCTGCTCTTTCCACTGGAATCTGGATCCGCCCGACATGCCGGAAAACATCGAGGGCTGCGGATCGTCCTCTGCGAGGTCGGCCAGGTCGAGCGCTTCTGATTTCTCGAGCAGCGCGATTGCGGAGCCCATGTCGAACGACCTGAGCGCCTGTGACGCGGCCGCTCGGTGCTCGCGTGCGGCGCCGCGGTACCTCTCGACCAATTCCTGCCTTCCAAGCCGCTGCTGCGACCAGGCCCGGAAAATCTCGCGCCGGTCGTGAGAGAGAAAATCCGCAGGAGAGAGCAGCGAATTGCCCTGCAGGATATTACGATCGAGATTCGGAAGAGGTTGAGCCTGGTCCGATGACTCATCGACCGAGACGATTGCCAGCCATAGTCGCAATTCACACAGACGCACGGCTCCAGGCTTCAGATCTACTCCATGAAGCGATTGCTGCACGATCTCTTCGCGAAGCGCGCGTGCGGAGAGAGGGCGAGTTGCGGTGTGACAGAGCACGCGCAGGGTTTCGATCACCTTGAGCGCAGCCAAAAGAAACGCGCCGGATCCGCACGCCGGATCGAGCAGTCTCACCGTCCGAAGGCGCGCAACAATTCTGCGCTTTTCGGCAGCCAGCAGATCTCCTGCGTTCCCATCTCTGAGAGCAGACTCGAGACGCTTTCGTAAAGATCTCGAAGAGCCTGCGCACCATGCCACGACAGCGCCCGCCACCAACTCCTCCGCTACTTCGCGCGGAGTGTAGAAAGATCCCGAAGCCAGTCGCTCGTCTTCTGCCATCAGATTCTCGAACATGCGGCCGAGCATCTCCGGGTCAACGTCATCTCCACTTTCCTGCTCGTCGGTGGAAAACGTGAAGTGCTCGAAGACGTCGAGGAGAACGTCATGCAGAAGACTGTCCGGCAGTGTGAGTGAACGACGACGCTGCTCGAGCGGGACCGGCTCGAAGAGCCCACCATTGAGGTACGGAATCTTCCCGAATCGCAGCACATCCCGAGTGCGCTCAGAGACGGGCGTGTTCAGACATTCGAAGAAAAGGGGAGCGAGCCGGGTGCCGAAAAAGTTCTCCCTGGCCGTCGATGCCTCCATGAACTGATCGAGCAGGAAGCGAGGGTTACCATCCAGCCATCCTTTTCTCTGTATGAAGTACAGAAACAACAGCCGTGACAACAGCAGCAGTGCGTACTGACGCAAGTCATCAGGAGTTTCGGAAGGAAGCTGTTGTGTAAGGCACTCCTGCAGACGACGGGCGGCCCCGCTGTAACGCAGAAAGAACTTCCTTCCAACGGCCTCGCGATCGAGAGCGCTGCGTACGATCTCAGCGGTCGGCCCCGACCAGGGATCACGAAGCGCGAGATCGGCGAGTCGCGAGACGGCGCTCGGTGAAGGATTCTCGAGTTCGACTCGCAGTCGCTGCATCTTTCGGCCGCCACTCGCTGCGAAAAGATGCAGCCGCCTTGCACAGTCGACGTGCAGTACCAGAAAGGTGAGCGCGACATTCCAGAGTGACAACTGACGAGCGATCGACTCCGCTTCCGCAATTGAGGTGGAATCCACGCTCAGAACTTCACACGCGCCTGAGCTGACCAGGTGCGTGAGCGTGGTGCCTTCCGCTGCACCCAGCGACAGTCCGCACCGCCGCCATTCCTCCAGATCGATCTCCACTGGCTGCGGGGCAAATCCGAGCTTTACGAGCAGCTGAGGCAGATCAGCGGGGCCACCGCAGGAAAGGAGATCGTCCCGCGTGATCATGGCGCGCCTGCCGTTGCTACACTGTCGACTCGCTCATGCCATTCTCGAGACCGGTAATCAGCCGCTTCGCTGGCGGGGCACTCTTCGGCCTTTACATGGCCTTTCTGCTTTATTTTCTCAATCCGCAGATCGAAAGCACAGTGGTTAAACTCACGGTCGCAGTGGTTACGTACGCCCTCATCTGCGGGCTCGTCTTCGGGACGATCCTGCTCGTGATTCATCGCCTGCGTGTGAAGTTTGGACCCGGCGAAGCCGGCCCTCCCGAACAGAGCGTCACCGGCTTCTCGGTGGTAGCGACCTTTGCCGCCGGCCTGGTGTACTGGTGGCACCTCGCGCTGCTGAGAATCTACCTTCCCGCCGGCGCTGTGCGCATCCTCTCGAAAGCGACTCTTCTTCTTGCGGCAGCCGCACTCCTGCTCTTCGCCTTCTGGCTTCTCGAGCGATCCAGCGAGAGCGAACGAATCCGGCGATGGTCGCGAATTGGCGCGGTGATGGTAGTGCTCATTTGTGCCGCGCTTCTCTTCGTACGACGTGACCGCTACCGCCCTGCAGTGGGAACCAGCCTCGGTGCGCTTCCGGTTCGCAGCGCAGCGACGACGGCTCAGACGGTTGTGGCTGTGCGCAGTCTCTCGTACGACTGGATCATGCAGCTGAGGACCGAAGGGGTCATCCCGCAGATAGGACAGTTCATCACTGAATCGTTTGTCGCGCGCGTCGAGCCATTTCGGTCGACCAGTCCGAAAGCAGTCCTGGCATCTCTGGCCACCGGCAAACTTCCCTACCGCCACGGCGTGACCGGTCGCTTCTCCTACCGCACCCTGCTCAATCGTCGGGACAAGCCCTACCTGCTGCTCCCGAGCGGCGTCGGCTTTCGGGGATGGGGACTGCTGCCGCCTGTCGAGAGAATTTCGGCACAACTTCCTTCCGGCGAAGCGAAACCATTCTGGAAAATCCTTACAAGCCAGGGGCAACGCGCCAGCGTGGTGGGATGGCCGGGGGTGCAGACTCGCCACGAGAGAAACGAACAGGCCATCACGTTTTCCGAGAAGTCGCCGAGACTCGAATTTCACCGGCTTCGCTGGCTGAGAAAATTGTCTGTTGATCCTTCGCTTGCGCGTCGTGACGTACCTGCCATCATCCGCCAGCAGGCCATCGATTCTCTTGCCCGAGATCTCGCAGCGATCTCGCTGCTCGAGGAGATCGGTAGCAACGTTGGCACTCGTGTGGTGATGCTGCAAGGGTTCGACCGCTTCCTGCAGCGACTGCAGCCGGGCGTCAGGTTGCCTTCCGAATCGACACCGAGGGGCGCCCTCATCCGCGCCTACCTTCGGGCCATCGATCGTGAGTTTGGATCGCTGCGAGAGGGCCCTGGATCCAACCTCGTACTGATCTCGCCCAGCAGTCACCTGCCACCGCAGTTGCCGGTCACTCCTTATGGGGTCGGAATCTCTCCGTTCGATGACCAGGTTGGAGAGGGCGATGGGATTCTGGCCATCCATGGGAAGAGCGTACGGGCGCACACGCTGACCACTCCTGTGGCTGTGGTCGACTTCATCCCTACACTCCTCTTCTCGCTCGAGCTTCCGGCAGCGCGCGACATGGACGGTCGTGTGCTCACGGAAGCTTTCGACGAGAAGGTGCTGCGAGATCGGGGCGTGGTCATGGTTCAGAGCTTCGAGTAGGAACGCCAGCAGCAGCTTCATTTCGTCTCCTTCTGATTGCGATTCGCATTCATTCGCTCCTTCGACATCGAACGTGCGATGAAGCGTTGAGGGGCGGGCCGTCACTCGACGACCCGCCGGGGGGTGGGAGCGCTACTGCGCTGAGCGGGATGAGGCGGACTGTGTCGCCGAGGCTTTCGCCTTTGGTCGGGAGCCTGTCCGGGGGGATTTGAGGTCGGTCGAAAGCGTGGTCTTGCCGTCGAGGACCAGGTAAGGAGCGATCAGCTGAAAGGTCTTGTCACCAATCCCCTTCACCTGCATCAGATCAGTGGTTTTCTTGAACGGGCCGTTCTCTTTCCGGTAGGCGACGATGCGGTCTCCGGCCTTCGGCCCGAGCCGGGGAAGATGCGCGAACTGAACGGCATCGGCAGTGTTCACATTGACGACACCGGATCCTGTGGAAGCTGAAGCGGATGGAGCTGCTGCTGACTCAGCGAAGAGCGTGGTGGAACCGAGTGCGAGGGCAAGGATGAAGCTGAGGATCGTGACGGTCTGGGACTTCCGCATGGTCATCTCCTTTTTTCGTAAGTTGTTGATCGGATGGTTAAACGTCACAGTTACTAGTTGGCTTTTTTGTGTTCCCACACTGTCCTGTCATTTAGTTGTCTTTTTCTCTCTCGCGTCCCTCCTTTCGAAAGGACTACATTTCAAGCCACGAACCGCAGCTGGCACGGCGGCTTAACTCCAT
This sequence comes from Thermoanaerobaculia bacterium, assembly GCA_046590705.1. GTDB lineage: Bacteria > Acidobacteriota > Thermoanaerobaculia > Gp7-AA8 > Gp7-AA8 > JBKJUK01. Next base: position 4,340 of record JBKJUK010000052.1, read on the forward strand.
GATTCAAAAAGACATCAGCGCGAAAATGGAGAGAATGGCTTCGTCAAAACTTTTTGCGTTCGACGAAGGAAGGCGAGGAAGGCGGCCGAAATGAAGTTCACCGCGGGCTCAGAGTGGGCAACGAGGTGTCTTCAGAGCTCACTGCTGCGGTTCGAACATTTCTGTCAGCGCGGCGGGACCCGGTTGTGTGGCACGGGCAATCCTGCCTGTGGCGGCACGCACTGACTTCGAACGACGATTTCCTCCACGTAAACGACTGGTCGCTCCTGTCGGCGACTCTTCGCTCACATGCGCGAAACACTGAGCAGTGGGTCTAACTCAATTCTCCGCGCCACAGGCAGGATTGCCTGTGCCACACAATCCGCGCTCGACGTCAGCGCCAGAGATTGAGCAGGGAACGTCTATACTCTCGTCGCCAGAAAGATCATGAGCGACCAACCGATTCGCTACCGAGAAGGGCAGGAGACCGACCTTGCCGCGCTTCTGGAACTAGACAACGTCTGCTTTCCCGGCAAACCTCGATACTCGGAAGACGAGATGCGCTACTTCGCATTTTCCAGCGACTCGGCAGCGATCGTGGCCGAGGCTGACTCGCGACTGGCAGGGTTCGTAGTCATCAAATTTTTCGGATTACGTCATGGTGACGTCGTGACTCTCAACGTCGCCACCCTCATGCGCAGACGAGGGATCGGACGGGAGTTAATGCGCAGGGCCGAGCAGTGGATCGCCGCTCGATCCGTGCCCAGAATGCTGCTGGAAGTCGACGCCGACAATGCCGCTGCGCTCGCCCTTTACGAACAGATCGGCCTCAAGGAGATTCGTCACTACGAACACGAAGGAAGAGAACGTTTCGTCCTCGAGAAGATTTTGTTCGGGCTGGGCGCATTAAGATAGTCATGGAGGCTCTGCCTGATGAACAACGTTGAATCGCGCGGTCGCCGATATGTCGTGGCGATCTCAGGAGCGTCAGGGCTCTCACTCGCCCTCACCTTCCTCAAAACCGCTGCGGTCGAAGAGCGGATCGAAGAGTTGCACCTGGTGGTCAGCAGCAGTGCCATGCGCGTGGCTGCAAGCGAGGTTTCTGCAACGGCCATCACTCCAAGGGCCCTGGTGGAGCAGTGCGCACTTCCACCCGATGCCTCGAGAAAGATCATCCACCATTCGCGTGACGACATCGCCGCTAGCATTGCTTCCGGTTCCTATCCCGTCGACGGCATGGTAGTGATTCCATGCTCCTCAGGAACGCTCGCCTCGATCGCACATGGGATTTCCAGAGGACTGATCCAGCGGGCCGCGGACCTCACACTGAAAGAACGCAGACCGCTCGTCCTCGCACTTCGCGAGACTCCTTTCTCCCTGATTCACGCCGAGAACATCGTGACCGCGACGCGCGCCGGAGCCATCGTGATGCCGCCCATTCCATCCTTCTACGCTGCGCAGACCTGGGAGCAGTATCACGAGCACTTCGCGATGCGCGTGCTCGATCTGCTCGGTCTGCAGATCGACCGACCCGACCTTCGATGGAAAGGAGGCAGTGAGCTGCCTCCCGTAGAATAGGCTGATGAAGCGGATCGGAATCTCGGCGAAAATCACGGCCCCCGAAGCACTCGAGTACGCGGCTGAGGTTGCGCGCGATCTCTCTTCCCGCGGCTATGGTATCTGCCTCGACGAGGCCACAGCCCAGGCTCTCACCAACTCCGCGCAGCATTCTTCCGTCGCCAAGTGCGACCTCGGACGCAACGTCGACCTGATGATCACCTTCGGTGGTGACGGAACCCTGCTGTCCGTGGCTCGACATGCTCCGGATGGAGTACCGATCATCGGCGTGAACATGGGCACGCTCGGCTTCCTCACCGAGATCCGCGTCGAGGAGTTCCCCTCGATGCTGGAACGGGTGCTCATCGGCGACTTCAAAGTCGAAGCGCGCGTTGCTTTCGACGTCTCAGTCACGAGTGAGACCGCAGATCCGCGCCGTTACCGCGTGCTCAATGACGCAGTCATCAATAAGAGTGCACTCGCGCGCATCATAGAGATGCGGGTTGATGTGGGCGGAAAGTACGTCTCGAGCTTTCGCGCGGACGGTTTGATTGTTTCTACACCGACAGGCTCGACGGCCTATAACCTATCCGCCGGCGGACCAATTCTCTACTCCACCATGGGCGCAGTAGTACTGACCCCGATCTGTCCGCACATGCTTACAAACCGTCCCATCGTGCTTCCCGATGATCTCTCAGTGGAGATTAGAATTCTCACACCGCAGCAGGAAGTCTTTCTCACGCTCGACGGTCAGGAGGGATTTCCGCTTACCGAGTTTGAGCGCGTGACCATCGAGAAATCGAGTCACCGCGTTCTGCTGGTGCAATCACCCGAGAAGAATTACTTCGATGTGCTGCGTAGCAAATTGAAGTGGGGTTATTGAAATCAGTAGCCAGTAGGTGAGTAGCCAGTATCCAGTAGGGTAGAGCGGCCGGGGGCCGGGGTCGGGGGGGCCGGAGCAGGGTGCGTCGCGATCACAGGTCGAACCTTGGGCTCCACCGTCATTCCGATGAGCGCAACGTGCTATCGCAAGCTCGCGCGCTGTATGTGCGAAGAGGAATCTCCGGTCCGCGCCTCGCTGAAATTCCGATGACACTCGTCTCCAAGGATTACGGACCGCTGGTCACGAACTCCAACCGAATTCTCACAGCCTTTCTCGTTAGACGAAGGAGAGTGTCCTGAAGCGAAGCCGCATGACGCTAAGGCGCGCTTCCGCCGTACTCAAGCGTCACCTGCGGCGTGTCGGCTTGGTGAGCGCCTTCTCGACTACTTTCGGCGCATGCGCTGCGACGGCTAGCAAAGCTCTAGCGGGTCCGACAGGGCGGCGACGGCCCTGTTCCCAGTTCTGAAGCGTATCGACGCTCACCCCAATCATTCTGGAAAACTCGGCCTGCGACCGTCCGAGCTTCGCACGAATGGCCTGAACATCCGCCGCCTTGGGAACATACTGGCGCGACGGCCGTGCCTCACCGCGATGGATCTTTCCAGCTTGGGCCACACTTTCAAGTAGTTCGTCGAATAGAGTTTTCTTCATTTGAACTCCGCGATCAATTTCTTCAATGTGCGTTTCTGGTCGGCCGTCAGGTCATCTCGTTCGGTCTTAGAGTAGCCGAGCAGCAAATAGATGACCTCATCGGGTCGAAACCAGTAGTAGATGACGCGGACACCGCCGCGCTTTCCTCGGCCACGCGACTGCTCCGTCCAGCGAACTTTCCGAAGACCACCGCTTCCAGGAATGATATCTCCCAACTCCGGCTGGAGAACCAAGGCTGACTGAAGACTCGCGTACTCCGAGTCGCCCATGATTTCGACAATCTGCCGCGTGAACACGGGAGTTTCGACAAACTTCATTCTGACGCCAAGCATACGCCATTGACGTACTTCTTCTCAACGCACTCTGGGGCGAGAGTATTCGGGACGGATCACGCGCTACTTACACTAACGGACCTCGGTTCCACGGCTTCGTGCCGCACGCAAGTACTACGGCACAGCGACTCAGCACCGTGCGGCACGAAGTCCGCTGCAACCGAAAGCTAGGCGGCGCGTAGATACGTCCGGTCGGCTACCAGCGCACGTCCGAGTGGAAGAGCAGACCGGTCCTCGTGTCATAGGCGGTGAGAACGACCGCCTCGACACGACGGTCATAAGCGGTGATTTCCAGCCACGTCTTCATATCAGTCGGCGCACTCACCCCGCTTCACTCCTGGCCTGGTTACTGACTACTGAATACTAACTACCAGCCCCACTACCGCAGCGAACGTTCGTAGTCGGCGCGAATGGCGGCTACGTAGTTCTGCGTTTCGCGATAGGGCGGGATGCCATTGTACCGAGCTACGGCGCCGGGACCGGCGTTGTAGGCAGCCAGTGCGAGATTCAGATCACCGTTGAAGGTGTCGAGCAGCTTACGCAGGTACTTCGTGCCTGCGAACACGTTCTGTCGAATGTCGAACGAATCGGTGATGCCGAGGTACTTCGCTGTGGCCGGCATCAACTGCATCAGTCCGCGGGCACCGACCCGTGAGACGGCCGAGGAGTTGAAGGCGGACTCGCGGCGGACCACGGCCGTGACAAGTCGCGGATCGACGCCGTACTGTCGCGAAGCTTCCTGGATCACGACCGCAAGATGTGCAGGGACCGAAGCACTCATTGCGGCATTGCCGTTAAAAATCACACTCCCGAATGGTTGGAATCGGAGCGCAGATCCACGAAGAGACCGCAGACTCAGGAGTGCGGTTTTGATGTTCCCGTCGAATGAGAAGGCGTGGATGGAGTTGTGATCGTTGCTGATCACCACCTTACCGTTGCTTTTCACTTTCGCGCCGCCGGCCTTGCTGGCGATGAATCGATCGTCAGCAGACAGTGGTCCGGCCAGCAGAAAAGCACCAGCCGTCAGGTAGATCAGTCTTCGCATGTACTGAAGCCAACCTGAGCGGTTGTACCCGTATTCCGAGCCGCCGCCTCACCTGCATTTCTCGCAGAAATGCGGGCTATGCTACGGTCTGCGGCGAAGAACTGAACTGATCGACATCCGCAGGAGTCTCACTGCGCACGTCCGGAGGCTGTACATGAAGCGAACTATGATTCTCTTTTCACTGAGCCTCGTTATGGCTGGCTGCGCGGGACAGGCACCCTTGTCCGGAGAAAACCCGATGAATGATAAGAACCGACCAGTGCTCCTACTCGAGAACGCAACCGTAGTCACTGGAAACGGAAGCGAGACCATCACCGGGCTCACCGTAGTCGTTGACGGAAATCGCATCGAAGGGATCAGGCCGGTCTCCGAAGCACGCGCCCGCTTCGCAGCTGGCGAGCTGATCGACTGCAGCGGCCTCACCATACTCCCCGGCCTCATCGACGCGCACGGACACCTGGCCGGCCTCGGGGACTCGCTGGACTCGGTGCCGCTCGTCTCGACGACCTCGATTGAAGAAATCGGCAGCCGCGTAGCAGCGCGAGCGAAAACGCTGCTGAGCCCTGACGAGTGGGTCACTGGCCGTGGGTGGGATCAGAACGACTGGGAGACGAAGCAGTTTCCGACTGCGGCCGACCTCGATCGCTTCGTATCGGATCGCCCGGTCTGGATTGAGCGGGTCGACGGTCACGCCAGCTGGGCCAACACCGCGGCCATGAAGGCAGCAGGAGTTACGGCAACATCAAAGGACCCCGAGGGTGGGAAGATCCTGCGCGACTCTGCGGGCAACCCGACCGGTGTTTTCATCGATACGGCCACATCACTCATCGACAGCAAAGTCCCCCGAGCCAGCCGCGCGACGAGGAAGGCCAGACTGCTGCGCGCGGCGCAGACCGTTGCAGCGAACGGACTCACGGCCATGCACGACGCCGGTGTCGATGACGAGACCATCGAGCTTTACCGCGAACTCATCGATGAAGGAAGCTTTCCGATTCGTGTTTACGCCATGCTCGGCGACAACGAAGAGTTACTGAAACGCTGGTTCGCGCGAGGACCGGCACTGGATCACAAAGGCAAGTTGTCTGTTCGTTCGGTGAAGCTGTACGCCGACGGTGCGCTTGGATCGCGCGGCGCGGCCTTGCTTGTGCCATACACTGATGATCCGCAGAACTCCGGTCTGATGATTGCGACTCCGGAACATCTCTTCGACGTGGCAAAACGTGCACGTGCGGCCGGATTCCAGGTCAATGCCCATGCCATCGGGGATCGTGGAACGCGTAACGTAATCGACGCCTTCGCGAAGGCGGGAGTCGTCCCGATCGATCGCTTCCGCATCGAGCATCTGCAGGTCAGCGCGCTCGAGGACTTTCCCAGGCTGGCTAAGCACGGGATCATCGCCTCGATGCAACCGACTCACGCCACATCGGATATGTACTGGGCCGAGGCCCGGCTCGGTCCTCAGCGGGTTCGTGGGGCCTACGCATGGCGCAAGGTTCTGGACGCTGGAGGAAGACTGGCCTTCGGATCCGACTTTCCGGTAGAGGACGTTAACCCGTTCTTCGGCATCTACGCGGCGATGACACGCAAGGACCAGAAGGACTGGCCGGCGGACGGATGGTATCCGGAAGAAAAGATGTCGCCGGCCGAGGCACTTCGCGGCTTTGCGCTCGATGCGGCCTACGCGTCATTCGATGAGAAAACTCGCGGCACGATCGAAGCAGGGAAACTCGCTGACCTCACCATTGTCGATCGTAATCCGCTCACTGCGCGTCCATCTGACGTCTACAAGACCAAGGTTCGTTACACCATTGTGGATGGGAAGATCGTGTTCGATTCGGCGAGATGAATCGGGCCGGGGGCCGACGCATACGCGTGAATCCGCAGGGAATTGAGTAGGGGCGCGTTGCGCGCGCCCGCTCTCTGGTGCACTTCGCGAGTACGAACGGGGGAGCGGGCGAACGCAGTTCGCCCCTACCACCGAGACCTTCGTTAGGTGAGCGCGTATGAAACGCAGAACGATGAAGCAAGAAATGAAGAATGGCTGGGGGCCGGGGTCAAAAGGCCGGAGCAGAGCGATCGTTTTGGTCACCACGTCATTCCGATGAGCACGCGGTAACCCTGCAAGCTTGCTAGCCTTTCATGCGAAGAGGAATCTCCGTTCCGCGCCGCGAAGGTCGTACCGAAAGAGCGCGGCTGCGCTGACCGGAGATTCCTCTTCGCACTTACAGCACCGTCAGCCATACGATCGCGCGGCTCATCGGAATGACGTGAAACGACCGTCGCTTCTTTTTCTTACTTCATCGTTCTGCGTTCTGCGTTCTGCGTTCATCAGCCCCGGCCCCCGGCCTGGGCTCCACTACACCTCGTCGAAGTGAGTCAACGCCTTGAACTCCCGGTACCGGGCTTCGATCTCAGGCATGGTCAGTGTGCGGACGCGCTCGAGAGAGAATGACTCCACGTTGAACGAGGCCAGCACGCTGCCGAACACAATCGCTTTCCGGAAGTCTGCAGCAGTCGGCGCTTCCTTCGAGGCGATGTATCCAAGAAAACCTCCCGCGAATGTGTCGCCCGCTCCGGTCGGATCGAAGACCGATTCGAGAGGATAGGCGGGCACGGCAAAGACACTGTCGGAGTTCACCATGAGCACGCCATACTCCCCGCGCTTGATGACCAGCGTTTTCGGTCCGAGCTGCAGCATCTGGCGGGCGCCTTTGATCAGATTGGCTTCGCCGGTGAACTGTCTCACTTCACCTTCGTTGATGACCAGCAGATCCACGGCTGAAATGATGCGCGTGAGCGCTTCCTTCTGCGAGGAGATCCAGTAATTCATCGTATCGAGCGCAACCAGCTGTGGTCTGCGGCACTGCTGAAGAACGTCCCATTGAAGCTCAGGGGCTATGTTGGCCAGGAAGAGAACACGCGGTGACCGGAACTGCTCGGGAAGCACAGGGTGGAAGTCGGCGAAGACATTCAGCTGCGTGTCTTTCGTCTCGGCGACGTTGAGATCGTAAGAATACTCGCCGCTCCAGAAAAAACTCTTCCCGGCCACGCGCTCGAGACCAGAAGTGTCGATGTTCCGGCCCTCGAAAACCTTCATCTCTTCAGCGGTAAAGTCCTCGCCAACAACTGCGACCAGCTGCACTTTCGTGAAGAACGAAGCCGCGACCGAGAAATAAGTCGCGGAACCGCCAAGTGCGCGATCGGCCTTTCCAAACGGAGTAACGATCGAGTCAAAGGCCACACTTCCAACAACAGTAATCGACATAAAAACCTCGTATGGAGAATGGAGAATTAAGAGCTACTGGTTACTGGCTACTCAACTACTAACTACTGCCTTCGAAAGATATCGTCCCACGATCGGTTCGAGAGTTTTCAGGGTCTTCGCCGGTATTCGAGATGGTTCGGTCATCAGCGCGTATTTGAGCGCTGATTCGCACGGACAGGAACGTTCGCGACCGGCCAGTACGCTCACCACGTTTCGAATGATCTCCGCCGCAGTGGAAGCGTTCTTGTGGAGGTATCCAATCACCTTCTCGACGCTCACCGCTTCTTCCGACTCGTGCCAGCAATCGTAGTCCGTCACCATGGCCAGAGTCGCGTAGCAGATCTCCGCTTCCCTCGACAACTTCGCTTCCTGCAGATTGGTCATGCCGATCACATCGACGCCCCATGAACGATAGAGGAGCGATTCAGCTCGCGTGGAAAACTGCGGACCTTCCATACAGAGATAGGTTCCTCTCTCATGGATGCGCGCGCCTGCCTTTCGACCTGCCTCGACCAGAGCGGCGGCGGTGTCACTGCAGACAGGGTCAGCGAACGAAACGTGTCCGACCAGTCCATCGCCGAAGAAGGTGTCCACACGGTGACGGGTGCGATCGATGAACTGGTCAGGGATGACGATGTCGGTGGGCGCGTACTGCTCTTTCATCGATCCCACGGCAGACGCGGAAACGATTGTCTCCACCCCGAGGATCTTCATCCCGAAGATGTTGGCCCGGAAGTTCAATTCTGACGGCAGAATGTGATGGCCCCGACCATGACGTGCAAGGAAAGCGACGGGCACGCCATCAAGGTCTCCCAGCATGTATGCGTCAGAGGGATGACCGAACGGTGTCTCTACGACTCGTTCTTCAGAGATTGTCAGACCCTTCATGCCATACAGGCCTGACCCTCCGATGATGCCGACTTTTGCTTCACTCATCAGTTCATCGCTCCGTCTGATTCGATCATTTCTTCATGGCCTGCGAAATGGCATCGGTGACGCGGTGTGCCAGTGCCAGGGCTCGCATCGATTCCTCTGCGGTCACCAGCGGCACTGATCGTTCGACCACGGCCTTGACGAATCCCTGCAGTTCGGCGCGCAGCGGTTCCTTCTTCTCTACGTTCCATGAGCGTGGCTCCAGGGTCTTCGCTCCATTCGCCGACGCGATTCGATAGCCCTTTACTTCCTGCTCTTTCAGGTCGAGCGACGCATAGACATCGGCCCCGTACAGCCTGAGTTTTCGCACTCGCTCGGCGGAGACACGACTGGCGGTGAGATTGGCAATGACCCCGTTGGCCAGTTCGAGGCGTACGTTGGCGATGTCGGTCTTGTCAGTCAGCACCACAAC
>JBKJUK010000095.1:0-5239 GCA_046590705.1 Thermoanaerobaculia bacterium
TGTCGAGCACCAGCCGGTTGGCCTCCAGCATGTCCTCAAGGCGCCCTGTGTCCTTCCACCAGCCCTCGACGATGTGCAACTGTCGACGGATTCGTGTTGTGGTTCGATTCCGAGCTTGCCAAAAACGTCTGGATCACCAATGCTCCAGGGGCGCCGCCGTTGATCTACGGGCAGATGTTCTTTCCGCTGCTGGCCCCGCTCGAAGTCGAGGCTGGCCATAAAGTCAGCGTGAGTATTTCTGCGACTCCAGTCGGTGACGACTACACCTGGACGTGGTCAGGGTCGGCCTTCTCTGTGAGCGGAGATGTGATATCCATACCATTACAGTCCACCTTTTTCTCGACAGTGATGACCGCAGATGGCATTCATCGAAGCGCATTGACTGCTGTTCCGGAACTGAATGCAGACATCGAACGGTCTCGCGACACGCTTGCATCCATCGACGGACGTCGCAGCATTCTCGAAATCGCCGAGGTGCTTCTCGATCTGCATCGCGACGAGCTGGTAGACGTGGAGAAGGCGTTGGAAGTCGTACGTTCGACGCTGCTGAAGAATGATGCCTGAGAGAGAGTCGAGTGAGGCCTGAGGCTGAATTTGCAATCGCGCTCTGCCGTCATGCAATCTCGATCCCGACTCTGTTGCCCTCGAACGCAGAGGTCGACTGGATCCGGTTCGAGTCGTATCTATATCACCATGGACTTGCACCGCTCGTTCTGAAGTCCGTCGAGCAGAACCCAACTGCGATTCTTCCTGAGGAACTGAAGAAGAAACTCAAGGGGCGACAGGCGCGCACCGCACTGAGGAATCTTCGAATGACCGGTGAGCTGATCCGGATCCTTCGGGCGCTCGATGCTGTGACTGTTGGCGTCGCGTTCAAAGGCCCGGTACTCGCTGCACGCGCGTACGAGAATGTGGCGATGCGTGAATTCGGCGATCTCGATGTGCTCGTTTCTCGCGCTGCACTCGGAGACGTCCGACGTGTGCTGGGGCAGCTCGGTTATCAAGCCGATCCACCGTTCACGCGTCGCGAGGAACTGGCCTACGAACAAGCTTCGTGCGAGCGGAGTTTCATCTCGCAGGATGGCCACGTTTCCCTCGATCTCCATTGGCAGTTCACCTCGACCGCGTTTCCCTTCGCGTATGACTATGCAACTCTGGCGTCGAGAGTCATGGAAGTGACGGTCGGAGGCCAGCTGGTACGCTCACTGGATGATGAAGACATGTTCCTGATTCTGGCAGTACATGGAGCGAAGCATCGTTGGGATCGACTGGAATGGCTCGCGACGCTTGGTGCACTTGTGCAGCGGAGACAACTGGATTGGTCGTTGATCGAGCGTCGCGCTGCGCAATACCGCATACAACGAACCTCCGCGCTTGCCAGGGCCCTGCTCGCCGACGTCATGGGAGTGGAAACCGGTGGGCAGACAGTACGACGTTTGTCAGCGATCGAACCGCTGCTCGACGAGGTGGCGGCAGGCTTCATGTCGCGAAATCTTCCGGCACCGTCGACATCGGCAGAGCTCAACTGGTTCGTGGCGCGGCTTGCAGACCGACCAAGCGAAGGAGCGGCTGCCGTCCTCCACAGCGTGTTCGTTCCGACGATTCCTGATTGGAAGGCCGTCGCGATTTCTCCGCGGTTCTCATGGCTCTACTACCTGGTGAGGCTTGTTCGACTGAGTCTCCTCTCGTGTCAGTCACTCCTCATGCGACTCCGGCTACTGATCCGCAAGGCCCTTCATCTCTCCAGTGATTGAGTTTGCGTTGCGCCAGAGGACGATACGAATGAGGCCGCGTGCAGAACGGCGCGTGAGATAGACTCGGATCTGCTGAAGGAGAATCCATGATCAGATCGATGCTGGCCGCTGCTCTGTGTCTCATTCCACTTTCTCTCGTGGCTGCTACGAATGCCGCAAAGAAGCGGCCGGGAAAGAAGTACACCATCGAGCAGTTCATGGGTACGACCTCCGTCTCCGGTGCGTCGTTCTCGCCTGACGAAAAGGAGATTTTGTTCTCGTCGAATGCGGAGGGCGGAATCTTCAATGCCTACAGCGTGTCGGTCAAAGGCGGAACTCCGAAAGCCATGACGCGCTCGAAGTCCGACACGACCTACGCCGTTTCTTACTTCCCGAAGGATCGGCGAATTCTCTACACGCGTGATCAGGGTGGCGATGAGAACAATCACGTCTACCTGCGTGCGTTGGATGGGAGCGAGCGGGATCTCACTCCGGGTGCAAACCTCAAAGCGAGCTTCGGCGGCTGGAGCGAGGACGATACCTCGTTCTACATCACCAGCAATGAGCGCGATCCGAAGGCTTTCGATCTATACAAATACGATGCGAAAAGCTACGCCCGCACCATCCTTTTTCAAAACGACACCGGCTTTGAATTCAGTGGCATTTCGAGAGATGAGCGATGGGTCGCGCTGGAGCGCCCGAACACCACCACCGATTCCGACCTGTTTCTCTTCGACCGCACCACGAAGAAACTGCAGCAGATCTCCAGCCACGAGGGTGTGGCCAGCTATTCGGCGGCCGACTTCGATCCTACCTCCAGGTATCTCTACTTCCTGACGAACGATGGCAGCGAATTCAGTGAGGTGAGACGATACGATCTCGCCACCGCCAAAATCGACGTGATCGAGCAGGCCAGGTGGGATGTGATGTACACGTTCTTCTCGAAGAAGGGGAAGTATCGTGTGTCAGCAATCAACGAAGACGGCCACAATGCTGTTCGAATTTACGACGCAAAAACCACGAGGCGGCTGACCATTCCCGATCTGCCTGCCGGCGACATCGCCTCGGTATCCATCTCGCCCAGCGACTCGAAGCTGGCCCTCTATGTGATCGGCGATCGCTCACCGCGTAACCTCTACGTCTACGACTTCGACACCAAGAAAACCACGCGGCTGACGAACACTCTTTCCCGGGAAGTAGATCCCAGGGACCTCGTCGACTCCGAGGTGATCCGATTCAAGTCGTTCGACGGAATGACCGTGCCAGGCATTCTCTACAAACCGCACCCGGCCTCGGCAACCAGTAAAGCACCTGCCATCGTGAATGTTCATGGCGGACCGGGCGGCCAGGCCCGTGAAGGCTATAACTCTCTGCTGCAGTTCCTGGCGAATCATGGATACGTCGTTCTGGACGTGAATAATCGCGGTTCGTCAGGGTACGGAAAGACCTTCTTCATGGCCGATGATGGGAAGCATGGACGGGAGCCACTCTGGGATTGCGTGGAGGCCAAGGCTTATCTGTCTTCGCTCCTGTACGTCGACGGCGAACGTGTCGCCATCATGGGCGGCAGTTACGGGGGTTATATGGTCGCCGCGGCACTTGCCTTCAAGCCGGAAGTGTTCGACGCAGGTGTCGATATCTTCGGAGTGACGAACTGGGTGCGCACGCTCACCAGCATTCCTCCTTACTGGGAAGCGCAGCGCAAAGCGCTGTATCAGGAGATCGGCAACCCCGAAACACAGCTCGATATGCTGAAGGCGGTGTCGCCCCTTTTCCACGCCGAGAAGATCCGTAAACCCCTGCTGGTGGTGCAGGGAGCGAATGATCCGCGAGTGCTGAAAGTCGAATCGGACGAACTGGTGGCGGCTGTGAAGAAGAACGACGTGCCGGTCGAGTACCTGGTGTTCGATGACGAGGGCCATGGCTTTTCGAAGAAGAAGAATCAGATCGCGGCGTACGCAAAAATCCTGAACTTCCTGAACACGCATCTCCGCTAAGCCGCGTGATGAAACGGTCTCGTTTCGGGTGCGCGTGTTGCCGCTCGCGCTGGACTTCGTCCAGCTCTCGATCCGTGTGGAGCACAGGCAATCCTGCCTGTGACGCCATGCTTCGAGTTCAAGCCATCATCCTCACGGGGCCGTCTGGTCATATACAACGCCCACGTTGTTCCCGTTCTGCGTTCTGGGTTCACCAGTTGACCGGTCGCAGTAATCACAGGGGTGCTGTGTCTACCCCGGCCTCACGACCCCGGCCTCCGGCCTTATTCACCGGTTTTCCCGATACGAACGGATAGATGAGCACTACACCGAGAATGATCGTTACCCCAACATAGAAGCTGAGACCCAGTTCGCGGTGCTCCCCGAGGATTGCGATGGCGATGATGATCGCGTAGAGCGGCTCGAGATTGACGGCCAGCTGAGTGCCGAACGCGCTCAGGTGCCGGAGAGCCACGAGCGACAAGGTGAAGGGGAGCAGTGTGCATCCAAGCGCCAGGATCAGCAGCAGCCCGGCATCGCGCGCGTCCGGTAGTGGGAAGGCGGGACCGGTATGCGGGAGCAGTACTGAAACGATGGTTAACAGCAGGGCTCCGGCGCCCAGTTCGATGCCGGTCACGGCGAGAGGATCTGCGTGTTCGACCAGCTTTTTGTTCAGCGTGGCAAAGATCGCTACGAAGAATGCAGAGAGTGCGCCCACCAGGATGCCGCTTCGCATCCCTGTCGGGACGCCTCCGACAACAAGCAGGACACCTGGGATGATCGCTGCGCCAAGAAGCAACTCGCGTGGATCGAAGCGGCGTTTGATGATCAGCGGCTCGACGACAGCCAGAAAAATCGGAGCGAGAGCCATACAGGTCGCACCGACCGAGGCATTGGAGAGTTTGATCGCGCCGTAAAACGTGAGCCAGTGGAGTGCGATGATGACGCCGACGCCAGCGTATGCAGCAAAGAGGCGGAGAGGGATCGTCCGCCAGGCTCTCCACACGCGCGGCACGAAGAGTAGAACAGCCGTCACCAGAGTCATGCGCCACCAGACCAGCGGAAGAGCCGGAAGGGTGATCATCTTCCCCAGAATCGCAGTGAAGCCCCAGAGCAGGACGCAGAAGTGAATCTGGAGATTGGCTTTTCTGGTGGGCATCGGCGGCGAACTCGTACGCTGGCCATCGCGATCAGGGCGGTGCGTTACGAAGGGGCGCATTCTACATTGCGCGCGCAGATCGGAATGAACGTGTCACCCGTCTCCACAGGCAGGATTGCCTGTGCCACACTCGAGTCCTCAGACACGAACTTTCACTTCCGCGCTTTTCGCACTAGAATCTCCGTCCCGCACGCGCGCGAAGTCGAGAAGCGCGAATAACTTCGATACACCAAGAGGCATGGCTAGAAAACAACAAGCAGTAGCAGTGGCTGTCGACCCGGCATCCTGCGCTCCGGAATGGACCGACATTCTTCGCAAGATGATCTTCATTCGTCGCTTCGAGGAAGCGACTGAACGAGAGTTCCGCCGCG
>JBKJUK010000106.1:0-2776 GCA_046590705.1 Thermoanaerobaculia bacterium
CGCGCCACAGGCAGGATTGCCTGTGCCACACACAACCGCGTCCCCGCCGCGGTACATCCTGAATGTAACTCCCAGAGAAGCCGGCAGGGAACCTCTTCCCGACAATACCTTACAATCGCGACCGTTGATTCGAGGAGATTTCATGCGCGCTTCTTTCACGATGTTCATTGCTGCCCTGCTCACTCTCAATCTGACAGCCGCCACGGGTCCGAACCCCATTCGAGGATTCAGCAATGTGGAAGCGCAGGAGAAACTCGAGCTGCAGCTCGACAGGATGATTGAACGAAAAAATCTCGAGCCCTGGATGCAGCGGCTCTCGGCCAACCCCCATCACCTCGGGTCGGCAGCCGGAAAGAAGAACGCGGAGTGGATCGCGTCGATGTTCCGCTCGTGGGGTTACGACACGAAGATCGAACAGTTCGACGTGCTCTTTCCCACGCCTCGTGAACGACGACTGACTCTGCTGACGCCCTCGCCGATCGAGGCTTCCCTCGAGGAAAAACAGCTGAAGGAAGATCCGACGTCATCGCAAACGGCCGACGGACTGCCCCTCTACAACGCCTACTCCATCGACGGAGACGTCACGGGTGAAGTTGTCTACGTCAACTATGGGATTCCGCGAGATTACGATGAGCTGGAACGGCGCGGCATCGATGTGAAGGGAAAGATCGTCATCGCCCGCTACGGCGGCTCATGGCGCGGGATCAAACCGAAGGTCGCGGCCGAACGCGGCGCGATCGGCTGCATCATCTACTCCGACCCGCGGGACGACGGTTACTTTCAGGGCGGCGTTTATCCGGCAGGCCCGTTCCGTAACGAGCAGGGAGCACAGCGAGGGTCGGTCGCGGACATGCCCACACACCCGGGCGACCCGCTCACTCCCGGAGTCGGAGCGGTTCCGGGAGCAAAACGGCTGACACGCGCTGAAGCGCGCACCATCACCAAGATTCCTGTACTCCCCATTTCCTACGGTGACGCTCTGCCGATTCTTCGCACTCTGGCAGGACCAACCGCTCCGGAGAGTTGGCGCGGGGCCTTACCAATCACTTACCGCCTGGGACCCGGTCCTTCGAAGGTACGCCTCAAACTGGCCTTCGACTGGAAGACTGTTCCAGCCTACAACGTGATCGCCCGACTGCAGGGGAGTGAGAGGCCGGATCAGTGGATCATTCGCGGAAACCACCACGACGCCTGGGTTTTCGGCGCCGACGACCCGATCAGCGGCCTGGTGGCAATGATGGAGGAAGCGCGCGCAGTGGCTGCTCTCGCGAAAAGCGGAGCCCGTCCGAAACGTACCATCATTTACGCGGCCTGGGATGGCGAGGAGCAGGGTCTGCTCGGCTCGACGGAATGGGTGGAAACTCACGCCGAGGAGTTGAAGAAAAAGGCCGCGGTTTACATCAACACCGATTCGACCGGCCGAGGATTCTTTAACGCCGGTGGCTCGCACACGCTCGAGCGATTCGTCAATGAAGTGGCGCGTGATGTGATCGACCCGCAGAAAAAGATCAGCGTGCAGCAGCGTGCCCGCGCCAAGCGAATTCTCGATTCGAAAGGCGACGAGCGCAAAGAGGCTCGCGACCGATCCGACCTGCGAATCTCAGCGCTCGGTTCGGGTTCGGATTTCACACCATTTCTTCAACACCTTGGAGTGGCGTCGCTCAACATCGGATTCGGCGGCGAAGACGACGGCGGTTCCTACCATTCGAACTACGACTCGTTCGATTTCTATCGACGCTTCGGTGATCCCGGCTTCGCATACGGAGAGACACTGGCGAAAGTCGGAGGACGGATGGTTCTTCGGCTGGCCAACGCCGATGTCCTTCCGTTCGAGTTTTCTGCGTTCTCCGACACAGTGGGCCGCTACGCAATCGAAGTAGAGAAGCTTGCAGATGAGATGCGCACCGAAGCTGAAGACGTATCCCGGATGCTGGCCGAGAAGACCTACGACGCAGTCGCCGATCCCACTGAGACTCTCCTGCCGCCACGGAAACTGTCCGCGGTGCCCCACTTGAATTTCGCTCCCCTGCGAAACTCGATCAGCCGGCTCAAACTGGCTTCGGCAGCTTACGAACGGGAGTACGCAGGATCAGCCTCCGCTGCCAGCAACTGGAAAGAGCTTGAAACACTGCTCATCCAATCAGAACGAGAATTGACCAGGAAAGAAGGTCTCACTAATCGACCTTGGTATCAGCATTACATTTATGCACCTGGTTTTTATACCGGTTATGGAGTGAAGACATTACCATCTGTTCGTGAGGCCATCGAGCAGCGCGAGTGGAAGGAAGCAGAGAAACAGATCGTGGTCACAGCGGGGACAATCGATCAGTTCTCGGACTTGCTGGAGAAGGCGACAAAGCTGATTGCCAGGGAGTGAATATCGGCGGTATCACATGCTCGTACGCGACGTCATTCCGATGAGCCGCGTCATCAACATCCACACGCAGCCGTCACTGCGAAGAGGAATCTCCGGTCCGCGCAGACGCGGTGAAACAGCACGACCCTCGCGGCGCGGAACGGAGATTCCTCTTCGCGCTGCACACCGCGCAAGCTACGTACGTCATCGCCCGCTCATCGGAATGACGTGGCGGGGATCCTATGCTCGGCAATTGTTCGTGACATCACGTCGCGTCATTCCGATGAGCCGCGCGATCCTCGGACACGTCGCAGCCGTCACTGCGAAGAGGAATCTCCGGTCCGCGCAGACGCGGTGAAACAGCACGACCCTCGCGGCGCGGAACGGAGATTCCTCTTCGCGCTGCACACCGCGCAAGCT
>JBKJUK010000388.1:0-6041 GCA_046590705.1 Thermoanaerobaculia bacterium
CTGCAGGACCGAGAACGCTTTCTCGCGCAGACTTTTGGCCCGGTATAGTTTGGTCAGTCCTTCGACCGCCTGTGAGAGCGTCTTCTCGTTGAGGAGCGGGTAATCGATGATGACGAAAACCGTCTCACCGCGGGCGAAGACCACGTTGGATGGGCGACGGTAAACGCGCTCACCGATGACTTCCCAGTCGAGATCGGGATCGGTGGTGTAGCCCTCCGCCTCGAGGACCGAGATCAGCCGGGAAACCGGATCCGGTTCTGAAGGAGATTCCGTTGGCTTAACAGTCTTGATTGTCTGCATATTTTTTGACCAGGCAAATCAGATCGTCGAATTCGAAGGGCTTCCCGATGTGGTCGTCTGCTCCGCACATTCTCGCCTTCTCAGCAACATCGCGGTCCCCTGAGAGGACGACGAAGGGAATGTCCGCGGTCGACGGGTCCTGCTTGAGTGCAATGCAGAGCGCGTCACCGTTCATCCCTTTCAAGCTGAGATCAGCAAAAATCATTTGAGGACGCTCAATTCTGGCCCAATCGAGCGCAGATTGTCCGTCCGGAACGACCTCTCCGGTGTAACCGTTACGCTGCAGGACGAGAGCAATCAGTCTCGCCACCTGCGGGTCATCTTCAACAATCAGAATCACTTCTACCGCTCCTATTCGAATGAAACGCGGATACGTTTGCGGAGATGACCAAAAATCGCGCCAAGTACCGCCCCGGTCGCATTCCAGATCACGTCATTGACGTCCGTCACCCTGGTCGGAAGAAAGTATTGCCACGCTTCCACGCTCAGGCTGAAGCAGATCGCGAGCATGATTGCTAACAGATACGAACGGTGCGTCGGCCGGGATGGGCGGTCCAGTACGATGAACATCAGAAATCCCCAGGGCATGAACAGCAGGATGTTCAGAATCATCGGCATGGTCAGCGCC
This sequence comes from Thermoanaerobaculia bacterium, assembly GCA_046590705.1. Lineage (GTDB taxonomy): Bacteria > Acidobacteriota > Thermoanaerobaculia > Gp7-AA8 > Gp7-AA8 > JBKJUK01. The sequence goes on from JBKJUK010000388.1 coordinate 929, forward strand.
ACCAGCGTAGACATCGGCATCGGCCCCTCAGACAGCCGACGAGCCAGAACCCTCAAATCGCGAAAGGGTACGGCGTCCACTTTGGAGTAGGCCTTCCCCGCCAGAGAGATGGTGATGGCCGCGATGGAAAACGTGGTGAGAGCGAGCAGAAAAATGCTGACCCACCGTTTCACCGTCACGACCCTGATTGATGACCCCGCCATTCCGCGCATTATATGAGTCAGATTCTCGCAGCACCCTGGAAAATCGAACACATCTCTAACAGATGTAGAACCACGACGCAGTTGAAATCCGGACATCTATAATGAATCGACTCGATGCCTCCCCTCCCCGCTCTACATCAAGGGACGTACGCAACTCTCAACGCGGCTCTCCTGGAAGACCTGCTGGCGCGCCTGACCCGTCGAGGTCCCGGCCTGTCAGCAGCACTGACCGCGCCGATTGAGATCATCGTTCCGTCGCGCGGCGCGGCTGAGGCCATCAGCTCGAGCCTGATCCGGCAATTTCCAGACGGAATTGCGGGACTTCGACTGCGACCGGTGGAGACTTTCGCGCTCGAGCTCCTGCATGCTCGAGGTCAATATCCGCGCGTCGCAGACGAGACCGAGCGCCGAACCGCCATGAGCCTGGTGGCCAGAGACGTCCCGGAGACACTCCTGGAATCGGCCTCGCTCGGCGGACTTCTCTACCGCTCCTATCGCGATCTTCGCGACAGCAACTCCACGGTCAGTAGATTCGCCAGACAAGCTGCAAAGTCGGCCGACCGGAGATCCGAGGGCGTAGCGAAGGCCTGGAAGCGCTACGAAGATGAGATTGCGGCACTCGGAGCGGTCGATCCTGCTGATGTCTTCTCCCTGGCCACGCGGATCCTTGCGGACGCAGCGATCCCGCAACAGATCATCTTCGGCTTCTACGACGCGACCGAAGTGCAGGCTCTTCTTCTGGAAACTCTGCTGAAAAACGGACAGGCCTCGTCGATTTACATTCCTCTCCTCCCGACTGATCCCACCTACAGGTTCGCCACTGCACTGGCGGCCCGCATGGCTGCGCACTGCGCGCCGGCCGGTCTGCACGAACAAGTTGAAGCGGCTGCCGCGTGGACGATTCGGCTCGAAGCGAACGTGAGGGCCGAGATTCGGCAGACCTGCAGGCATGTCGCTTCACTGCTGGAATCCGGGGCAGCGCCTGAAACGATCGGGATGGTGATGCGTTCCGTCGACCCAGCCGAGCACCGGCTTTTCGCCAGCGCCGCGGCTGAGTTCGGATTCCGTCTCAGCCAGCAGCCGGCCATCCATCTCCGCTCCCACCCATTGATCCGGGCCGTCCTGCTTCTGCTGCAGGCTCGCGACCGGAATTACCCGCGCGATGAAGTCATCGAGATCGCCTCGGCCGGTATCCGCGCCATCGGTGCAACCGCTGCGGAGGTGATGGGACTCGACGCGGCCTCACGAAAGGCAGAAATCAGTGGCGGGCGGGCCAGCGGGATCCGGGCCCAGGCCACTCGCCTGCAGGAAGAAGGCCGGGCCAGCGCAAAGCAGATCTTCCGTCTCGCGGAAATTGTCGAAAAGATCGAGCAGCTTTCAGGCTTCAGCGGAGAGTCAGGGAGTGCCGAGCAGTGGCAATCCAGGCTGGAGCGAATCATCCGCGGTTACAGGCCTCGAATCGAAGCTGACCTGCTGGCTCTGGCGGCACTCGAGGATCTGCAATCGATGTTGCGTCGCTTCAGTCGCACTACGCTCCGGTTCACAGCTGCAGAGATCGGGACGCTGATAGACAGCGCAGGCGAACTCCCCTCGCCAGCCGGCACTCTTCCGGTGATCTGGTTCGGCGACGTGATGCGTTTCCGCGGACGTTCATTCCGGCACTGCTTTCTGACACGCATGCAGAGCGACCGGTTTCCGCAGGGTCGTTCCGAGGATTTTCTCCTTCAGCCCGCACTCAGAAAGGCCATGCAGATCCGTGAGTTGAATGACGGGACCGACGAGGAGAATCTTCTCTTTGCAATCGTGCGTGATGCCGCCACGGAAACCTTGTCACTCTCTGCAGCGCGCACTGATTCCTCCGGTAAGTCTTTGCGCGTTTCGCCCCTGCTGAGACAGTTCGCTGCCGAACGGGATCCGGGGAATCTGCCACTCATCATGAAGGACTTCGAACGGTACGCAGCCTCACGGCGCGGTGAGGCTGCCAGCAGGCGAACCCGTAGCGAAGTCCTGCTACAGAGTGTTCTGGCCGGCCAGTCACCCGAACGGGTGCCGAGGCGCGGGCTGCAGGTCTACGCCAGCGCGAACAGCGAATCGAGATTCGATGGTGTTCTTCAGCCATCTCCTTCACTGCAGGCCAGAGTCAGGGATCGACTCAGGCTCACCTCGCCCACAGCCTTCGAGAGGTACGGCAGCTGCCCGCAGCAATTTCTCTTCTCAACGCTGATCGGGATCGAGCAGATGGAATCGCCGGAAGACGAACTGCAGCTGAATCCGCGAACGAAGGGTTCAGTGGATCACGCCATCCTCGAGCATTTCTACTCGCATCTGCCAGCAGCTGAATTCGACGCACTCGACGCTGAGAAGCTCGATGAACTTCCTTCGCGGATTCGCACATACCTGCACCAGGCCATCGACGATGTTTTCGAACGACTCGACCTGGAGCGACCCTCGAAAAGCCGTGTCCTCCGACAGATTGAACGCAGCCTGACGCGACGCGCGCTGGAGACGTTCGTTCGTCACGACCTGCTGGAAATGCTCGAGAGTGGATACCGGCCCGCAGGATGTGAGATCCAGTTCGGCACGCAGCGCGACGGAACCGCCGGCCACTACCAGGCCGCCAGATTGCCGGTGCCTTCCGAGGAGTTCTACTACATTGGCAAGATCGACCGGATCGACCGTCATGTGAGCAATGGGCGTCTTCGGGTCATCGACTACAAAGCAGGAACGGCCTCAGCTCACAGCCAACTGGAAGCCGATGCGGCGCAGGGACTGAAACTTCAACTACCAATGTATGGGCTGGCCATGCGTTCGCTTGAAAAGCTGACTGCTTCAGGCATCGATATCCAGATCAAGCCGCTCACAAAGTTCGCACTCAACAAGTTCGGGTTTCCTCTGGAGCAACAATCCGAGCGTCTCGAGAAAGTGCTGGACGCTTTCGCGAGTGGAATGCTCAACGGCTACTTCCGGGCCACGCCCGAAGAGAAGCGCTGCAAGTACTGCACGATGACGCTCTGGTGTCGCGCCAAACATGACGAAGCCGACGCCTCGGAAGAATCGACCACCACGGCGGCCAGCCTGCTGCTCGGCGTTGCCGAATGAACAGGCTTCAGCGCAGTTTTTTCGATGAGCCTGCACCCTTACTGCGCCGCGACCTGGTCATCGAAGCAGGGGCCGGTACAGGAAAGACCACCGCCATCGTTCGCGAGGTCCTGGAACTGCTGGTCGCTGATCCCGGGCTCAACCCGGAGAAGATCGTACTCATCACCTTCACCGAGAAGGCTGCCGGAGAACTCGCAGATCGTCTCCGCTCGGCCGTGTTCGATCTCATCCTTCATCTCGACGACGAGGTCACAGGCTGGCCGGCCGGTTCGACGAACCCCATCTTCGTGCTTCCACCGGAGAAGAAGGCCGCATTCCGGGAAGTCTTCGAGGGGCACCCGGAGCGGGTCGAGAAACTCAGGTCGCAGACCATCCACTCGTTCTGCCAGGGGATCCTCCGCTCCTACCCGCTGCAGGCAGGCCTCGACCCGGATTTCTCGATCGTCCAGGGACACAATCTCACTCAACGCTATCGTTCAATCTTCGAGAAATGGGTGGAAACTGAGCTGCGATCACCTTCAGCCGAATGTCAGGCTGAGTGGGAGACGCTTTTCGGGCGTTTCCTGAAGCTGGACAATATCCGAACGACGCTGCTCACGTTTTTCTCTCGTCGCGAACTGCTCGATGATGATCGCCTCCTGATGGGAGGTGTCGAGATCATCGAACCGAGAATGCGCGCGGTCGTTGCTGAACTCGCGGGCACATCCGGTCCGGAATTGTCGAAAGCCGACCGCCACCTCACCAGGATCGTCGAGTACTTCCGCAGTCACACCATGCCTGCAGGTTCGGACTGCATGGAGTGGATCGGGTACTTCGCTCCCATTGCTTTCCATCTGGATAAAACGAGGCTTTTGGGAAAGGGATCCTACATTCCGGCGCTGAAGTTTCTGAAGAACGGTGGCGAAACTGGAAAACCCAGCGTCCATGAGCGTCTGACCTGTCATCACGCCGCTGGGATACTGCTGCGCGTCGTCAGGCGCTTCGTTGCTTTCCTCGAAGAGCAGAAGAGAAAAGACGGGATCGTGGACTTTGACGATCTGCTCATCAGGACGCGCAGACTGCTGGCCGACCCGATCATCCTCCGCGAGCTGCGCAGGCGTTTTCAGATCTTCTTCGTGGACGAATTCCAGGACACCGACCGCGTACAGGCTGAGATCGTCGATCTGCTGGCGCGGAACGAAGATGGAACTCTCGGAGTGGGACGAGTGACGATCGTGGGTGACCCCAAGCAGTCGATCTACTCGTTCCGGCGCGCTGACCCGGAAACCTACAACGCGCTGGTCCAGCTGCTGCTCGCATCGGGAGCAGAACACCGGCAACTTCAGGATCAGTATCGAAGTGATCCGGTTCTGGTGCGCAACATCAACGCACTTTTCTCGAGGCTGTTCTCCGAGGCTTCTACAGAGAATGTCTTCCGCCCGAAGTACTCGTCGCTGACACCACGTCTGAAAGGGAGCGATTCTGCAGAGGCGCGCATCGAGTTCATTGCTGCTGATGCGTCACCGGAAAAGGCTGCCGACGAGAGGGCGGCAGAAGCGATGGCCATGGTTTCGTTCCTGCTCCATGCGCGCGAGCGGGGGGTGAAGGGCGGCAACATCGCCATCCTGTTTCGTCGTCTGACCAAGCTCGACGTGTATCTCGATCACTTCGACCGCTTCGGCATTCCCTACGCCCTCGGGCCGGTCACGCGATTACTGGACAGTCGTCCGGTCACCGATCTGCTGGCGGTCCTGCGTGCCATGGTGACGCCGTTCGATCTGGCCGCAGTACTGGCCGCGGCACGTTCTCCGTATTTCGGACTCAGCGATGAC